>NZ_JBEFAK010000058.1:0-57064 GCF_040137845.1 Nonomuraea sp. B19D2 | reverse complement strand
TTCGTGAAAGGCACACTGGAAGGCGTGTTGCTGTTCGTGCGCAAGGTCACAGCCACACGGATCAATATACGGAGTTGATCTATCTACCGCTCAAAGATTCGACAGAAGGGCTTACCCCCATGGCTGAAGCCAGGGGTCCGCGCCCTAGATCTCCGATCGCAAAGCTCGACTGGGGTGCTTTCTGCCAGCCACGGCCAGAGCGTGGCCTCGGCCAGCATATGCTCACCTCGGTGTGCCAGCTCATCGCGTCGGCCGACGACGCTCTCAAGCGATAACGCTGGAAGCGACATGCTGAGCGGGCCTTCGAGGGAGTGCCGTACACGTCTCGCAGCGAAGTTTCGCAATGGCCGCTGATGTAGCAAACCCGGCGCATGCCGACCAACCACCCGCATCGCTTGTGCGTAGTGGGACCACTGCTCAGCTCGGAACTATTCGATAGGGGATGATCGACGGTGCCGTTCACCGCATCACCCGCCCTGATACGCCAGACCGAACGCTGGTTCGTCCGGCGTGGTGCACCCACGATGATCGAGGGCTACCAGTTCACCACGCACGTGCTGCCCCGGATGGTCCCGCCGCTGGCGTTCGTGGCGCTCGCCAGCCTGGCCTGGCTCCTGCCCCTGAAAACCGCGGGTTCCGGGAAGTGGATCCTGCTCGGCGGAGTGATCGTGGTAGCGGCGGCCGTATGGGTGGCGATCAGTCTGTTCGTCCGGCGGCTGCCCCACTTCTCACGCACGACCAGTATCGCGATTCTCGGGGGGTACGCGGCGATGCCGATCGTCGTGCCCCTGCTGCAACTCGCCGTCGACGATACGGTCACCCCGCCCGCAGGACATGTGGTCGGGCTGCTCGGGTTCGTCATCTTCTTCGCGGCCGTCTTCGTGGTGACGCTGCTGGCCACCACGTACGGTATGGGCGCGCTGCTGCGCCGGGCGATCCGGCGCACCTTCTCCGATATGAGCAACAGCGTGCACCTGCTGGGCCGGGCGCTGCCCATGCTGCTGTTCGTCACGCTGTTCCTGTTCTTCACCGGTGAGCTGTGGCAGGCCGTAAACCGCCTGACGTGGTGGCGGATCTCGCTGGTCGTCGCCCTGTTCGCCGCCGTCGCCATGCTCGCCGCGGCCGCCCGCCTGCGCGAGGAGATCGGACGAGTCGAGCAGGACCTCAGCCCGCATAAGCTGGCATCAGCCTGCAAGGGCACGCCCTTGGCCGAGGTACCGATCGACGACCTGATGCCCGACGGTCCGCCGCGCGCGGTGCCGCTCAACGGGCGCCAGGTCCGCAACCTGCTGCTGATGCTGGCCACCCGTCAGCTGATGCAGGCCGCGGTAGCCGGACTGGCGTTGTTCGCGTTCTTCCTCGTCCTCGGCCTGGTTGTGGTCACGCCTGAGACGGCGGAGCAGTGGATCGGCGGCGTGCCCGTTCCCTCAGACCTCCTGCCCACGGTGCCGGTCGCGCTGCTGCGTATCGCCACGCTCTTCGCCGGGTTCGGCAGCATGTACTTCGCGGTCACCTCGATGAGCGACGCCGACCACCGGCGGCAGTTCTTCGCCCCGATCATCGACCGAATCGAGCGCACGCTCGCGGTGCGGGCGGTCTATCTGGCCGTGCGTGGCACCTCCCGGTCCGGCGGAAGGCCCGGCGGCCCAGCCGACGACGTCGAAACCGACGTGGAAGGTCCCGCTCAGAGCAGAGCGGTTTGCTCATGGTCGGGCAGGTTGAAGTGGGTGACCAGGTCGGCGTCGACGAGATTCATCGCGGGTGATCAGCGCCTTCTCGCGGGCGTTGCGCACGAAGATCCGCGTTGAGGTGGGGAGCCGGCCCAGCGAGTGCGGGCATGGTCTGACCACCCCGTAGAGAAGACGGCCGGTGTGGACGGCGATGCCGTACCCGTGCTCGCGATCGCCTTGACCGGAGACAGGCAGCGCTCGTGCGGCGTGCTCACTCAGAGCCAGCACCGCGACATGGTCCGGAAGCTCGGTGAGCTGAGCTGCGGACACCCCGCTCCACCACTGCTGTGCTGCCGCTTGCTCCTGCGTCGCTACTGGCGCCAGGGATTGGCCAGCGAGGGGGCCCGCGAGCTCATTCGACACGGGTTCGAAGATCTCCGACTGCCCCGCATCTTCGCCGAGACCATGGCGGTCAACACCGCCTCCCGTGCGACCATGACCGCACTCGGCATGGAGCATGTCCGTACGTTCCACATGGAGTGGGCCGAGCCGCTCACCGGCAGCGTTCTTGGTGAGGTCGAGTACGCGATCACCCGAGAGCGGTGGCTCGCTTGCCAGGCGGCCAAAGCTTGAGT
This sequence comes from Nonomuraea sp. B19D2, assembly GCF_040137845.1. Lineage (NCBI taxonomy): Bacteria > Bacillati > Actinomycetota > Actinomycetes > Streptosporangiales > Streptosporangiaceae > Nonomuraea > Nonomuraea sp. B19D2. The sequence continues at coordinate 54,759 of NZ_JBEFAK010000058.1, read as the reverse complement.
GCTCGCCGAAGATCCCACCACGAGGATCGCGGCCGTTCGTTGTGTCCTGCTCGCTTACCGTGTCGCGCGGCAGTGCGAGAGCTAGTCCCTGCGCTCGGCCGCTGTCATGCGCCTTGCGGCTGGTTCTCGGCGGCCTTCCGGGCGGCTTGTTCGAGGCGTTCGCGGTAGTCCGTCCACCATGAGTCATCATCGGCGTTCGGCAGGCGGTCGTGGCTGTGGCGGCCGGCGGCGCCGTCGATCAGCTCGCGGACGATGTCGGCGTGCCCGGCGTGGCGGTTGGTTTCGGCGATCACGTGGACGAGGATGCGATGCAGGGAGACCGTGTTGCTGTCGGCCGGCCACCAGGCGACGTGGCCGGTCGCGTCCAGGGGCAGCTCCTCGATCGTGGCGTCCGCGTGGGCCCAGGCGCGGTGGTAGAGGGCGATCATCTGCTCGCGGGACTCGTCCGGGGTCGCCCACATGTCGGCGTTCGGCTCGGCGTCATCCTCGAACCAGGGCATCGGCTCGCCGGACGAGCGGCCGAAAGTGTCGCCGAAGTAGCCGAACTCGACGCTGGCCAGGTGTTTGACCAGGCCGAGGAGGTTGGTGCCGGTCGGGGTATGGGGGCGGCGGATGTCGTACTCGGACAGGCCGTCGAGTTTCCACAGGAGGGACTCGCGGGCGGTCTTGAGGTAACGGTGGAGGTCCGCTTTCGGGTCCCATCCGGTCATGTCGGCCATTGTGTCAGCGTAGGCCATGAAGAAGGGATATCACGGTGCGGCGAGCTGCGCGGATCGCCGCGTGGAGGCCGTGCGGCGACAGGTCAGAATCGGCTCCACCCGGGAATCTCGACCCACCTGGACCACGGTCCCTTCACGCACGTGCCGTCACCGGGATCCAGGCCCAGCAGCGTGAACGCGTGTCCGATCTCGGCTGAGATCGGGTCTTCCCTGCTCTGGGCCCAGGAGTAGAGGAAACGGTCCAGCGTCCGCGCTGGGCCCTCGCCAGGGTGGGCGTCACTGTCGACCGGATCGCGGTCGCCCCATTCGCCGTCGACGACGTAGCCGCTCTGCGTGCCGCTCTTGGCGTTGAAGTAGACCGTCAGGCACCGGGTGCCCGCCGACAGGGGATTCACCGTCTCGTTCAGAGTGACGGCGAAGCCTTCCGGTTGCACCAGGGCGCATCCGCCCGCGATCTCGGTGACGGCGACGTATCGCAACCCGACGTCGTAAAGGTCCTCGGGGTACTCCTCGTCCTCGGGCGGCCACGGTGCCGGGCGAGGAGGGTGCGGAGGGAACCGCGCGGGGTCGGCCCCCAGTCGCCGTATCGCCTCATCGGCGGTGATTCCCGTGACCAGCGTCAGGCCCATCCCCACCGCCCACTCCCCGCCCAGGTCGGCCGCGGCACTGAGAAGTGCCTTACGCTCACGGGCCCGCTGGACGGCGGCTCGATGCTCCTCCTCCAGCGGAACGGCTCCGGGAAGACCGGCGAACAACGGCGCCTGCGGCCCGGCCAGTGCCAGCCGTCCGGCCGACCACCCGCACATCACCTCGACCCACGGGCCGGCCCCGGCTGCCAGCAGCGCCTCGATCGCGCCGCCGTTGTCCGCCCACACCGCCTCCCACAGCGGGGTGCGGCCGTCTTCCCCGCGTACGTTCACGTCACTGGCCTGAGCCGCCAGCGCGGCCACGACCTCCTTGGAGCCGCGCCCGGACGCCGCGATCAGCGGCACGCCCCAAGCCACCGCCGCCCGCGCACTGGGATCGATGCCGGTCGACAGCCACCGCCCGACCTCCTCCATGTCGGTCCACGTCCAGTAGCCGATCCTGTCGAAGGCCATGACACGCTCCTCAGCGTCCGATGATCGTGAGCGAAAGGCCATGCTAGTGATCACGGGTGACACATTCTCCTGGTCCAGGACACCCCGGGGCTCAGACGACGCGATGATCTTGCCGCGCCCGCAAGACGATCATGTACGGCATCCGTAGAGCCATGCTGCGATCCTGGTGGAGCCGAGCTGCCGAGCATGGCAAAACTCCAGATCGGGCTGTGTGGCATGATTTGGCACCCACACGGCGGAAAGCCTGCGAACGTGTGGCTGCTCGGGTCGCCTCATTCGCCAGGTGGTCGCTTTGGTGGCGCTGGTCAGGGGCGGGGGTGCCGGGCGAGGTAGTCCTGGAGTTCGCGGTGGCGAAACTGGTAGGCGATGCCGGCGATGCGGATCAGTCCGGTGTCGGTGTAGCACCAGTGCAGAAAACGGCCCAGTCTCCACGGCAGCAGCCGCGTCATGCACAGCATTAGGAGCAGGTACCGCAGTCCGGCGTTGCCTGGACCGCCTATTGCCACCATGTAGATCCCGAAGACCAGCGCGGTGGGGCCGACTGTCGCGGCGGCCTCGATCCCGTCGAGGCCGCCCGGGTTGAGCTCACTGGCGATGCCCGCTCCCAGCCCCATGGACAGTCCCAGCAGGAGCAGGAACGCTGATCCGCTGGCAAGGTCGTCGCGGACGATGTCGCGGGGGGTGGCGACGGGCTTGTAGCCGGGGATCATCAGCGAGCCTGCCAGGCTCAGGAGTAATCCGATCAGGAGTCCTGCCGCAAGTCCGGTGGCGAGACCGGCCGCTCCGTTCCCGGTCGTGGCTCCGCCCCAGAGCCCGAACAGGGGGCAGACCACGTATCCGGCCACGATTGCGGTGGGGGACTTCATCTGGGCCAGGTCGATGTGAGTGAGGCGGGGCCACACTTCCAACCAGGCGATGAGGCTGCCGCCACCCCCTAGGCCTATCGCGGCTATGGCGCCGATCGTGATGCCGTCGTGGCCGATCGCCAGTGCGAACGCCGGCACCATGACCGCCGTGATGAGCGCGATGACACCGAGGCCGAGGACACGTGAGCGGTTCCCCGCCAGCGGCCACAGTTCGTGCAGGACGAGGTCGGTGCCGGACAGGGTGCGGCCGTCCAACGAGGGCCGGGTCATATTGGTGTCCAGATAGCGGGCCAGGACCGCCAGCCAGTTGTGGACGTGGCCTGGCCGGTAGCGGCTCTTCGCGCCTGGTGGGGTGGCGGCCGCGATGGTGGCGCGAATGAACAGACTGAGCAGGTGATCGCGGATCTGATCAGGGTCTGTGGCGGTGTCGGCCTGGTCGGCGAGGTGCGCCAGTTCGGCGGGGTCGCGCAGGTAGGCCCCGGTGTCGGATCGTTGCTGGTAGGCGGTGACGGCCAGGGTGAGTCGCCAGGGTGTGGCCAGTGCCTCCGCCAGCGGGTGGCCGGGCTGGGTGAGCGCGTCCAGCACCGGCTGCCAGCGCGTTCGCTGATGCGTGCCGGCGACTGCCTCGATGAAGGTCCATGTCTGGTCCGCGGTGACAGCCGAGAGGGTGACGCGGGCCGCGTCGTGTGCCCAGGCGTCGTCGGAGATGAGCGCGTCGTAGGAGGTTGACCGGCAGGTCAGCACCAGCCGGGACTTCGTGCGCCCGCGCTGGTAGTCATTCAGCGCCCGCAGTGCCTTGCCCGCGCGTGAGCCGTAGCCGGGCTCGGGTTCGAGGTCCATCTCGTCCAGGCCGTCGATGACCGGGAGCACCCGATCGGCCCGCAGCAGGGCCCAGGCGGTGGCCTTGGACAGGTCGAAGGTGCGTACCAGGTGCGCTGCCAGCCAGTCGTCCACGCTCGTCTGAGCGTCCCAGGCCGCGGCGGACACGCGGACTGGGATCGGATCGTCAGGTCTGCGGTCGTCGTCGGTGAGCAGGCCCAGTATCAGCTCGATCGCGAGCACCGTCTTGCCGGAGCCGGCGTCTCCGGTGATCACTAACCGCTGCGGCGTCAGCTTCCGGAAGTACCCCGCCACGTTCGCCACCGTCCCCTCGGACGCGGCTTCGCCGACGTTGTGGCCGGGTGCGGGAGTGAGGATGAAAGCTACATCGATTGTGCGGTCCTGCCGGCCTAGCAGCTGCATCCGCTGTGCGGTCTCGGAGGTCACGACTGCTCCTTCGAGCCTCCGTGCCCACAGGTCCACATCGGTGTCGGTCACCTGCTTGGCCCGGACCGCCTGCCATCCCGACCAGATCGACACCGCCAGCGACAGCGCTGACATCATGAAACTGGCAGGGTCGACATCACCCCACCCCGCAGCCCTTAAACCCATCCAGGCGAATACGCCGGCCACCATGAGCAGCAGCCCGCACGCCCACATCCACACCCGGACAGACCTGCGATCCTCACCCATAAATGACCATCATCGGCGTGGGGGCGCCCTCGCGCATCAAAGTCCGGCCAATCATCATCTGCCGTGCACATCTACGCGGCGCCAGGTCGCGGTTGTGCTCCCTCGCCACGTACGCCGTCAGCGGCGAGGGGGCGATGCCGTCAGGGTGGGGGGCGCGGTGCACGCCCAGCTCCAGCGGATCGGCAGCGTACATCGTCGAGGTGACCTGGAAGGCGGGGCGTAAGGATGGCTGGAAGCGCGCCTGACACGATCGCAAGCGCCACAGGTGGAAGTGATGGGGCGTCGCGGTCTTGATCTCGACGTGCACAGCTGGCTGGACCGTTACCTTGACCGGCTCGCCGAGCTTCCCGGCCGCCCCACTCCCCAGTCAGGCAATCTCCGAGGCACCCATCAGCTTGCCGAGCTCGCTGACAGCAGTCCGGAGTTGCCTGGTCAGCGAATCGCCATCGTCGGTGGACCAGCCGAGGGCGTACCCGGCTCTGGCCCAGTTCGCGGTCAGCGGCGGAAGGCGGCAGCCGGCCGCGGCGAGCTGCCGCACGATCTTGACATCCGTCAGGCCGGCGAGTACCTCCACCGGGGCGACGTTCCGGCGGACGATGCCGGAGGCCAGCAGAAACCGCACCTCCGCCCGCCGAGCGGAGGCCGGACGGTCCACCGCGAGCGGCTGGCCCAGCGCCAGGCGCGCCTGGTCGAGATAGAGGTCGCGGCCATGCACCGCCGACACCAATTCGGTGATGTAGTCGCCTGCCGGTCGCACTGTCGCCTCCAGCAGGACCGGGCGACCGCCGTCAAGTTTCACCTCGACGTGCAAGACGGCCGACTCGACCTGCCAGGCGGCGATCAGGTCGCGGACGAGCGCGTTGAGGGCGGCGTTGGGACGATCGGCCCGGTCAGTGGTGTGGGCGACCTCGAGGAAGCCGGTAGGGCCGCCTGTCTGTTTGCGGGTCAGCGAGGAGAAGATCAGCTTGCCGTCCCGCACCACAGCTTCGACGCTCGCCTCCGCCCCGCTCAGGTACTCCTCGACGATGCCGGTACGGCTCGGTGAGATCGCCCGTACACGCGGCCATCGGTCCAGCGCCTCCTCGACACCGTGGACGGCGAACACGGCGGCGCTCGCGGAGGAGTCCGCCGGCTTCAGCACCGCGGCCTGGACGCCGGTGGCGAAGAACCGCACGAGATCGTCGGGCCCGGTGACGGCCGAGTGTCGGGGACCGGTGAGGCCGTGCCGCTGACAGACCTCTCGCTGGCGGATCTTGCTCCGGGCGATGCGCGCCGCGCCGACGCCCGGGCCCGGCAGGCACGCCTTCTTCCGGCCGTGGGAGAACCTGCGCTGGGACACACCGGTGCCGGGTCTGGCCCGCTTCGTGTGGGATGTGTACGACGCCGGCGGTCGCGTGGTCTTCAACACGGGACGGCGTGAGCGGGTCCGCGAGCATACCGAGCACGCACTGGCCAACGCCGGCATCACGGGGACGCGCATCGCCTTCCTGCAGAACGACCGCTCCCGGCCCGTTCACGAACTGAAGGCCGACAGCCTGCGGAGCTTCGCCGACCTGGACATCGTCGCGGTGTTCGACGACATCTGCGAGAACCGGCAGGCGATGGCCAAGGTCCTCCCGGACGCTCTGTTCGTCGCGGTGGCACTGCCCGGCTACGTCCACGAGCGTCCCTATGACGGTGCCGATGTCGTCCGGTCCTTCGAAACCGTTCCCCAGTGCGCCCGCACCGCGCCGGCCACCCGGCTTCCGGCGCTGTCCCACGCGAACTCGCTGGCCGAACTGTCGCTGGCCGAGATGTCGGAGGGAAAACTCGCTCTGGAGCACGCCGTACGGCTCAGCGAACGCGAATCCTTGGAAATCATCGACACGCTGCTCGAAAGCGCCGAACGTGCCGCGATCCAGACGGCCGGGCGCGCCCCCCGGACAGGCGATCTCGTGGCCGATATCTACCACCTGCTCACGCGCCCGCAGTTCCGCAAGGGAGCACGGGCGAACTATTCCTTGGCCATGGCGAGGCGTGAGATCCAGCCCCGGGTGGCTGACGGCGCCCCCATTCCCGTCATCACCAGAGGCTTCCCGATCAAATTCCCGTACAACAAGCTCAAGACGTTGGGAAGCCAGCCCGACCTGTCCGAACTCGCCGCCATGATCCGGCTGCGCGAGTTGCACCGTACGGTGCAGGAGATCTATCCGCCAGGACTTGCGATCACGGTGCTCGGCGACGGCAACCACTTCCGGCCGCACCCGCGACATCTGCTGCTTGCCTACCGGGAGAAACTGCTCGCCTATCACGCTCTTGCCGGTGGGACGGAGATCCTCACGATCGCTGATCTGAACGAGGTCGCCGAACAGCGCATGGGACTCTTCGCCGTGCGACAGCATGCCGCGCTCATCCCGCAGCGAGTGGCGGAAATTCGTGCTGCCCTCGCCGGATTGGACATCGTCTCCGCACCCGCGCCCGCGCTGGAGCAGGCCACCCTACGGACGACCCACATGATCGGCGGCAATCGCGGTGCTGGAATGGCGATCCCGCATTTCGAGAGCCTGTTCCGATCGCTGATGTACACCGTTTCCACGACACAGGGCCATGACGCCGCTTTGGCCAAGCAGATCTACGCCGATCTGTTCAACCTGGCCGACCCGGCACTCCCCGCGCCGATCGCCGGCGAACGGCGCGCGGTGCTGTCCAAGGCCTGGCATGACACCATCCGGTACATGGCGGTCTTGTGGGCCGATCGTGACCTGGGATTCGACGCGGCGATGTTCTCCCATCAGATCCGGCTGACACCGAACCCGCGAAACGGCTGCCTTGGCTTCACCTACCTCGGCGGGGCGTCCGTCCTTCCCTGGCACGGTACGGCGGCCTTGGACGCCTCAGGCCGCGTGTCAACCGATTTCGCCGTCTCCTTGCTCGACCAGGGTTTTGTCCCAGCGTACTCACCCCTGCTCGGCCCGGCCCAGCCATGGATGATGGTCCCGGTCACCGCCATCGAAGGCGGCGGTCTCCACCCCGGCTTCCGCGCGGCAGTGCAGCTCAGACGCCGCTGAGCGCCGCGCCCTCGCCAGCCCTTGGCTCGGCCTCCGCTGCATGCTCGCCGGACGCTTCGAGCGGCCTGCCGCTGCCCATCCAGGCCGCGTACCTGCACCTCCACCCCCACGGTGTGCGACGACAGACGCGCCAGCCAGGGCTCGCACTCGATCGGGATGACCTCAGGTCAAGTGTCCGGGGAACGGAGGAAAGCTCAATCAATCGAGAGGAGTTGCTGACCTTCGCAGGCCAGGTCTACCAGTCGGTAAGCAAGCCGTACTGGAAGGACCCACCCGGACACTCGACGAAACTGCCAAGCATGCCTTGGGCAGCTCCACGAGTGAGGCTAAATGTCGGTGCCCGTTGATAACTATGGCCCGTCACGTTGACCGACCGACGACGATGGAGCCCCCCATGGCCACGGCCACCTTCAGAGACGAGAGCGCCACCGGCAGGTGCTCAGTCGAGATCGCCCTTCCCGCTCGGCCCGACGCGAGCCAGGCGCGCGAACTCGTCCGCCTCGTGCCGCGGGCAGGCTGCTGACATGGGCGTCCTCGACAACTTTCCCCAGTCCTACGGCTACCTGCTCAACTACCGCATCGAGGGGCTGCCGCGTGAGCTGTTCGCCCGGTACGACGCGGGCGGGCGGCCCGGCGCCGACGACGCCGGGCGCAGGGCGTTCGGCATGTGGGCGCAACTGCGGCTCAGCCTGGGCGACAAGGGCGGCCACGAGTACCCCGAGGAGGTGCTCCGGCTGGTGCGTGAGGTGGCCGATGGCGACATCCCCTGGACGTTCGAGGACACGCGCGTCCTGTGGGAGATCGCCGACGCGCTGTCGAGTTGCGGTCACACCGGGCACGCCGAGCTGTACCGGATTCCGCTGGCCGCCATCGCGACGCTCGGATACCCCGAGCGCCGTCAGATCCTTGGTGACGCGCCGTCGTGGCACCCGGCCCACCGCAGTCCCGGCCGGGCCGCGTTACGCAAGGACCTGGGGCGCGTACTGACCGAGCCCGCGGAGCACGGGGTGGCCGGTGTCGTGCGCAGCCTGGTCTGGGACGGCGACCCCATCGCCCGTGCCATGGCAGGGGAGTACGCCGCCCGGCTGGCTCACCCCGCCGTGCTGCCCCTGCTGAAACACTGGCGCAAGGCCAAGGCCAACAGGCCCAGCGGACCCTGGCTCGCCAAGGTCCGCACGCTGCTCACCGACGACGGCGTGGCGGTGCTGCGCGAGATCCTCTCCCGCGTGGCCACCCATCGCGAGAGTCGCGAGCCCGGCGGCAGGGTCTTCCTCGCCCGCCACACCGCCCTCCCGCTGCGCGGCATGTTGTGGACGTGTGAGGTGATCGACGCGCCCTGGGTGTCCACGCTGCTCGGCGATGTCGCCACGAACTGCGGCATCGGGCGCAACGGCACCGGCGGCGCCGCCGTCTGCCGCAACGAGAGACTGGCCAACGCCGCACTGAACGCGCTGGCCAAGCGGGGCGGTCTCGACACGGTGGGCGTGCTCGCGCGCGTGCGAGCAAAGCTGCGCAGACCGGCCCTGCTGGCGAAGGCGTCCGATGCTCTCGACGCGGTGGCCGTACAAGAGGGGCTGAGCCACGAACAGCTCGTCGACCGGACGGTCCCGGCCTTCGGGCTCGTACGGGTTCGGCGAACTGAGTGAGACCGCTCGCACGCGGCGTGACGCGCTGGCCCGGCTGTTGCCCCGGCTGAAGATCGCCGACCGGGTGGAGCTGACCGACCGGTTCCTGCGCGTGCGGGGGCAACTGCGTACCTATCGGATTCATCTGGGGTCGGGCAACATCCTGATGGAGCCGAACGACGCCTACCTGTGCATCGTCCCCGACCGCGGCCGCTCCGCCTCATCGGTGTTCCTACCGTTCGAGGAGGACGGCGGAATGCTGTCGGTCATCCTGTCGAAGGCGTTCCTGCTGGCAGACGACACCAGGATCAGTGATCCCAGCATCACCCGCCAGCTTGTCGCCATCTAGGCCCGATGCCGGACGTGGTGCGGACGTCGAACGTGCGAATTCCATCCATGCAGGTCAAGCGGCATGTGAGTATTTGTGGAGGACGCCGCCGATCCGGTTTTCAGCTGTGTGTCATAGCTGATGGAGATCGCTGAGGAAGGTGCGGATATCGTCGGCCTCGGGGACGTCGAGGGCGGTGTACAGGTCGAGGGCCTGTAGGGCGTGGTCGCGGGCGAGGTCCATATGGCCGAGGTCGCGGTAGACGTGCGCCAGGCCGTCGTGGGCGCGGGCCTGCTCCGGGCGGTAGCTCACCTCGCGGGCGAGGGTCAGCGCGGCGTCATGGTCGGCTACGGCCTGGGCGAGGTCGCCCATGGATCGGGCGGCTTCCGCCAGGGCGTTGAGCGACTCGGCTTCGTCTCCGGGGAAGCCGAACGTGCGGCACAGGTGCAGGGCGTCGCGATGATGGTGGCGGGCCTGGTCATAGCGGCCCTGCCGCTGGCACACCAGCCCGAGGTTGTTCAGGACGATGGTTTCGCCAATGCGAGATCCGGTCTCGCGATAGAGGTACAGCGCTTGGCGATGGTGGTCGTGAGCGTCTTCGTAGCGTCCTTGGTGCTCGTGGACGGTGCCGAGGTTGGTCAGGCAGCTGGCTTCGCCGGCCCGGTCGCCGAACGCACGGAAGAGGGCGAGGGACTGTCGATAGTGGTCGTGGGCCTGGTCGTATTCTCGCTGCCGCTTATAGACGTTGCCGAGGTTGTGCAGCGCGCGGCCTTTGGCGTCCAGGTCGCCGATTTCGCGCGAAAGGTTCAGGGCGTGCCGGTAATGCTCGGCGGCCTGCCCGTAGTGGCCGTGCCACCAGTAACGCACCTCACCGAGGTCGAGGAGCGTGCGGGCTTCGGCCGCTGTGTCGCCGAGTCGCCGGCTTGCTTGGAGTGCCAAGCCATGGAGGGCCAGCGCGTCGGCATGATGGGCGTGGCCAAGCAGGTAGCGATGCAAGGTGGCCGCCAACTGGCTGGTGTGTGTGAGCCAGCCGTGGCCGGCGGTGTGATGGCCGACCGCGATGAGGTTCGCGCGTTCGGCGTTCAGCCATCTGACCGCCTCGACCTCGTCCTGCGGGGACGAGGTCAGGGTGTCCGGTGCGGGGATGCGTGGCCTGCGGTTCTTGCTCTCGGGGTAGAGGTGATCGATGGCCGTGCTCGCGCTGTGGAGATAGTGGTCGAACAGCCGGCCGAGGGCCTCCCGCTGGGCGCTTGGGGGCTCTTGGGCGGCTGCGGTGGCCAGGGCGTGTTCACGCAGCAGGTCGTGAAAGGTGTAGCGGCCGGGCTGGTACTGGGCCAGGACGTGGGCGTCCAGAAGGTCTTCCATGAGCATCTCGGCCCGCTCGAGTGGAAGATCGGCCAGCGCGGCGGCCGCGTCGGGGCCGATGTCACGGCCCGGCTGCAGCCCCAGAAGCCGGAACATGCGTTGCTGATCGGGATCCAGCTGCTGGTAGGACAGGGTGAACGCGGCTGCCACACCTCTTTCCGAGGTGGCCAGCTCGGAAAGCCTGCGGCGTTGGTCGCGGAGCCGGTCGGCCAGGTATTCGACGGTCCAGCGGGGGCGATGGTGCAGGCGGGCGGCGGCGATGCGGACGGCCAGTGGCAGGAAACCGCACAACTGCAGCACGTCGAGGACCGCGACCGGTTCGGCGGCCGCCCGCTCGCCCACGATCGCCGTGAACAATTCCACGGCGTCCGCGGCAGGCAGCACGTCCATGGACAGGGCGTGTGCCCCGTCCAGGTCGGTCAGCCGTCGGCGACTGGTGATCAGGATGAGGGTGCTGGAGGTGCCGGGCAGCAACGGCCGCACATGCTCGGCGCCGAGGGCGTTGTCCAGCACGGCCAGCACTCGACGGCCGGACAGTTCGGACCGCCACACCGCGGCGCGATCGGCGACCGACGCCGGGATGCGTTCGGCGGGCAGGCCGAGCTGCCCCAGGAGGACCTCCAGCGCGGTGCCGGCATCGAGCGGCGCCTGACCGGCGGTGTGCGCCTGCAGGTCGACGAAGAGTTGCCCGTCAGGGAAGTGGTCCGCGAGGAGGTGTCCCGCATGGACCGCGAGCGCCGTTTTGCCGATCCCGGCCATCCCGTCGATCGCCGAGATCGTCACGACGCCACCGTTGCTGCTCGTCCACGAGCGGGCGAGCCTGTCGAGCTCGCCTTCTCGTCCGGTGAAATCCGGGACGTCGTAGGGCAGGAAGTTCACCCGCTGCGACTTCGTCGGCGCGGCGGCCGGCGCCCGCAGGCCGGGGTCGTCACGCAGGATGGCCTGTTCGAGCTTGCTGAACGCGTGGCCGGGGTCCAGCCCCTGCTGTTCGGCCAGGGCCGCCCGGAACGTTCTTGCCACGTGCAACGCGTCGGGTTGGCGTCCGGCGCGGTGCAGGGCGAGCATCAACTGGCCGCAGAGCCGTTCCCGCAGCGGATTGGCCGCCACGTGGACGGTCAGTTCGTCGATGAGGTCGTCCTGGTGGCCCAGTGACAGCTCTAATTCGGCCAGGCGTTCAATGGCGGTCAGTCGCTGCCCGTTCAGTCGTGCTCTGGCGCTCTGGACGTAATCGGCGGTGATATCAGCCAACGGCTCTCCCCGCCACAGCGCCAGCGCGGCACGGATCTGGTCCGCGGTGTCCTGCGGGTCGCCCGAGGTGGCCTGTGCCTTGGCGATCAGGTTGGTGAACTCGTCCAGATCGAGTTGGCCGGGCTCGGGGGTGATCATGTACCCGGCCGGATGAGTGGCCAGCATCTGGTCGGCTCCCGCAGCGCGCAGCATCCGGCGGATGGCGGCGATCGTGGTTTGGATCTGTGCGCGGGCGGAATCCGGCGGCAGCAGCCCCCACATCGCGTCAATCAGCCGATCCGTACTGATCACGACCTCGGCGTGCAGCAACAGATAGGCGAGCACCGCCCGATGCCGGGGTGCCAGCCTGGGCGGCTGGGAACCCGGAGCCACGGCCTCCACCGGGCCGAGGACCCTGAACCGCATGCCGTCACTCCTAAGGCCGCCAGCGCTTGCATCGAGAACGCATCGGAAATCTATCAAGGCCTAACTGCAGGATTGCCGGCATGCACATCGTTGATCCGGAGATCGCCACCGGTGAGGCCGCGCAACTGTTCACCGCCACACACAAGGCCCTCGGGGTCATCCCCAACCTGGCCAAGGTGATGGCCAACAATCTGGCCGTGTTAAAGGGATACCTGGACGTCGTCGGCATCCTGGGCGCGGAGGGAACCCTGCCGGCGGACTTGCTCGAGCGCATCGCTTTGCTGGTGGCGCAGGAGAACAAGTCTGATTACTGCCTGTCGGTGCACTCGTTCCGCGGAACCAAGGTGGCCGGGCTGACCGCGGTCGAGGCCGGCCGCGCGAGGAGGGGCGAAGCCGGCGACCCCTGGGCTGCCGCGGTCCTGGGATTGGCCTCCGCCGTGGTACGAGAGCGCGGGGCTGTTTCCGACGATCAGCTGGCCACGGCCCGGCACGCCGGTCTGTCCGACGGGCAGATCGTCGAGGTCATCGCCCACGTGGCGCTCAATGTGTTCACCAACTACCTCGCCAACACGGCCCGCGTTGACATCGACTGGCCGCTCGTGCGCCACACCGACTGAAGGAAGCGATGACACAAGTCATGACCGGCGTCCAAGGCATCCCCACCAAGGAGTTTCGCGTGACCCGGATTGTCCCTATGCCTCGGGTTTCGGCCGAGAATGCCACCGCCTGGCATGCGGTTGTAGTGGCCTCGCTCGCCAGCGATCTGCCTGATGAGCCCCGGCCCACGTCCAAGCAGGTCCATGCCCAGCTCACTGCTGGCGGGCTGGACAGCCGCCGACTGCTCTGGCTGGCCACCGAGACCGGCGGCGCGGTGGTCGGTGTGGCCGGGCTGCGGCTTTTCGCCTCGCCCGGCCAAGATCACCTGGCGGAACTGGAGCTGCACGTCGCCCCGGAGCGGCGGCGCTCAGGGGTCGGCTCGCAACTGCTGGCCACAGCCGTGTTGGCAGCAGAGGCAGAGCAGCGCCGAAGCCTGATCACCGCCGCGGCCGGCGGAGGGCCGGGTGAGGCCTTCTGCACCGCGCGCGGCTTCCGGCGGGTGCTGACGCTGGACCATCTACTGCTCGACGTCGCGCAGGCCGACGATACCGAGGCCGACATCGAGCATCCCGGCTACGAGCTGGTCGGTTGGACCGGCACGGTCCCCGACGAGCTGGCCGAAGCCTTCGCCGCGGCCAAGAACGCGATGAACGACATGCCCACCGGCGACATGGACTACGGCAACCAGACCTGGACCGCCGACCGGGTCCGTGCCATGGCCAAAGTGCTGGCCGACCGCGGTGATCTGCTGCTGACGACCGCCGCGCTCGGCAAGGGGGAGATGGCCGGATACACCGAGCTCGTCATCCGGGCCGGGGAGACCCGCCGGGCACTGCAGTACGACACCGCCGTGGTGCCCGCGCACCGCGGCCACGGGCTCGGGCTGTGGGTCAAGGCCGCAATGGTGCGCAGGCTGCGTGCCGAGCACCCCGGCATCGTCGAGATCGAGACCGACAACGCCCAGGACAACACCCACATGCTCGCCGTCAACCGGCGGCTGGGCTTCGGCTTCCACCGCCGCACCCACGAATACCAGCTCGACCTGCCCACCACCTGACCACTTCGCAAGGAGAGCCTCCGCATGTCCCTCACCCTTACCGATCAGGACAAGCTGACCCTGCGGACCGCCGCGTACGGGGCCGTGTCGCTTCTTGCCGCTGCCGGCGCCGCCGGTGGCTCACCGTACCGGATCGCCACCGACGGGTCCGTCGCCCTGGCCTCCGCGACCGGCCCGATCGGGCACGTGCTCGCCGACAAGACAAAGGGCGTGAACCTGAACGGCAAGTCCGTCGCCGAACTCGCCGACCATGTGCTGCCTGCGCTGACTGAAGCCATGAGCCTGCTCAGGAAGCAGGCCCCGGCAGAGGCCGACAACTTCCGCAGCACCGTCATCCTCGCCGTCGAAGCAGCCACCCAGCGGGGCGAGCCCAGCCCCAGCATGGCTGACGTGACCCGCAAGATCACCGGAGCCCTCGACGCCGCCTGACGGGCTGTCCGCCTGCGCTGCTACAGCTTTGCCCGCGCCGCTGACCAGGCGGTGTCGTGTCAGTGGCCGCGTCAGGACGGCAACGGCCCGATATCAGCGCGGTCGGCGATGGTGGCTGCCATGAGCGGTTCAGCCATGGACCCCCGTGCGTCGCTCATCGAAGCCATGAGCGCCAGGCCAGGGCAGGTCTCGCAAGATCGAACACTGTATGTAAGGAGATTCATGATGGGAACTGGCAACAGCGGCTTCTCCGAGGCAGGGCTGCGCAGGCTGCGCGAGGTGCTGGCGCGGCATGTCGAGTCCGGGAGGATTCCCGGGCTTGTCGCCCTGGTCGGCCGGGGCGAGGAGACGCACGTCGAAGCGATCGGGACGATGCGTCATGACGGTGGCGCGCCGATGCGCCGGGACACGATCTTCCGGATGGCCTCCACGAGCAAGCCGGTCACGATGGCGGCGGCGATGGTCCTGCTGGATGAGTGCAGGCTGCGGCTGGACGACCCGGTCGATGAGTGGCTGCCCGAACTGGCCGACAGGCAGGTGCTGGCGCGGGCCGACGGCCCGCTGGAGGACACCGTGCCGGCGCGGCGGCCGATCACCGTACGGGACCTGCTGACCTCCACGTTCGGGCTCGGCGTGGACCTGACGTTGATGGGCTCCCCGATCATGGCCGCAGTTCTGGAGCGGGCCAACTACGACCCGGGAACGGGCCTGGCGCCAGAGCCGGACAAGTGGATGCGCAGCCTCGGCGAGCTGCCGCTGGCCTACCAGCCCGGAGAGCGCTGGCAGTACGAGCTCAGCCACGACGTGCTCGGCGTGCTGGTGGCCAGGGTCACCGGTCAGACGTTCGAGACGTTTCTGCACGAACGCGTCTTCGACCCCCTGGGGATGAAGGACACCGGCTTCCACGTGCCCGCCGGAAAGATCGACCGGCTGCCGCCCAGCTACGCCCCCGACCCGCAGACCGGAGAATTCCACGTGTGGGACGAGGCCGCCAGCGGACGCTACAGCCGGCCTCCGGCCTTCCAGCATGGCGGCGGCGGGCTGGTCTCCACCGTGGATGACTACCACGCCTACTTCCGGATGCTGCTCAATGGCGGGATGCACGGGAGTGAACGGATCCTGTCCCGGCCCGCCGTCGAGCTGATGACCACCAACCGCCTCACGCCCGAGCAGAACGCCGCCCGCAACGACCTGGCCAAGAGCAACGTCCACCTGTCGTTCGGCCAAGGGCAGCAGGGTGGCTGGGGTTTTGGGATGGCGGTGCGCACCTACCGGGGCGACTACGCGTCGGTCGGCCAGTTCGGCTGGGACGGCGGAACCGGCACCACGGCCTACGCCGACCCGGACAAGCAACTCACCGGAATCCTGCTCACCCAGGTCGGGCTGTCAACCCCGGATCCGGCGCGGCTGATCCACGACTTCTGGACCACCCTCTACCAGGCCATCGACGACTGACACCTGGGCCCGCGCCCGGTAGATCCGGTTGGCCAAACCCTGGCCGCCCAGCAGGGCCGCCTTCCACCACCCGACTGTTCCATCGAAGGAGCGCACCACCATGTCCATCACCCTGACCGACCAGGACAAGACCACCCTGCGCACCGCCGCGTACGGCGCCGTCTCGCTGCTGGCCGCCGCCGGAGCCGCCGGCTCGCCGCACAGGATCGCCACCGATGGCTCCCTTGCCCTGGCTTCTGCGACCGGCCTGGTCGGGCACGTGCTCGCCGCAAAGACCAAGGACATCAACCTGAACGGCAAGTCCGTCGCCGAACTCGCCGACCACGTGCTGCCGGCCCTGACGGCGGCCATGAACCTGCTCAACAAGCAGGACCTGGCAGAGGCCGACAACTTCCGCAGCACCGTCATCGTCGCCGTCGAAGCAGCCACCTGTACCCACCAGGGCGAGCCCAGCCCCACCCTGGCCGACATGATCCGCAAGATCACCGCAGCCCTCGACGCTGCTTGAGGGGATGCCCGCCTGCGTAGCCACAGCAAGCGCGCCTGGGACTTCCTGGTACGCGAGCTGATGGGCGCCCAGCCGCCGGCCTACCGCCTCGCCCCATCGACCCCGAATTGCTCGGCGAGCTCTTCGCCTGAGCGCGACACCAAAGACGAGGAACAATGAAAACCCAACCTCCACCAGTGATCACGGCGACCGGGCAGCGCATCGACGGCGTGCATCAGCGCCCGGTCATTCGCGGCAAGGTCTTGCGGCGAGTGGCGGCCACGGCGCTGGCGGCCGCGCTCCTGGGTGGAGTGGCCGCACCCGGGGCGGCCGCCGCGGACAGCAGCACGGCCGTGCCGATGGCCGCTGCCGGGCAGGATCGCCCAGAGCTGCAGAAGGCCATCCAGGAGTTCGTCGATGCCGGCTTCGCCGGGATGCAGCTGCGCGTGCACGATCAGCGGGGTGAGTGGGTCGGCAGCGCCGGGGTGCGCAAGCTGGGCCAGAGCGCCAAGCCGCCGACGAACGGGCGGTTCTGGGCGGGCAGCGTCACCAAGACCTTCACCGCGACCCTGGTGCTGCAACTGGTGGCCGAGGGCAAGATCGCCCTGGACGCCCCGGCGGCCGGCTACCTGCCCGAGCTCGGGCTGGACCGGCGGATCACGGTGCGGATGCTGCTGCAGCACACCAGCGGGTTGTTCAACTACACCGGCGAGCACTACGACGACGGGACTGTCGTGCCGGGGATCCCCGCCACCGGCGACGCATGGCTGGCCAACCGGTTCCACAGCTACCGGCCCGAAGAGCTGGTACGGCTCGCGTTGTCCAAGCCGGCACGGTTCGAGCCGGGCACGGACCAGAACTATTCCAACACCAACTACACGCTGGCCCTGCTGCTGATCGAGAAGGTCACCGGCCACTCGTACGCCGAAGAGATGCAGCGGCGGATCCTGCGGCCGCTCGACCTGAAGGGCACCGTGGTGCCGGGCAACCGGGCTGAGCTCCCCGGACCGCACGCCCACGGCTACTACCGGTATGAGGAGGATGGCCAGGAGAAGGTGGTCGACATCGCCCGCCAGAACCTCTCCCTTCTGGCCGGCGCCGGCGACATGATCTCGACCACCCAGGACCTGCACACGTTCATCTCCGCGCTGAACGGTGGCAAGCTCCTGCCGGCCCCGCTGCTGGCCGAGATGCGCAAGCCGTACGGGAAGTACAACTACGGCTTCGGGCTGTTCGTGCAGGACCTGGGCCCGGGCTGCGGCACCGTCTACCAGCACAACGGCAGCCCCCCGCACGGCTACGGGGCGCTGATGTACAGCTCACCCGACGGCAGCAAGACCCTGACCGCCTCGGTGACCTGGGTGGACGAGGCCACAAGAGGCCCGGCAAAGGACTTCCAGAAGCTGGTGGACAAGCTTGTCCAGGAGGTGTTCTGCGACGGGGCGGCTGATGAGGCCAAACCGGCTCAGTAGACGAGGCCGAGCACTGCGGACCCGTACGACGGCCAGCAGCCCTTTCGCCTGGGCGCGCAAGAACGTCCGCCGGGAGGTATCGACGCTTCGGGGAGTCGGGCCGACCCGCCGGCCCGGGAGAATCCGCTGCACGGTCGCTTCACTCACGCGATAGCCAAGCCGGACCAGTTCACCGCGCACCCGGCGATATCCCCAGATCGGGTTCTCCCGCGCCGGGCACAGCACCAGGTCCCGGATCTCTCTGCTCGTCCTCGGGCGGCCCCCACGTCTGGCATGCGGATGTGTGCGCCACGGGAGGGGACATCTCAGGGGCAGTGGTGTCTATCGCTGTCCCTGATCAGCAGGACGCCGGCATCGGCCCTGCAGTACTCTCTCGGTGTTTGATCTTGAAGGTAGGCGCGAGCTCTGGCTACAGCGCCGACGGCTGGCAGTCGAGTGCGGCCAAGGCTGGTCAGAACCTGGAGGAGAACAGGAATGCGAAGAACCTGGCCGGTGGCGCTGGTGGCCCTCGCCACGGTTGTCATGGGCGGCGCGACGCCGGCGAGTGGCGACGCGGTCGATCCGGCAACCGATTCGACGACGGCAACGGCAGCGGTCTGCGGCAGCTCGTCGCTGAACGGCCCGTCCACACCGCCCTCCGGGGCGGTCGTGGTCCCTGCGGGCGACAACAGCGGCGTGGACTTACGCAAGGCGAACACCACGTACTACTTCGAGACCGGCACGCACACGCTGGGCACCGGCACGTACGCCCAGATCGTCCCCGGCAACGGCGCGACGTTCATCGGCGCGCCCGGCGCGGTACTGGACGGGCAGCGGCTGAACCGGTACGCGTTCGGTCAGCAGGCGACCGGCGTCACGATCCGGTACCTGACCATCACCGGGTTCGTCGCGCCGCGCGATGAGGGTGTGGTCAACCACGACTCCGGCGACGGCTGGGTCGTGGAGCACAACACGATCCGCGACAACTCCGGCGCGGGGCTGATGGCCGGGGCCACGAACAAGATCCGTGGCAACTGCTTCAAGGACAACGGGCAGTACGGCCTGAACGCGTACAAGGCCGGCAACACCATCACCGGCCTGGTTGTGGCGGACAACGAGTTCACCGGCAACAACACCGACGACTGGGAGCACCAGGTCCCTGGGTGCGGATGTACCGGTGGCATGAAGTTCTGGGCGGTGAACGGTGCCGACGTGACCGGCAACTGGGTCCACGGCAACCACGGGCCGGGGGTGTGGGCGGACACCAACAACAACGACTTCCTCATCGAGGACAACCTCATCGAGGACAACGAGTCGCTCGCGATCTTCTACGAGATCAGCTACAACGTCGTGATCCGGAACAACACCATCCGCGGCAACGCCTGGGCCTCCGGTGCCGAGCGGGCAGCGAAGGGCGACCCGTTCCCCGAAGCGGCGATCTATCTGTCCGAGGCGGATGGTGAGCCCCGCTTGAAAGCGCGGACCAGCAAGATCGAGATCACCGGCAACCGGCTCGAGAACAACTGGGGCGGGATCACCGCATGGGCGAACGCCGACCGGTTCTGCAACAGCCCAGCCTCGACGACCGGCGACTGCACGCTGATCGTCGGACCCACCAACACCTCACAGTGCTCGGCTCCTGCCATCGCCAGCGAGCCGCTCTACACCAACTGCCGCTGGTGGACGAAGAACGTCGACATCCACCACAACACGTTCGCCTTCGACCCCAGTGCCGTCAACGGCGGCTGCCCAACGCAGTACTGCGGGCACATGGCCCTGCTGTCCAACTGGGGCACATACCCAGACTGGTCCCCGTACAAGGGCGCCGTGATCCAGCAGTCGATCGTCCACGAGTCGCACAACTCCTGGCACGACAACACCTACACAGGACCGTGGCAGTTCAGGGTCACCGACATGGGCAATCGCATCTTGCCCGGGCAGTGGGTCGGCCCCCAGTACGGCCAGGACGCCGGCAGCACGTTCGACGGCGGCACGCCCGTCCCGCCGGCGATCACTGAGCAGGACTTCGAGTCCGGCTCGACGACCTCGCCCTACACTCCCTGGTACGGGGCCAGCCTGGCGCACCAGACCGGCGGCGCGCATGGTGGCACCGGCTCGCTGCAGATGACCAGCACCCAGGCGTCTGGCAGCGCGGTGGCGCTTGACAACTTCCCCGGATACAGCGGTGTGGTCGCCGGTACGAGTTACCACGTGTCGCTGTGGTACCGGGAGGCTGTGGCGACCATGCCTGCCGTCACGTGGAATGTGCGGTGGCGCGACGAGTCCGGCACGGTGCTGCGTACCGACGCCATCTCCCTGGCCCAGAAGACCGCCTGGACCGAAGCAGCCGGCACGTTCACCGCGCCCGCAGGCACGACCCGCGTCGACTGGACCTTTGTCTGGAACGCGAGCGCCGCCGGACCCGCGTTCCAGATCGATGATGTGGCTATCCGTCCCGGGAACCTTCAGCAAAAGACCTGAAGAACATGAGCCCGGTGACGGCGCTCCGCCCGCCTTCCTGGCACGCTACGCGCAAAGAGCGGCGGTGACACGGAACCCCGTGTTGCAGCCGCTCTGATGGGAGCATCAACCCCCGAGGAGGCGCGTGAAGCACCCGTTTTCAGGTCCCCAGCGAGTGAAGATCACCAAAGATGATCACAACGTTGACGGGCATTGGAGACGTACAACGCCGGGCCGAAGCGCCTACTCCCGTTGTCAAACCTGCGTTCGATCTGGTTCGGGACGAAGAGATCGTGGGGTCAAATCCCGCCATCCCGACCCTGTGATGTCTCAGGACATCGGAACCCCTCGAACCTACGGGTTCGGGGGTGCGAAGCTCGGGGAAGACGCCCAAGGGCCCCTGTTTCGTCCAGGGGAGCAACCGGGCAAGGGGAAGACCGGACGGGTGAACGCGAGTGAACCCTTCGATGAGTCCTCGTCAAAGAGAGCCCTGGGCGACGAGATGAGGACCAGGGTGGTAGCGGCCGCACCTGCGCCACGTCGGCCACGGCTCACCCCAGCTGACCTGCCCGCATCCTCGGCTGGCTGGGACGAATCGGACCGCGCGCCGTGCTCGATGAAGAGCAGACACATACAGCCGTTGGAGAAGCACCGTCTCGACCACCAGGAAGGTTCGCCGCCTCCGTGGTCGCGCTCCTGTGCGCCGCCACGGTCCGCGAACTCCCACCCGCATCCAGACGGCCCCGGCCCGCTGCACCACGGCTCACCTCTGAGCCCCGGTATTGCACGCGTCGCCTGCCATACCGGGGACATACCCGCCATGAGCACAATGCCGATCGGAGGTGCACGATGTTCCAACTGTTGGGACGCTTGGCGGTGGTCGACGGCGGGGGCCGCGCGATCAACGTCCGGGCCGCGAAGCAGCAGGCGATCCTCGCCGTTCTCATGCTGCGTCCAGGCGGAGTGGTCAGCGTGGATCGGCTGATGACGGAGCTCTGGCCGGACGAGCCGCCGGCGACAGCCAGAGCGAGTCTGCAAACGTATGTATACCGCCTACGACGTACTCTGGCACCGCTGGCCGCCCACGGTGTCGACCTGACCACCCTCGGGGACGGCTACACCCTGGTCGTCCCGGATCGAGCGGTGGACATCAGGGCGTTCGAGCAGCGCTTCACCCGGGGAGCGAAAGCTCTGACTGCGGGCCGTCCGGAGGTGGCAGCGGGGCTGTTGCGTGAGGCGCTGGACATGTGGCACGGTCCGCTGGCGCCGGAGATCGACGTCGAAACCGTCCGCTGCGAGCGCCGCCGCCTGAACGCGATGCACCTGACCGCATCCGAGCTCTGTGTGGAGGCCGAGCTGCGGCTCGGCCTCCACAACTGGGTCATCCCGGAACTGGAGCGCCTCGTCGAGGCCCACCCTTTCCGTGAATCCCTATGGGAGATGCTGCTGCGGGCTCTGGCCGGGCGCGGCCGCCGCGCCGAAGCGCTCGCCGCCTACCGGCGCATGCGAGACATCCTCAGTACGGAACTCGGCATCGAGCCGGCCGACTCCCTGCGCCGGCAGCACCAGGAGATACTCCGAGGCGCGCCGCTCTAGCAACAGGTGTTGCAGACGATCACGTACTTTCCGCAGCTTCCGTCACAGCAGTGCGCCCGAAGCTTTATTCCGCCGATGCATTTGTAGATTTAGTAGCAGTCGACGGCGGCAGCGCTGTGCTGCGGGACGACCATCGCCAGAATCCGGTCGCTGAGCTTTTCTATCGCGTTTCTCATGGTCCTCGATATCGTGTTCTACGGGGTGCTCCCTAGCCGGCCGGAGCCGGCGGGACAGCTTCAGCTGCGCGATGAGTGCCGGCACGGCGGCGCACAGCACGATCAGCGTCATGGCAGGACTGATCACCAGCACGGACCCGACGAAGCCGATCACAGTGACAGCGGAGCGGACCAGGCCGAATGCCTCGGTGACGATGCCGTCGGCCCTGGACGTTCCCTCCTGGGCAAGGCGCAGCCGGTCGAGGAAGCGTGGATCCTCGAAAGGCCGGAGACCGGGAAATCGTGCCGTGGCCGCGAAGAGCCGGTCCGTCGTGGTGACCGCAATGGCGCGGCCGATCTGGCCGCCGAGGTACCGCGAGGCGTGCGGCAGGGTCGCGGCGACGACGCCGGTACCGGCCAGCCCTGCGGCGAGGCCCAGCAGCTCCGACAGGGAGGCTGTCCCGGTGAGGCCGTCGATGACCAGCTTGGTCAGCCAGGCCACCGCGACCGGCGTCGTGGCCATGCCCAGCAGGGTGAACGCGTACCCGATCATGGGAACGGCAGCGCTGCTCCAGCCGGTGGCCGCCGCCTCACACGCGGAGGCGGTCAGGCGCACCCCGTCAACGGCCATGCTGCGTTTCCAGCTTCTTGACGGTGACGGCATGGAGGTCGTCGGCGTGGAAGAAGCCGTGCTCGCGGGAGTCGAAGCTCTGCGGTGGACTCGGCGGTTCGCCAGGTCGATACGGGATGGCGGTCCGGTTTCGGCTTGCGCCGGGGACAACTGTCCGATGCTGCGGTGGGGTCGGGCCGTGTTGTAGTGCTCCAGGTAGCGGGTGAGGGGCGCCTGGGTGACCCAGTTCGCTGTCGGGTGAGTGGGTGGTGCCGAGCACGCGGACGCGTCGGGTGGTGTGCTCGATGGCCGCCAGGATGTACTGGCGCTGGCCACTGAGCGTGACGAATACGACGAATCGCAGGCCAGTAGGGCGTCGGCTTGCGAGCGCAGGAAAATTGGCCCACATGGTGGACGCCCGCTCGGGAAACGTTTCAAACGGTTTGACAGCTACCGAACTCGCGAACCGCCCTCTGCAGCAGCGGAGCCGGGACCACATACCCGCCGACAACCCGGATGACAGCACTTCCGATATATGGCGGGAACACGTGAAGGGCGACTTCGTGAAAGCTCGCCTCAAGGGTGCGCCCTGACCCGACCGATGAAGTACGGCGCGTTTCGCATCTTCAACTGGGTCAACTGCGAACGTTGATCATGTGTCAGACACTCCCTCGCATACGGAAGGATGAAATCACGTTCACCGGCCTGACCAACTGATTCGCGAGGAGTGGCAGCATGTTCCAGAGGTTGACCGACCGGGCGCGGCGTGTTGTCGTCCTGTCCCAGGACGAGGCCAGAATGCTCGACCACGACTACATCGGTACCGAGCATCTTCTCCTCGGTTTGATCCGGGAAGGTGAGGGTGTGGGTGCCACGGTTCTCAAGAACCTGGGGCTGAGCCTTGAAGACGTGCGCCGGCAGGTTGAGGAGAGCCAGGGCCGAGGCCAGTCCGTTGTGTCGGGATACCTTCCGTTCACCTCGTCGGCCAGCGAAGCCCTCGAGTCGTCGAACCAGGCGTCCTTGCAGCGCGGCCTCGACTACATCGGCACCGAGCACCTCCTGCTCGGGCTCGTCCGGGATGGTGCGAGTGCGGCGGCCCAGGTGCTGGTCAAGCTCGGGGTCGACCTCGACCATGTCGGGCGCGCCGCAGACGAACTCGTTCAGCAGCACGTGGGCCAAATAGGTGCTCGGGGTCGAGGTACTGTTTGACGGCGAGGCCGACGAAGGCTCGCTTGAGGAGGAAGGGCCCTCACCCCGGGGATTCTGGGCGTTGCAGGGCGATCAGGCTGCTCCGTAGTACTCGCTGATCAGTCCAGTGACGGTCCCCTTCCTGCCAAAATGGACAGAGGTAACAAACAGGCATAAAACTCTGTTCTGAGGGTGGGCTCAACATCCTCGGCGTGTCCGACGGAACCTGGCTCGATGCGGTCTACCGCAGCGCTCATCCCTTCACCGTCCCAGCGCCCGCGGGGAGTGAAGAAGCGTGCGCGTGCACCCACCAGGCGAGCGGAAGTGCGATCAGCACCACCGCCTGGATCGCGAGCAGCGCCGGAACGATGCCCCAACGGTCTGCCACCAGGCCGGCTCCCAGGGCGACGAGCGCGTAGAGCACGCTGCCGAGCAGCGACGCAAGCGAACCCATCGTCGCGCGTTCCCGGTCGGTGAACTCGCGCTGCAGCAACGTCTGCTGGGCGATTGTCGACATGCCATAGGCCGGTGACCCAAGCAGCACGGGCGAAAATACCGTCGGCTTGACCAGCGCCACGAAGTTCGCCACGTTGTCGAACAGCTCACCGAACAGCAGAGTGCGGGCCGCGCCCACCCGGCCGATCACCCAACCACTGACGCGGAAGCCGACGAAGGCCACGCCATGGCCGAAGGTGCGCCACAGGCCCAGCGCCCAGAGCGGCCACAGCCCTGCCACGAAAACAGGCGACAACTGGGCCGCGCTTTCGCTGCTGTAACGAAGCGCCGACACCAGAGTCATCCGGCGGAGCACCGGATTACGGCGGATGCCGCGCAGGGCCGATCCGAGATGCACCAGCACGTTCGATTCCCGCGGGCCGTGCACCCGCGGTTCCCGGACCCGCAAGGCGATGAGCACGCACAGCACCTGCGGCACGACCGACAGCACGACCACCACACGCAGCGACCACGCGCCGGCGACCACGCCACCTATGGCTGCCGCCAGTGCGAGCGCGATCTGGAACATCGAGTTCACCCGGCCCGAGTGCCGGGGGAACTCCTCCTCCCGGCCGGCTTCGAGCAACGTGTCGTAGAGCAGAGACTCGTTGTTGCCGCTCCACAGTGAGGTCGCCAATCCCTCCAGCACAACAGCAGCCAGGAGGAGGCCGTAGCCCGAAGCGCCGGCGTACCCGAGATGGGCGGCCACCATGACGACGGCACCGGCGATCATCGTGCCGCGTCGGCCGAGGCGGTCGGAGAGCACCCCGGTAGGGACTTCGAACGCTGCCGAAGACAGCATCTTCACCGCCAGGAGGCTGGCGGCAGCGGTGTACGAGCCGGTGACTTGCGCGAAGTAGACGACCATGATCGGCCCGTACATGCGGAAGTCGCCGAAGAAGTTGAACCAGCTCAGCAGGCGGACATTCCGGTTGACAGTCTGATCAGCGGAGTTCGGAGCAGGCGGAGCTGACCTCGACCGTTGAGATTTCCTGCCGAACGGGGCAGCGATCAGGCATTCGACCAGGACACGTACACGGAGCAGTGAAGAACGACGAGCGGACACAGCAGAACTCCCGGAAAGGCGAACGGAGACGCCAAACAGCGCCAAGGGCCGGTGACACGTGTCACCTCGCCCCGGCGACCGGGATGTGTGCTGACTTTGCTGCTACACGCGCGGCGTTACAAGCCTGCGACTGCGGTCACCAAGGGGCGAACGGAAGCTCCGGTCATCGTTGTAGACATCAGTGCTCCTCAAGTCCCCAGGCGGGCGGGATTCCGCAACAGCTTCGACTCTAGCGACCGAAGGACCTACGTGCCCGCTGAATCACGGACACAACGGCGGGTAACCGCGCCTCATGGCCGCTTGAGCCAATCCAGGATGGGTGCGCTCTTCCTCGGGGAGCCGGGTTAGTCAGGCTATGAGGCGGTATCTGTCCTGGTAGCGGGTGTGATGGACACGCGCGAGGTGGAAGCGGAAGTACACGTCGAGGTCGCCGTTGGCCTGCACGGCACGGAGCTTGAGGACCTCCTCTGCCCCGGCCAGCCCCCACCTGGCACCGGTAATGCTCAACCTGTCGGCGATGAGATGGCGGCAGGCCCCCTCGATCACGCCCGTCGCGATCGGCCACCCCGCCGCCGGCGCCTGGTCGTAGCGTAAGAACTCCTGCTTCGCGCGCAGGTAGCCGACGCACGCCTCCACCCCGCGGCGCCGCTCACCGTCCAGACGGGCGGGGATCCTGTGCCCGTAGAAGGCCCGACGTCGGCCGCCGCGGCCACCACCAACTGCTCGATCTGCCGCTTGCCGATCACCGGCCCGCACCTGGCCTCGATCGCCGTCTTGGCGGCATCGAACGAGCCGTGCACCGCCTCGGCCACCGCCACGCACCCGCCCGGATGGCTCCCGGTCGCTGACCGAATCGACTCCTCGCATGGGGACGCGGCGCCGCGGGAATGGCACCTCCTGGCCTGTAGAGCGCCGAAGGAAAAGCACTCCTCACGGCCGGCCGGATGTACTGCCCCCGGCGCGCCACCCGATGAGACAGGAGGCTCCACCGTGAACCCCACCATGTCCGTGAGCGAAGCTGGGCGAACGTTTGCCAGGCCCGCCGCTTACGCCGACGAGACCGGCCTTCACGAGGCACTCGCGCTGCTGCGCCGTGAATCTCCCGTCCACCGCGTGGAGGTCCCCGGATACACCCCGTTCTGGGCGGTCACCCGCCACGCCGACGTGCTGGAGATCGAGCGGGACCACAGCCTGTGGCTCAGCGCCCCGCGCCCCGTGCTGAGGACTGCGGACCTCGACGCCGCACTCGAAACGCGCCGGGCGCGGGGGACCGCGCTCAGGAGCATCGTCCACATGGACGATCCGGAGCACCGCGTCCTGCGCGCCGTCGGGGCCGACTGGTTCCGCCCCAAGGCCATGCGCGCCCTGGAGGTGCGGGTCCGAGAGCTCGCCCGCCTGCACGTGGACCGGATGGCAGAGTACGGCGGTGTGTGCGACTTCGCCCGCCAGGTCGCCGTGCACTATCCGCTCTACGTCATCCTTACCCTGCTGGGCCTGCCCGAGTCGGACTTCCCACGCATGTTGCGGCTCACGCAGGAGTTGTTCGGCCAGCATGACGAGGAGACCGGGCGCGGCGGTAGCCCGCAGGGCCACACCTCCGTGCTGGAGGACCTCTTCGCCTACTTCCACGAGCTGACGGCCGAGCGCAGGGCCAGGCCGACTGGCGACCTCGCCTCGGAGATCGCCAACGCCCGCATCGACGGTCGGCCGCTGGACGACAACACCGCCGCCTCCTACTACATCCTCATTGCCACGGCCGGGCACGACACCACCAGCTCCACCATCGCGGGCGGCCTGGAGGCGCTCATCCGGCACCCGGACGAGCTGCGGCGACTGCGGGACGACCCCGGCCTGCTGCCGACGGCCGCCGAGGAGATGATCCGGTGGGTGAGCCCTGTGAAGGAGTTCATGCGCACCGCCTCCGCCGACACTCAGGTCAACGGCACGCCAATCAGGAAGGGCGAATCCGTGCTGCTGTCGTACCCGTCGGCCAACAGGGACGAGGAGGTCTTCGCTGACCCGCTCCGCTTCGACGTCGGCCGCGACCCCAACAGGCACCTGGCCTTCGGCTCCGGCGTCCACTACTGCCTGGGCGCCGCGCTCGCCCGCATGGAGATCCGCGCGCTCTTCGCCGAACTCGTCCCCAGGCTGGCGAGCGTCGAGTTCGACGGCGAGCCCGTGTGGACCGCCACCACATTCGTCGGCGGACTCAAACGCCTCCCCATCCGCTACGTCATGCAGGACGGCTGAGCGTGCCGACTCAGGCGAGATCGCCGACTGGAACAGCGGAGACAGGATCAGGGGTAGCTGTCGTCACCTGCGGGACTCGCACCGCGGTCACGCTCGATGGTGGCGTGGGGCACCTCCTTGGCACTGAAGAGGACAGCCACGAGCAGTACGGCCAGAGCCGACATCATCCACGGCATTCGTCACGGGGGAGTTCGAGACCGCCACACCACTTCAGCCCTCATCGCATTCGGAGCGATCATCGGTTCTGGTCGACGAGCTATCGAAGGCGATACACGAGGGTCAAAATAGCGCTCCTCGCGAAGGCGGGGCCATCTTCGGCTATGGCTGGCGGTTGTGCGAGGGCGGAGTAGGCGGAGGTGCCACCGCCTACTCCGCCCCGATCCCGATGACCGTGCTCCGGCAGAGCTAGAGAAGCCCTCTGGAGGTGAACGCGGCATGCACGGCTGCCGCGGCGGTTTCGCCGCCGTGCCGCTGTGCCGCGTTCACCGTGGCCTCGGCCGCCGCCTTGAAGGTGGTGTCCTTGGCGAAGTCGAACTGCGCGTCGATGATGACCGTGCTGCCCAGCGTGTCACCAAGCCTGCTGCGGATGTCGTACAGGGCGGACGACCAGATCTCGCCGTCCGCGTGCACCTCGCCGACCATGTCCTCGGGGTAGTGCTTGGTGCCGTCCAGCCGGCGCAGGCAGTGCGGGACCCTTGACGTGTAGGAGACCGCATCCCAGTCGGCCACGCATGCCTCGGGAGTCCGTGTAGGTACGCCGGTCTTCCAACTGCTGACGGTCACGGCGAGGTAGTCGCCGAAGGCCTCACCGATCGCGCCCGATTCCAGGGTCGTGCCGAAGCCGGTCACCTGGCCGTCCTGCACTGAATGGCCGTACTCATGGACGATCACCTCGCCGTCCTCGGCGTCGTCCACACCTCCCTTGCCGAGGGTGATGTTGGCCTTGTCCTCCCTGAAGAAGGAGTTGTCGCCGCCGTACTGGTTGATCCGCAGCTCGATCTGGCGCTGGTTCACAGGGCGCAGCCGGGAGCCGAAGCCCAACGACTGGATGTACTGCTGGGCGGTGGTGACCCAGTAATAGCCCATGACCTGCTCGAACTGGTCACTGTCGCGATGCCAGGCCGGGAAGGCCCCGTTCACCGCCTCGGCGGGCTTGCCGGTCTCGCTCTTGACCCTGACGTAGCGCCCGGTGAGAGTGCCGGAGCCGTCCAGATCGGTGAGGGTGACGGTGCGGTATGCCGGGGCGAAGGCCGCGCCGTCGCGGTCGTGGTCGTCGACGAGGGACTCGTCGCCCGTGCTCTGGACCGCGTTGGGGTAGAAAACGGTGGCGGTTGGATCGGTCGTGGCCTGGGCGGTGCCCGGCGCGAGGAGCGCCGTGATGGTGCCGACCGCCAAGCAGGCCGCAGTCATACGAGGTCGGGGGGTGGTCACCGTAGATCCTCCAATTAGTGGGAATCTGGTGAACTTACGGGATTGGTGATCCTTTTGTCACCCCTGGGTGATACGGCAACGTTTGTCCCCATCGACGTGCAGAGAACCGGGTCAGTAGTCGGTCCCTGGTCCGCAGCAGGAGGCGGGGGAGGGCGGTCTTGACGCTACGGCGATTTTTCAAATGAATGGAGGCGTCCGGCGACCTGGTTAGTCTGCTGTGCCGTGACCAACCCAACGCGTGATCGCCACCGCCTTGTCGCCCGCCTCACCGCCGTCCTCGCCGGCGTGCTCTTGATCGCGGTGGCTGCGGGCTGCGCCGCCGCGGACGATCCGGTCAACGCCCAGGTCGGTTCCTGTCTCCAAGCGCTCGGAAAGGGCGGCAAGACCGTCCGGGACGACTTTCGCATCGTCGCGTGCAGCACTCCGGAGGCCGCCTACAAGGTGATCAAGAAGGGGGACCGCTGCGAGGACGTCACTAACGGATACGTCCAGGTCGGCAGCCGCCGGACACGCATCCAGCTGTGCTTGGTGCTTAACGCGAAGGAGGGCGACTGCTTCCACCAGGAGATCGGCTTCCCCACCGGCAAGGTGTCCAAGGTGACCTGCGGGCCATCGGCGACCTATCGGATCACGAAGGTGTCAGACGGGACCGCTGACGCATCAGTCTGCGGCGAAGGCGTTCCCAGCTGGACCAGGACCCCTGACGAACTGCCGCACGCCATTGTTTATCGTCATCCCGCACTCACGCTCTGCGCGGACGGGCTGTGATCTTGCATGCCGTCAACGGGACCGCGCCGAGCGATGATCGGCGTCCTGCGGGACCTGCCGGCTGACATCCCGATCGACGACCCTCCCGCACGGGCCTACGCGTTCTCGCACTGTATCGGGGTGAGCATGCCGAGGCTGCTGTGCCGTCGTCGCCGAGTCGCGACCGGTCAGGTCGTACTTCGGAAGGTGGCGTCGGCGTGAGACGCTGAGGTGTTCACTCTGGCGGATGGGACTGCTCCTGCGGTGAACTTGCCCCGCTGCCTCTTCGCGGACGCGCTTCGGCTCAGGCGGTCGGAAGTGCGGGAGGCGCGGTGCTCTCGCGTACGACGAGTTCGGTGGCCAGCTCGACGCGGCTCTGTGGCAGCTGCTCGCCATGGGCCAGCGTCAGCAGCATCGTGGTTGCCGCGGCGGCCATCTCGGTGAGGGGCTGGCGGATGGTGGTCAGCGGTGGAATGGCCCACCGCACCGACGGCATGTCGTCGAAGCCGATCACGCTGAGATCATCCGGGATGCGCAGGCCGAGCTGGTGGGCCGCGTGGTAGGCGCCGATGGCCTGGCCGTCGTTCGTGGCGAAGATCGCGGTTGGCCGGTCGGGCAGGCGCAGCATGCGGTGCGCTTCGGCCAGACCGCCCTCGATGAGGAAGTCCCCCCGGCCGATCAGCTCCGGGTCGACGGGCACGCCGGCCATGTCGAGGGCGGTTCGGTAGCCGTCGAGACGGGCCCGGCTGGACAGCGCGGAGTCGGGCCCGGTGATGATGGCGATGCGGCGATGCCCGAGCTCCAGGAGGTGGCGGGTGGCCGTGAGCCCGCCGTTCCAGTTGCCGGCGCCGACCGATGGGATGTTCCGCGCGGGAGCGTCGGCCGGATCCAGCAGGACCAGCGGGATCTCGCGGCGGGCGAGCTGTTCGTGCTGGGTCTCGGTCAGGCCGGAGAACACTGCGATCACGCCGCTCGGGCGGCGCCGCAATACACCCTCCAGCCAGGCGTCCCCGGCGGTGTGGTCACGGTGCAGGTCCGATATTCCCACCATGAGCTCGTGCTCACGGGCGACCCCCGCCACGCCTTTGGTGATCTCGACGGGATAGTCGCCCTCGAGTGCGTGGAAGACCAGCTCCACCATGGCCGTCGGCATGGAACGGCGGCGCTGCCGCCGGTAGCCGTGCCGGCGGATGAGCTCCTCCACGGCGGCGCGGGTTTCTGACGACACTTCGGAACGGCCGTTCACGACCTTGGAGACCGTCGCGGTGGAGACTCCGGCCAGCTCGGCGAGCTGCGCGATGGTGAGAGCGGACGACTCCGTGGTCATGGCGGCAGTCTAGTCACGGCGTGCGGAGCTGCGGGCAGTGCTGTCCTTCCAAGATCAAAGCTTCTGCGCCCCGGTCATGTCCGTGTTCGGACATGAGGACGACCCGGGCGGGCTCGGCCTTCCACCGAGCCCGCCGCGCCGGCTCCGCCTGGACCTGATCGCGTGCTGTGATGGCGCTCAGCCGATGGGGCATATACGCCGTCGCCGCGAACGTCAGGAACATCCGGGCCGGACCCGTGTCACGCCGTCAGCGCTGCAGCGTCAGCAGACCCGGCCGGTAGGGCCAGAGGCCGTAGTCGCCGCCGGAGTTGGGATTGCGCCCCTGGTAGAGCAGCTGCAGGTTGCAGGGATCAACGGTGAAGGTCTGATCGGCGCTGGTGCGGACCAGCTCGCCGTGGCTGATGTCGTTGGTCCAGGTGGCGCCGCTGTTGGCCTTGCCGGCGAAGGGGTTGCCCTCGGTCGCGGCCTGGGGTGTCCACGAACCGTTCAGACTGGTGGCGGTGAACGAGCGGAAGTAGCGGCCCTGCGCGCCGATCGCCTCGACGAGCATGAGGTACTTGTTCTGGCCCTGGAGCTTGTAGACCTGAACGGCTTCGAACAGGTTGTTCGTCGTGTCGCTCATGATCACCGTCGATGTGCTGCCGAAACTGCCCGGGAAGTTCCCGATGGGCATGCTGGCCCGGTAGATCTTGCCGTTGTCCCCGGCGAAGAACAGGTACATGTTGGTGCTGTCACCGATGAGCGTCTGGTCGATGGGTCCTGTTCCGGAGCCTGAGATGCTTCCGGAGAAGAGCACCTGCTGCGACGACCAGCCATTCGGGTTGGTGGGGTCGCTGGAGGTCCGGTAGGAGAAAGCGGTCCCGCCCCACTGGTAGGCGAGCACCCAGATGTTCTTCGGGGCGAAGTAGAAGAGCGTGGGCGCGACCGTGGAAGAAGACATCGTGTTCTGGCTGGCCGAGGCCATGTCGGACCAGTTGGTGAAGAGGCTGAAGTTCATCGAACCCCACCTCGTCCCCGTGTCGTGCGTCGTGGCGTAGACGAGATGCTTGCCGTTGTAGGGGGCGACGGTGAAGTCCTTGAGCGAGACCCACCCCGACTTCGGGGTCGCCAGCGGGCCCGTCGAGGTCCAGCGGTACGTCGACGGAAGATCGCACTGACCGGGGTTGCCGCCGCCGTCCACCCGGACGAGTTGCCATTGCTGGTTGGTACCGCCCCAGTCGTCGTACTGGACGATGTTGGCGCCGTCGGCGGTGGAGGCGCCCTGGACCTCCAGGGCCTTGTTGCTGTGGCGCGAGATGAACCTGACATGGCCGTCGGAGCTGTCGGCCAGTCGCCACTGCTGGTTGGTGCCGTTGCCGTCGGCCCATTGCACGATCGCGCCGCCGTTGGCGGTGGAGAAGTTGTAGACGTCGAGCACCTTGCCGGAGTGGCGGGATTTGATGCGGTAGTAGCCGCCGCCGGAGTCGACGAACTGCCATTGCTGCTGGTTCTGGTTGTTCCTGGTCCACTGGGTGATGCGGCCGCCGTCGGCGGTGGAGAGGTTGTAGACGTCCAGGGCCTTGCCGCTGTTGCGGTTGACCAGGACGTACCAGGCGTTGGTGTCGACGGTGGCCGCGTTGGCGGACTGAGTCTGAAGGGCGACGAACAGGCTCGCCAGTAAGGTGGCCAACGCCGCGAGAACGGATAGAGATCTGAATTTCATGATGTGCTCCGATTTATCCGACTTTGACGAGCTGCCATTGCTGGTTGGTGCCTTCCTGGTGTCGACGTGTTGCCTCAGGGGGTGGTGAGGTCGAAGCGGCGCACGGTGACCGCGCCGCCGAGGGACTGGGTGGCGTAGTTGAAGATCCCGAAGCGGTAGCCCATGAAGAACTGCCAGGCGTTGTTCAACGTGAAGGCCGGGCCGAAGCTCACGAAGGTGCTCCCGTCGGTGCTGTAGGAGAAGCGGGCCTGCCTGCCGGAACCCGGCCGGATGTCGGCGCTGACCCGCAACCAGATCCGGCCGCCCGAGAGGTTGGCGCTCGCCGCCTCGGTGCCGGTGCCGGTGGTCTGCCACGAGCTGTTCATGGTCAGGCCGTTGGTCATCACGACCCGGTTGACGCCGTTGTCGCGCTTGACGCCGATCCAGGCCGACTGGTCACGCAGCATGGCCAGGCCTGCGCGGTCGCCGTTGGTCATCTGCGAGTAGTCAAGCTCGATCGTCGCCGTCGATGACGGGCCCTGGATACGGTGGGTCAGCGTGTTGCGGGCGTTGTAGAGGTCGCCTGTGACGGTGGCGGTCTGCAGGCGCAGGCCGTTGCCGGTGGAGAAGCGGCTGGTGTCGGGGTTGTGGTTCCACTCCCAGCGGTGCCCGAGGCTGCCCGAGGTGAAGGTGTCGGGGCCGATCATGGACGCCACCGTCCGGCTGGTCTGGATGTTCGGCTTCGGATAGGTGACTCCCCAGCCGCCGTTGACGGTCTGCACGGTCGGCCAGTCGCCGGTCCAGGTGATCGGTGCGAGTGCCGGGACGCGGCCGCCGGGGTAGGCATCGACGAACGACATGTAGTACCAGTCGCCGTTCTGGGTCTGGACGAGCCCGCCTTGGTGGGGGACTCCGCCGCCGGAGATGGGGCCGGGCATGTTGAGCAGGACCTGGCGCATCTCGTACGGGCCCCACGGCGAGGTGGAGCGGAGCACGTACTGGCCGTTGGCGGGGCGGGTCAGCCAGATGTAGTAGTAGCCGTTCCGCTTGTAGAAGCGGGCGCCCTCCAGGGTGCCGACGCTGCTCGGAGTCTGGAACACCTGCTGGGCGCGCACTTGGCTGAGCCCGTCGGCCGAGAGCTGGGCGACGCTGATGGTGCCGTTGCCGTAGGCGACGTACATGGTGTCGTTGGTGTCGATCAGCAGGCCGGCGTCGTAGTAGCAGTTGTTGATCTGCGAGCGCTTGGTCCACGTGCCGTCCACGGCGGAGGCGGTGTAGACATAGGTCCGGTTGAACTCGACGCAGCCGATCCAGTAGTAGGTGCTGTTGCTGGGCCGGTAGTTCAGGGTCGAGGCCCAGATGCCCTTCACGTACGCCCGGCCGCCATTGAGGTCGTATGCGCCGGAGTTGAAATCGAGCCTCGGGACCGAGTGGCCGGCGTACTCCCAGTCGACCAGGTTGTAGGAGCGCAGGATCGGCGCGCCCGGCGAGTAGTGCATCGTCGAGGCCGAGTAGTAGTAGGCGTCGTCGACCCGGATGATGTCGCCGTCGGCGAAGTCCTGCCAGACGACCGGGTTGGTGTAGGTGCCGCCCGGATCAGGGGTGCTGTCGACGGGGACGAGTTGCCATTGCTGGTTGGTGCCGCCCCAGTCGTCGTACTGGACGATGTTGGCGCCGTCGGCGGTGGAGGCGCCCTGGACCTCCAGGGCCTTGTTGCTGTGGCGCGAGATGAACCTGACATGGCCGTCGGAGCTGTCGGCCAGTCGCCACTGCTGGTTGGTGCCGTTGCCGTCGGCCCATTGCACGATCGCGCCGCCGTTGGCGGTGGAGAAGTTGTAGACGTCGAGCACCTTGCCGGAGTGGCGGGATTTGATGCGGTAGTAGCCGCCGCCGGAGTCGACGAACTGCCATTGCTGCTGGTTCTGGTTGTTCCTGGTCCACTGGGTGATGCGGCCGCCGTCGGCGGTCGAGAGGTTGTAGACGTCCAGGGCCTTGCCGCTGTTGCGGTTGACCAGGACGTACCAGGCGTTGGTGTCGACCGTCGCGGCCGACGCCTGGGGCGTGAGGAACACGCCCACGAGAAGCAGTGACGAGAGAACCGCGAGCACGCGCGTCACAGGAACCTCCAGAGGTTGTTGTTCGCGCCGTTGTCATCGGCGAGCACGACCTGCGCGCCCTGCGAGGTGCCGGCGAGGCCGAGGACCCGGCCGCCGTCGGCACACTGGATGCGGAAGACGAGCCCCACCCGTAGCGCAGGCGCCAGCGGCGGAGATATCGCTGGCAGGCATATTGTTAGCGCTAACAGCTCGCTGCTGAGGTCACCCGGGACCATGACATGCCGGCGAACGCTGTGTCCCTTGCCGTCGCCAGGGATGAGGGGCAACATCCAGGGCTCCTTGACTCAATCGCAGTTGGCGCCGCGAAATCTGTAGCGCTAACTTCCTCCGGCCGAGGGCTGTGGGCGGCCTAATCCGTTGAGCTCGTTGTCGCGGAGTACATCCGACGGTCCGGACCGGCGTCAACAAGGGGCATTCCTCTCGACCTGGGCGTCGCCATGAGAACGCCTTTCAACCTGGAGTTCTGCCTGCCAAGGAGATCGTGCCGCATTGCTTGTACCGGTGAAAGTTTCATAGAAGTTACCCCTGGACAACCGGGTAATTTTCGACGAATCGCGGGTTAAGTTTCGGGCGGCCCCTCCCTCGGCCCCCGCCAGGGCCGAGGGAGGGTCGCGCCGGCGGCGCGGTCAGCAGATGGAGCTGGTCTGGGTCAGCAGGCCCATGTGCCAGGGCGACCAGTCGGTGAAGCTCACGCGCTGCCCGCGTTGTAGGTCCACTTCTGGTTGCTGCCGCCCCAGCAGCTGTACAGCTGCAGCCCTGTGCCGTTGCCGGTGCCGCCGCCGATGGCGTCAAGGCACAGCCCGGACTGTACGCCCACGATCGTGCCGTCAGAGTTGACGCGCCATTTCTGGTTGTCGCCACCCCAGCAGGAGTAGATCTGGATCTTGGCGCCGCTGCCTGTGCCCCCGGCGTCCAGGCACTTGTCGCCGTACTTCAGCTCCCCGGTCGTGGTCTGCATCCACCGCTGGTTGCTCTGACCGTTGCAGTCCCACAGTTGCACCGCGGTGCCGTCGGTGGTGCTGGAGTTGGGTACGTCCACGCAGCGGCCGGAGGCCGTGTTCTTGATCTGCCCCGCGTCGCCCCCGCCGGGCGGCGGCGTCGTGCCGCCGCCGTTGAGCACGTTGAGCACCGCGGTGTAGGCGGCCTTCTTGTTGCCGTTGCTGTCGAAGAGCAGCGGGGTGGTGTTGGCGCCGAGCCAGGAGTCGCTGTCGCGAACCCCCCAGACCGAGATGCCGGTACAACGCGGCACCGCCAGGCAGTCACGGACGACGTTGGCGTACGTGGTGGCCGAGCCGCCCTGGATGTCCAGCTCGGTGATCTGCACGTCGACCCCCAGCGCGGCGAAGCTCTGGATGGTCGTGCGGTAGTTGCTGTTGTAGGGGCTGTTGCCGTTGAAGTGCGACTGCAGGCCGACGCAGTCGATCGGCACGCCGCGGGCCTTGAAGTCCCTGACCATGTTGTAGACGCCCTGGGTCTTGGCCCAGGACCAGTTGTCGATGTTGTAGTCGTTGTAGCAGAGCTTGGCGGCCGGGTCGGCGGCGCGCGCGGTGCGGAAGGCCACCTCGATCCAGTCGTTGCCGGTGCGCTGGAGGTTGGAGTCACGCCGGCCGCCG
Organism: Nonomuraea sp. B19D2; assembly: GCF_040137845.1. Taxonomy (NCBI): domain Bacteria; kingdom Bacillati; phylum Actinomycetota; class Actinomycetes; order Streptosporangiales; family Streptosporangiaceae; genus Nonomuraea; species Nonomuraea sp. B19D2. The sequence goes on along the minus strand of NZ_JBEFAK010000058.1, from coordinate 18,332 downwards.
GAGTTGCCGTCGGCGTAGGCCTCGTTGACCACGTCCCAGGCGTAGATCTTGCCCTTGTAGTGCGCCATGACGCCGTTGATGTGGTTGATCATCGCCTGGCGCAGCGAGCTGCCCGACAGCGCCTGCATCCAGCCCGGCTGCTGGGAGTGCCAGGCCAGGGTGTGCCCGCGCACTCGCTTGCCGTTCTGCACGGCCCAGTTGTAGACCCGGTCCCCGCTGGTGAAGTTGAACTGCCCCCGGTTGGGCTCGGTGGCGTCGATCTTCATCTCGTTCTCGGCCGTCACCATGTTGAACTCGCGATTGGCGATCGTCGTGTAGGCGGAGTCGCCGAGCTTGCCCGAGGCGATGGCGGTGCCGAAGTAGCGGCCGCTCTGTGCGGCGGCCGCGCCGAGCGTGCTCGCCGCGGCATCGGCTGGAATCGCCGTCGCCAGTGTCGTGATCAGGCCGAGTGCGCCGAGCGCGCCGCTGATCAGCGCCCGGCGGCGCGCGCCGAGCGGCCATCGCGCGGTAGGGGGGGACATGGCGTTGACGCGCATGTTCGAGCCTCCATAAGCGAACTGGGGAAAGGATCGTGCTGGACACCTGCGGGACCGACGCCGCGCCCCGGTAGGGACGCACACCACAGGCGTCGGGACGGCAGTCCCTCCGCTGAGCACCGCCGAGCCGGTAGGGGAAGATCGCCTCGAGCACTCAGTGTGGAAATCTCGCCGAAAATTGTCAAGGATGCAGTGAAAACTTTCGACGTACACCTGCTCTGCTTGGCTGGGTTTTACTGGCATGATGTGCGACTTGGGCTCTTGAAAGTTTCGGCCGATCTCGCCAGGTGGGACTGAGGTGAAAGTTTCATGGCGACGCCCTCGCTGATCGACTGCGGTCAGACTCGATAATTCGAGGTGGGCGCGCTGAGGCACTGCCTCTGCCGATCCGCTGCACGTTAAGGCGCTCTTGACAGTACCTTTCTGTCTCGTATTTGCTCCGTCCGCCAACAGCTCAAGTAGGCAGCCGTTTGTTAGCGCTAACAGCGGAGGTGGGCCAATGAAGCGCAGCGAACCGCGTACGAGAAGGTCCGCGGGCATCGGAGCCGCCCTGGCGGCTCTGATCGTGGCGGTGGCCACCGCTCTGTCCGTGTTCCTCACGGCTGCGCCGGGAGCGTCGGCGGCGGTCCTGACCGAAGTGACGAGCTTCGGCGCCAACCCGGGCGGTCTGCGGATGTACCTCTACGTCCCCGACAGAGTGGAGTCCAGGCCGGGCGTCCTGGTGGCGATGCACGGTTGCAACGGCTGGGCTCCGGCCTTCCACCAGGGCACCGAGTTCGCCTCGCTGGCCGACCGGTACGGCTTCATCGTCATCTACCCGCAGGCGAACAAGAGCGCCAACGGCATGTCGAACTGTTTCGACGTGTGGTCCAACGAGGCCCTGCGGCACGGCGGCGGCAGCGACCCGGTGTCGATCGTCTCCATGACGAACTATGTGCTGCAACGCTACAACGGCGACCCGCAGCGGGTGTTCGCCACCGGCTTCTCCTCCGGCGCCATGGAGACCAACAACCTGCTCGCCACGTATCCGGACGTGTTCAAGGCCGGCGCGCCGTTCGCGGGGGTTCCCTACGGTTGTCTCGGCCCCGCAGGGTGCGGCGACAAGACGCCGCAGCAGTGGGGTGACCTGGTCAGGAACGCCTACCCCGGCTACACCGGACCCCGCCCGCGCATGATGGCCTGGCACGGCACCGCCGACTCGGTGCTGCCGTACACGATGCTGCAGGAAGAGGTCGACCAGTGGACCAACGCGCACGGACTGAGTCAGACCCCCGCCTCCACTGACAGCCCGCAATCCGGCTGGACCCGGCGGATCTTCGGCTCCGGACAGGTCGAGGCGTACACCATCACCGGAGCCGGCCACGACCTGCCGCGCACCGGGATGGCCGCGTACGCCATCCGCTTCTTCGGCCTGGACGGCGGCTCGTCCACCACGACGCCGACTCCACCACTCGCCGGGCAGATCAAGGGAGTCGGCTCCGGGCGTTGCCTGGACGTGCCCGGTGCCGCCACCGCCGACAGCACAACGATGCAGTTGTGGGACTGCAACGGGCGCGTCAACCAGCAGTGGGCCGCCACCTCGACCGGGGAGCTCAGGGTCTATGGCAACAAATGCCTCGACGCGGCCGGCAACGGCAACGGCGCCGGCATCCAGATCTACTCCTGCCACGGCGGCGACAACCAGAAATGGCGCGTGAACGCCGACGGCACCATCACCGGGGTGCAGTCCGGGCTGTGCCTTGACGCCGTAGGCCAGGGAACCGCCAACGGCACCCGGCTCCAGCTCTACTCCTGCCACGGCGGCGCCAATCAGCGCTGGACCCGCACCTGACACACCGCGGCCCCCGATCTGGAAGGTAAACATGAAATTTCGGTTCGGCGTCTTACCCCGGCGCGGTGCCCTTGTGCTCATGGCGCTGCTCAGCTGCGTGACGATGATTCCGGGCATGGCCAGGGCGGACAACCCGATCGTCCAGACGATCTACACCGCCGACCCCGCTCCACTGGTGCACAACGGCCGGGTCTACCTCTACACGGGACACGACGAGGACGGCTCGACGTACTTCACCATGAAGGAGTGGCGGGTCTGGTCGTCCACGGACCTGGTGAACTGGACCGACCACGGCTCGCCGATGAGCGTGGCCACCTTCAGCTGGGCGAGCGCGGACGCGTGGGCCGGCCAGGCCGTCTACAGGAACGGCAAGTTCTACTGGTACGTACCGGTGAAAGACCGGGCGAGCGGCCAGATGGCCATCGGCGTCGGGATCTCGGACAGCCCCACCGGGCCTTTCACCGACGCCATCGGGCGCCCGCTGGTCAGGAACGGTGAGATCGATCCCACCGTCTTCATCGACGACAACGGGCAGGCCTACCTGTACTGGGGTAATCCCAACCTGTGGTATGTCAGGCTCAACCCGGACATGATCTCGTACTCGGGCAGTCCCACGCAGATCCCTCTCACCACCGCGGGCTTCGGCACCCGCACCGGCAACACCAGCCGTCCCACCCTGTACGAAGAGGGCCCCTGGGTCTACAAGCGCAACGGCCTCTACTACAACGTCTTCGCCGCGAAATGTTGCTCGGAGTTCATCGGCTATTCGACGGCACCCGGCCCCACCGGGCCCTGGACATACCGCGGGACGGTCATGCCCACACAGGGCAGCAGCTTCACCAACCACCCCGGCGTCATCGACTACAAGGGCGGATCCTACTTCTTCTACCACAACGGCGCCCTGCCGGGCGGTGGCGGCTTCACCCGCTCGGTGGCCGTCGAGAAGTTCACCTACAACGCCGACGGAACCATCCCCACGATCAACATGACCACGACCGGAGCGCCCCAGGCTGGCACGTTGAACCCCTACGTCCGCCAGGAGGCAGAGACGATCGCCTGGGAGTCCGGCGTGGAGACCGAACCCGCCAGCGAGGGCGGCATGAACGTCGGGTGGATCGAGAACGGAGACTACATCAAGGTCAAGGGCGTCGCCTTCGGCTCCGGCGCGACGTCCTTCACCGCGCGGGTGGCCTCGGCGACCAGCGGTGGCCGGATCGAGCTCCGCCTGGACGGAGCCAACGGCACGCTGGCGGGGACCTGCACCGTGCCGGTCACCGGCGGCTGGCAGACGTGGACGACGGTCACCTGCCCGGTGAACGGCACGACGGGCACCCGTGACCTGTACTTCAAGTACACCGGCGGCAGCGGCAACCTGTTCAACGTGAACTGGTGGCAGTTCACCGGCGGCACTGGCGCCGGCGGTAACCTGCTGACCAACGGCGACATGGAGAGCGGCACCACGGCCTGGGGCGCGTCCGGCGGAACCCTGTCGTCCGTCACCGACCCGGTGCACGGAGGCGCACGGGCGCTGTCCATCGCCGGGCGCACGGCGTCATGGAACGGCACCACCCAGGACGTGACCGCCAAGCTCACCAACGGCAAGAGCTACACCACGAGCGTCTGGGTGCGGTCGCAAAGCGGCACGCCCAGCGCGAAGGTGACCCTGGCGCTCGCCGCCGGCGGCACGACGAGCTACCTCCAGCTCACGCCGGCGACGCCGGTGAACTCCGGCGGCTGGACCCAGCTCACCGGTACGGCGACCGTGTCGTGGAGCGGAACGCTGACCGGCGCCACTTTCTATGTCGAGACGGCCGCGGGCACCGACGGCTTCTCCATCGACGACGCCTCGTTCCAGTAGTCCCAAGCCGGCCGATGCTCTCGCCGAACAAGGGAGCAGCGAATGGTTCCTCCATCCAGACGCATCGGAATCCGCACCAAGATCGGAGTTACGTGATGTCAGAACGCGGCTCCCGTTTCACAACGATCGCGGTCGCTGTCGCGGCACTTCTCGTACTGGTCACGGGCCGTGCGGCGATGAGCAGCGACGCCGGCACTGCCGCGGCGCCCGCCGGCGCCCTCGCGACCACCGCCGGATGCGGCAAGACCCCGACGCTGAGGAGCGGTACACACTCGATTCAGACCAGCGGCAAGAACCGCTCCTTCGTCCTCCGGCTTCCCGACAACTACCACAACGGCACCCCCTACCGGTTGATCTTCGGCTTCCACTGGCGGGGCGGCACCGCCGCCGACGTCGACTCCGGCGGGACCAGCGGATATCCCTGGTCCTTCTACGGCCTCAGGCAGCTGTCGAACAACGGCGCGATTTTCGTCGCGCCCCAGGGCTTCAACAACGGCTGGGCGAACAGCAACGGTGAGGACGTCACCTTCGTCGACGACCTGATCCGGCTCATCGAGGCGGATCTTTGCGTCGACACCTCGCAGCGCTTCGCCGCCGGTTTCAGCTACGGCGGCGGGATGAGCTTCTCTCTCGCGTGCTCGCGGCCGACGGTCTTCCGGGCGGTCGCGGTCTTCTCCGGCGCGCAGCTCAGCGGGTGCAGCGGCGGAACCCAGCCGATCGCGTACATGGGGCTGCACGGCATTGGGGACACGGTGCTCAGCATCGCGCAGGGACGGGCGCTGCGTGACAGGTTCGTCCGTAACAACGGTTGTACCGCGCAGAACCCGCCCGAGCCGAGTTCGGGCAGCCGCAGTCACATCGTCACCGCCTACTCCGGGTGCCAGGCCGGTTATCCGGTCGTCTGGGCCGCGTTCGACAACGGCCACACGCCCGCCCCGGTGGACGGCACCTACACCGACAGCGGCGTCACGACCTGGACCAAGGCTGAGGTGTGGAAGTTCTTCTCCCAGTTCGGGAGCTCCTCATCGCCGACCCCCGCACCCGGTGGATGCACGGCCACGATGGAGACCGTCAACTCCTGGTCCGGCGGTTTCCAGTCAAATGTGACCGTCCGCGCCGGCGGCAGCGCCGTCAACGGCTGGACGGTCGGCTGGACCTGGCCAGGCGGGCAGACGATCATTAGCCTGTGGAACGGCGTCCGCTCCGGCTCCGGAGCCGGTGTGACCGTACGCAACGAGTCCTACAACGGCTCCATCGCGGCCAACGGCACCACCACGTTCGGCTTCACCGCCAACGGCGCCCCGGCCACCCCCACCCTTTCCTGCGACGCCGGGGCACCTTCCGCTGCTGACCGACCCGCATGAGAAGGAGAGTCAGATGCGTAAGATCATTCGATTGACTCTGGCGGCGGAAGTGGCCGCCGGTGCTCTGGTCGCGATCATCGGAGCGTAGTCGGCGGTGCGGTCAAGCCGACTGCTGCAGCGACATCACCGCCCAGGGCGCGAGTTCGACGTCGAGATCGAGCACGCCGTCGTCGGGCACGGTCAGCGTGAACCTGAGCAGCGAGTCGGCGACTCTGCTCAGGTACTCGCTCTGTCCCTTTGACAGATTGAGGGGGGATCCGAGTCGGTACCAGGCTTCGGTAGCGTTCCCGTGCTCCCAGTCCACGATCTCGACGAGGAACGTCGTGCCAGGCTCCAGCCCGCCGATCGCGTGATGGATCCTGCGGCTCTGCCCCAGCTCGGCCAGCGCGCGTGCCGCCGGGTACGAGTTCGCCGAGCCGACACCCCTCATGGCCATGTCCTCGGGGTAGTTGTAGAACACCGCCGACACGGCCGAGGTCCGGCTGTCACGGGTCACGACCCCGTCGGACGTCGCGAGGAGCAGCCGGTCGCCGAGTCGTTCCAGCATCGTGAACGCGTGGAACGTGGGTTTGTGGATGCCGCCCTCGTTCACCAGCCCGAACCCGCCGTGGAACGGCCCGATCCCGGCGCCTCCCTCCTCGAACACGTCCGTAAAGGTCCAGTAGGAGATCGAATCGGCGAGGGTGGCGCACTTCAGATACGACCGCGTGATAGAGGTCGCCGCGAACGGCGTGTCGTGGATGAAGTCGCGGGCCGACGGCGACGTCGACCACTCCGTGATGTGGATCTCCGCATCGGGATACGCGCTGTTCTTCACGAGTTTCAGCAGCAGGGTCAGGTCGTCGAACGTGGCATCGGCGTACCGGGTGATGTGCACGGCCTCGCCGTCGGCGCCGTACGCGAAGTCGGTGGGGTACAGGTGGGTCGAGATGAAGTCGATCGGGAGCTCGCGCTCCCCGCACCAGGCGATGAAGTCCTCGATCCAGACCGGGCGCCAGTCGAGCGCGTCCACGTCGGTTGCGACAGCCGTTGCGAGCGTCGCGGAGCGGTCCTCGGTCTCGCCCTTGTAGCGGTCATCGGGTACGAAGACGCTCGTCGCGGGCCCGCCCACCTTCAGGGCGGGATCGATCTTCTTGATCGCCCGGACAGTCTGCTCGTAGAGCTCGAAGTACTCGGTTTTCGTGCCGGTCCAGAAGTGGGGGACCAGATTCGGCTCGTTCCACACCTCGAAGCGCCATTCCCGCACCTCGTCGAGCCCGTACCGGTCTATCCAGTGCTCGACCGATCTCGTGACCAGCTCGACCCAGCGCGCCATGTCCTTGGGCGGGCTGCAGTGAGCGCCCCACCAGAACACGGTCTCGGTCTGCGTCGCCAGCTCGCGCGGCATGAAGCCCAGCTCGACGAAGGGACGGACCCCGCAGTCCACAAGGAAGTCGAACACCTTGTCCACATAGCTGAATGTGTACACGGGCGCGGCAAGGGGCGTGTTCGGGCCGAAACCGCCGCCGTAGCTCTTCCGGTACACGAACATGTCGTCATGAAAGATGCCGTGAAAGCGGACGTACTGGAATCCGCATGCGGCGACAGCCTCGGCGAATTGCTGTTGCCAGTCCGCGCGCAGTGCTTCGTTCGCCCGTCCGGCGCCGATGCATCTGCTCCAGACGTGCCGGAGCACACTCTCATCACGCGGCTCACCGTCGATCAAGTATCGGGTCTCGCTCTTCATGGCCTCACTGTTCTTCACGAAATCGTTCAAAAGGGAAAAGGTGCGCCAGTTCAAGCCCTTGACGGCGCCCAGCGACAGGCCTGACTGCCAGTTGATGAAGGACCGGATGAGGACCGCCCACGGGGTGTCGGTCATGCCGAGCTGCGCGAACAGCAGGAACTGCGGGATCGCCAGGGCGATGCCTGGGACCGAGGTCGACCCCAGCACGACGAGAAGGAACACCCGCTTGCCGGTGAAGTCAAGTTGTCCCGAAGGGCGAACTCGCGGCCGGGGGCGAGCCCGAACGACGACACGAAGTCGGCCTGCGACTTGGTCGCGTGCCTGGATGGTGTTGTCGAGCGCCTTGTACTCGTCCTGGGACGAGCCCGCGTTGACGACCTCGACCTTGATGTTCGGGTTTGCGGCCTGAAAGCCAGGAACGGCCCGTTCGACGGTGCCGTCCCAGCTCCAGACCGTGACCTTCACCTGCTCGTCACCGCCGGTTGTGCGGCCGCTGCCAGAACATGCGTTCAGCTCGAGCATCGGCACGAGTACCCCGGAACAAGCCCGATCTTCTGGGAGAGCCGCATGGGTCTCTCCTCTCATCCTGAGCTGGTTACGAAAGAATTTCGCAACTTGTTCGGTGTTGCGAGGACAGTAGATGTCGGATCTGTCCAGTGTCAACCAGCCGACGAGCGAGACCATGGTGAGAAGGGTTCGTGGTAGGTTTCGAAATAATTTCGTAGACCCGAAGGGAGCCTGATGCGACGGCGAGGTCGTTCCGAGCGAGCCACCTTGGCGGACGTCGCCCGACTGGCTGGCGTCTCGCCGGCGACCGCCTCGAAGGTCCTCAACGGGCGCAGCGATGTGGGGGCGGCCACGCGTGAGGTTGTCCTCGAAGCCATGGCCGAGATCGGCTACATGCCGACGGCGGTGCGACATGAGCGAACCAGGGATCGCACTTTGGTCACTGTGCTCGACATCGTGGAGTCCCGTTATGCCGGAACGGTGCTCCAGGGGATCCTCGTGGCCGCGACCTCCGCTCAGGCCGAGCTCCTCCTTCGCCTGCCGCCCGACAAGCCGATCAGCACGAGCCGCACGGCGGCCCGTGCCTGGATGGAGGAGCAGAAGGCATCCGGTGTCGTCGGTGTCATCGCGCTCGCCGTCGCCGTGCCCGACTCGGTGCTCCTCGCCGCGGAGGATCTCGAGGTGCCCATCGTGACGATCGATCCGATCGACACGACCGAATCGCGTCTCGTCAGCATCGGCTCCACCAACTGGGCGGGGGGTCGCTCGGCAACCGAGCACGTCATCAAGCTCGGCCACCGCAGGATCGCCTGGATCGGCGGCCCGCTGGGCTCTGCCCCCTCGCTGGAACGCTTCCACGGGTACCAGGCCGCGCTCGACTCGGCCGGCGTCACGCCGGACCGAGCACTGATCCGCCACGAAGCATTCTCCGTCGAGGCGGGACTCCGGCACGGCCATGACATCCTCGCGCTCGAGGAGCGGCCGTCCGCGATCGTCGCGGGCAACGACGAGATCGCCGTCGGGGTCCTCGCTGCGGCCAAGGAACGCGGCATCGCCGTCCCCGGCGAGCTGTCGGTCACCGGGTTCGACGACACGCCACAGGCCCAGTGGACCACGCCCCAGCTCACGTCCGTCCGGCAGCCTCTCGTCGGCATGGGCCGGATGGCCGTCGAGACCGTCCTCGGCATGGCGGACGGCGTCCAGCCCGCCTCCCGGCACCTCCAACTGGCGACGACCCTCAGCGTCCGCAACTCCACGGGCCCCGCCCCGTCATGCTGATCCGGGAGCACCCAGAAGTGCGCGAATCCCCAGGACGGCAGCGGTGTTCGTCGTCATGGCGCTGCAACACCCGGCTCGGCCGCGCGATGCGGCCAACGTTTCTACCCGATGAACGGTCGGCCGAAAAGGTCTTGTTTCCGCATTCGTCATCGCTTACCTTTGCGGCTGCAAACGTAACCGATAACGATTGCAACTTGTGAGGCGGCATGGCCAGAGGCGATGCGCCGGTGACGATGAGCGATGTCGCACGTTTAGCGGGCGTCTCCACCGCGACCGTGTCGCGGGTGGTCAACGGGCATTACGGCGTCAGCGCGAGCACCATCGCACAGGTCCGCTCGGCCATCGAGCGGCTCGGCTACGAGTCGAGTCTGGTGGCGACGAGCCTGCGGCGCAGCCGTACCAACGTCCTGGGGCTGGTTACGCACAGCTTCCAGTCCTATACGGCCGAGGTGCTCAAGGGGGTCATGGACGCGCTGAGCCAGTCGGGTTTCGACCTGATCATCTACGCCGACAGCGATCTCTACGGGACCTACTCCGAGGGCTGGGAGCGGCGGCATCTGGCCCGCCTGGCGGGCACGCTCACCGACGGGTGCATCGTGGTCACGCCCTCGGGCGAGGTGCGGAGCGGTACTCCGGTTGTGGTCATCGATCCGGCGAGGGACTCGACGGCGCCGTCGGTGACGGCGGACAACCTCGCGGGTGCCACCACGGTGGTCGAGCATCTCCTCGGCCTGGGACATCGGCGTATCGGATTCATCGCGGGCCGATCCAGCCTGGCGGCCGCATGGTCGCGCGAGGAGGGGTACCGGAAGACGCTTACCGAAGCCGATGTTCCCGTCGATCCGGAGTTGATCGCAAGAGGCGACTTCAATCCCGAGTCCGCGGCAACGCTCGCGCGGGGGCTGCTGGACAGGGCGGACCGTCCGACGGCGATCTTCGCGGCGAGCGACGGAATGGCGCTGAAGGCCCTGGAGGTCGCCAAGGACCTGGGACTCAGCATTCCCGGCGACCTGTCGGTGGTCGGCTTCGACAACATTCCGGAGTCCGCGTTGACCGAGCCTGGGCTGACCACCGTGGACCAGTCGATGTACCGGCTCGGGTACGAGGCCGCGCGCATGCTGAAGTCGCTGGTGTGCGGCGACTGGGAGGGCCCGGACCAGATCGTGCTCCCGACCAGCCTGGTGGTTCGCGGCTCCACCGCGGCACCGAGGAGCCCTGTGTGACCGTGACGCCACCCACGGGTACGGCGTCCCATCACACCTGACGTTCGCGGCAACGAACGGCAGGTGGGCAAGCTGACCCCACGACGGATGGAGGTGCGAACACCAACCACGAACTATCCACCGCATGAAACAGGCCGGCCAGTCGGGCAGCAACCGTGGCCAGCCATTAAGGGAGTTTTCGCATGCCTTCTTTACTTTATCACGGCAGGTCACACCCCCCGGGGGTGCGTCGGCTTGCAGCGGCGATCGCCGCCGGGGCGATGGTGATCGCGGCAGTTCTGCTCGCGCCGCGGCCGGCGGCGGCGGACACACCGTGGCTGAACGTCTCTGAGGGCGGCTACGCGTCCTTCAGCGTTCCGGCGGCCTCCATCGAGGCCGCTGTGGGCCCGGTGTCGCAGGTCGTCATCGAGGGAAACCTCGGTCCCTCTTTCACCTGGGCGGAGTTCGGTCTGACCCGCCGGGGCGACGTCTGGTCAGGAGTCCTCGGCCCGCTCAGGCCCGGGCTGTATTCCTACCAGGTCACCGGCGATGACACCAAGGGTCTCAAGGATCCGACGAACAACACCGGCGTGGCGTCCAAGCCTCTTTGGAGTACCTTCTTCGTGCCGGGCGAGGCGGCGCGCCTGCTGGCGGACGCGCCACAGGGGCAGGGCGGCAAGGTCGAGACCCTGACCTACCGGGCCAAGCACCAGGAGCGGTCGGCTCTGGTATGGACGCCTCCGGGGTACGCGGCCAAGGGCCCCAAGGCCTACCCGGTGCTGTTCCTGCGGTCCGGCGACGGCGGGAGCGCCACAGACTGGCTCGACCTCGGCCGGGCCAAACAGATCTTCGACAACCTGTCGCTCGAGAAGGCCATGGAGCCGATGGTGGTCGTGATCAGCGACGGTGACGGTTTGCAGGATCTCCGGAAGGCGGTCGCCGACCGCTACCGCGTCCATCGCGACCCGGCGCACCAGGCGATCGCCGGTGTAGCCGAGGGCGGGACGCAGGCACTGCGTGCTGCTCTGACCTACCCGGGCCAGTACGCCTACGCCGGCTCGTTCTCCGGTCTCCTGGCGGATGGCGTCGGGCGGGTGGACGCGAACGCGATCAACCGCCACGTCAAGCTGGTGCGCCTGTACACGGGCAACGTGACGGATCCCGCGTACAACGCGACCTACCGCCTGACGAAGGCGCTGGACCGCGCCCGGATCACGTACGAATTCGACGGGGTCAACCCCGACGCCGGGGCGAACTGGAACGCCTGGCAGGAGAACCTCATCGATTTCGCGCCGCGGCTGTTCCGCAAGGTCTCGGATCATGGTCCGAGCGCCGGGCACGGGAAGCTGAAGGGCGAGTTCACCCCGCCGGCCCCTGGCACCACCCCGACGCCGTTCGTCACCGCGGACGGCTTCGTCACCTTCGAGACCACGACGGGCTTCACGGCCGCCGAGCGCGTCAAGGTGTGGGCGAACTGGGCGCCCAACGGAAGTTGGCTGCGCATCCCGCTGTCCCGCGCGGGCGACCGGTGGCGGGCGACCGTGGGCCCGCTCGACCCGTGGTTCTACTATTACCGGCTGATAGTGGATCGGGTCTCGGTCAAGGACGCGTCGAACCCGACGAAGGTGACCTCCGAGCCGACCTGGAGCACCTTCCTCGTCAACGGGGACAAGGCGCGCCTGCTCACGGACGTTCCCGCCGGTCAGGGCGGCAAGGTCGAGAGCATGACGTACCGAAGCGGCGTGGCGAACCAGGAGCGGACCGCCCTGGTCTGGACCCCGCCGGGATACGACCGGCACCGCGCGCAGCCGTACCCCGTCTTCTACCTCCAGCACGGTGGCGGCCAGAGCTACACGGACTGGGTGGAGATGGGACGCGCCAAGCAGATCCTCGACCACCAGTTCCTCGACGGGGACCTGGTGCCGATGGTGGTCGTGATGAGCAACGGCAACGTCTCCGACTTCAACAAGGAACTGCTGGAGAATATCGTCCCGGCGGCCCGCGCCCGCTACCACGTCTCCGACGACCCCTCGCAGCGGGCCCTCGCCGGCCTGTCGATGGGTGGCGGGCAGACGTTCGGCGTGCTCAAGGCCTTCCCGGGGCGGTTCGCCTACGTCGCGGCGTTCTCGGCCGGGTTCGGCAGTGCCGCCGGCGTCGACGCGGAGGCGATCAACAGTGGCACCAAGCTGTTGCGTCTGTACGTCGGCGACCAGACGGACTTCGTCTACCCGTCGTTCATGACGTCCCTGACCACCTTGAACAACCTCGGTATCCGTTACGAGTTCGACGGGGTCACCCCGGGGCCGCACGGCTGGGACGTGTGGCAGAAGAACCTCATCGACCTGGCGCCACGCCTGTTCAAGCGCTAGGCGAGCCCGTCCGCCCGGCCTTCGCCGCCGGACGCGTGCTGTGTCAGCGCTCATATGCGGATCGGCACGAAGGACGGGGCGCGGGTCGCGTCACCCGTGCCCCGTCCCGGCCGATCCGCTCGGTGTCAACGGCGGCGCATGAACCTTCGTGCGCTGCGATCCCCAGGGGAAATATGCCAATGAACAAGAAATGGCTCTCTGCGGCGGCCGCGCTGGCCGCTGCGACCGTGCTCGCGGCCTGCTCCTCCGGCGGGGGAGGGGGTGCGAACACCGCGAGTGGCAGCGGCGCGAGCAACTGCACGAACACGATCCCCAAGAAGAATCTGCCGGTCGTGACCATGTGGGGCTGGTACCCCAACATGCAGCTCGTCGTCGACAACTTCAACAAGCAGAACGGCGAGGTGCAGGTCTGCTGGACCAACGTCGGCCAGGGCAGTGACGAGTACGACAAGTTCCAGACGGCCATCTCGGCCGGCACCGGCGCGCCCGACGTGATCATGATCGAGATGGACCGGATCCCGACCTTCCAGATCCAGAAGGCGCTCGTCGACATCAAGAAGTACGGCTTCGACGCCGTCAAGGGAGACTACAGCGAGGGCGCGTGGAAGGACGTCTCGGTCGGTGACGCGGTCTATGGCGTGCCGGTCGACGGTGGCCCGATGGCGATGATCTACCGGAAGGACATCTTCGAGAAGTACGACATCACGCCGCCGAAGACGTGGGCCGAGTACGAGCAGGCGGCCCAGAAGATGAAGGACGCGGGTGGGCCGGCGTTCGGCGACTTCGCCGCGAACGTGTCGGCGCTCACGATGGCGCTGCAGATCCAAAAGGGCGCGGCCCCGTTCACCTACAATCCGGCGCAGCAGAGCTCAATCGGAGTCAAGCTGAACGACCAGGCCTCCAAGGACGTGCTCGACTACTGGGGGCGCCTGGCGAAGAAGGGGCTGGTCGGGGCGCAGGACCAGTTCACCCCGGAGTACATCTCCGGCGTGATCAACGGTAAGTACGCGACGTACATCTCGGCGGCCTGGGCGCCCGGCTACCTCACTGGTGCCGGCGTCGGCAAGGGCGAGGACACCGGCAAGTTCGCGGCGGCGCCGCTCCCGCAGTGGGATCCCGCCAACCCGGTGCAGGTGAACTGGGGCGGGTCTGCCTTCTCCGTGACGAGCCAGGCGAAGAACCCCGAACTCGCGGCGAAGGTGGCGTACGGCCTCTACGCCGACAAGGAGTCGCTCACCCACGGCTGGACCAACCAGATCATCTTCCCGCTGAACCTCAGGGCGCTCAACGACCCCGAGTTCGTGAACTTGAAGGTCGCGTTCTTCGACGGCCAGCAGGCGAACAAGGAGGTCTACGTTCCCGCGGCCAACGCCTACAAGGGCGTCACCTACAGCCCGTTCGGCCAGTACTACTTCGACGCCATGACCAAGCAGGTCAGCGCGCTCATCGAGGGCTCCGTCACCGGTGCGCAGGCTGCCGACCGGCTCCAGGAGGACGTGACGAACTACGCCAAGGAGCAAGGCTTCACCGTTCAGTGACGTGAAGGGTGGGCCGTCTTCCACTCCGCCGACCCACCCGCGATCCCTCAGCATCGACAGCCCGGAGTCCAGGTTGACCCTCATGATCGACAAGAGTGTGCCAAGCACCCGAAACAGGACGCACAAAATTCGCGGCAAGGTGCGCCTCCGTGAGCATGTGATGGGGTGGCTCTTCGTCGGGCCATTCGGGATCGTCTTCCTGGCGTTGCTCATCACTCCGCTCGTGTACGCGCTGTACCTCAGCCTCTTCCAGAAAAGGCTGATCGGCGGCACCAGCTTCGTCTTCCTCGACAATTACGTGAAGGCGTTCACCGACCCGAGCTTTCTTTCCGGGTCATGGTTCGTCATCCGCTTCTCGCTGGTCTCCATCCCGCTGCAGATCGTCGTGGCTCTTGCGATGGCCCTGATTCTGGATGCCATGACCTCTCTGTTCGCCCGCTTCTCCCGTCTCATGATCTTCCTCCCCTATGCGATTCCCACGGTCATCGGGGCAGTCATGTGGGGATTTCTGTACAGCAAGAGCTTCGGGCCGCTCTCCGATCTCTTCGGCCTGTTCGGCGCCGCCCCGCCTGATTTCCTCAGCAGCAACCTGATCTTCTACGGTCTGGTCAACGTCGTCACCTGGCAGTGGGCCGGCTATTACATGATCATCCTGTATGCGGCGCTCCAGGGCATCGACCCGGCACTCTACGAGGCCGCCCGCATGGACGGTGCCGGCAAATGGCAGATCGCACTCCGGATCAAAATCCCGCTGATCGCCCCCGCACTGCTGCTGATCCTGGTCTTCTCGCTTATCGGCACCCTGCAATTCTTCAACGAACCGCAGATTCTGCGTTCCCTTGCGGCCGGCGCGATCGGACCGGATTTCACCCCCAACATGTACGCATATCAGCAGGCGTTCGCACTCGCGAACTTCAACTACGGATCGGCGATCTCCTTCGCCCTCGGCGGGATCGTCTTCGTCGGCGTCTACGCCTTCCTGTTCTTCACCCGCAAGCGGAGGAGCTTTCTGTGATGAGCGACCGTTCCCGCGCCGGCGTCCGCCGCCGGCCACAACGCCACCTCCCCCTGCAGGTGCTCCTCGGCTTCCTGGTCGTGTACTTCCTCGTGCCGTTCTGGTGGGTCATCGTCAACAGCTCCAAGGATGCTCCCGGCCTGTTCGGCGGCGGCAACACCCTGTGGTTCGCCGACCGGATCGACTACCTCGGCAACCTCGAGCAACTGTTCACCTATGACAACGGCATCTACGGCAGGTGGATCCTCAACTCCACGCTGTACGCACTCGCGGGCGGCGTCGGCGCCACGATCCTGGCCGTCCTGGCCGGCTATGGATTCGCCAAGTACCGATTCGCCGCCAGGCGCTTCAGCTTCTCACTCGTGCTCGGCGCGTTGATGGTGCCGGCGACGGCCCTGGTAATCCCCACCTTCACGATGTTCTCCGAGTTCGGCCTGACCAACACGATCTGGGCGGTGATCCTTCCATCGCTGCTCAACCCGTTCGGCGTCTACCTGATGCACGTATACGCGCGCGACGCGGTTCCCGACGAGATCCTGGACGCGGCGCGGGCCGACGGTGCGGGTGAGGTACGAACGTTCCTCCAGGTCGCATTCCCCCTGATGCGGCCCGCGGTGGTCACAGTGCTGCTCCTGTCTGCCGTGGCGTCCTGGAACAACTACTTCCTGCCTCTCGCCATGCTTTCCGACAACCGCCTCTTCCCCGTCACTGTCGGACTCGGTCTCTGGCAGGGAATCGCCTCGGCGAACAACGCGGGCAGCACCTCCCTCTGGAGCCTCATCATCATGGGCGCGCTGGTGTCGGTTGTTCCCCTCGTCATCGCCTTCTTCACGCTTCAGCGGCACTGGCGCGGAGGGCTGTCCGTCGGTGGCCTGAGATAGGGCGAGGTCGGTCTGCCAGACAATCAACCTGTACGGATGTCCGGGTGGAGCAAACGCCGAGCACGGCGACCGTCATCTGTACCGGCCACCCGGATGCCGCTCCCACCGAGATCGCTTGAGCTGGGATTTCTCTGGATTGCTTACGCGGCTCGCTCGCGGGCCAGCGTGGCCGCGGACAGCCGGCCGTGCTGCCGCAGCAGCAGCACCAGTGAGACCAACCGGTCGGCGCGCACGCGAGAACTTTGCCGAAATACACGACACAGGATGTCGTGATTTGTTTGGGAGGCTCATCACCGCGACGTCGCAGATGGCGGCTGCCGAGCCGATGGACGTCCGTAATGTCGACAATTCGAATGGAGCTGATGTGGCGATGGAGCGAACGGCGGTCAACCCGTGGGCGTGGTCGGTGGAGCTGGGCTACAACCAGGGTGAGATCGTCTCCGGGCACACCCGGACCCTGTACTGCGCCGGGCAGACCGCGATGAGCGGTGACGGCAAGCCCCAGCACGCCGGTGACATGGCGGCGCAGCTGGCGCTGAGCCTCGACAACCTGGAGGCCGTGCTCGGCGAGGCCGGCATGTCCCTGGCGAACCTCGTCCGGCTCAACGTCTACACCACCGACGTCGATCGGCTCTTCGAGCACTACGGCGTGCTGGCGGCGCGGTTGGGCGCCGCCGGGGTGGCACCGTCCACCACGATGCTCGGGGTGACCCGGCTGGCGATCCCCGACCTGATGGTCGAGCTTGAGGGGACCGCCGTCGCGTGATGCGATCTCGCCGCCTCCGCAGGGCTGCCGGAGGCGGCACGAGCAGCAGACAGGTGGGTGATTTCCCGGTGCACAGGATGGTGACAATCGGCGTCTACGGCGTCTACGGCTTCGACGGCGAGTCCTCGTGAGCAGCTCGGTCCTTGCCGCGCCCACCGCTGCGCCGCTTGCGGTTCGCATGCGCCCGCGCTCGCTCGACGAGGTGGTCGGGCAGCAGCACCTGCTGCGTCAGGGCTCGCCGCTGCGGGTGCTCGCCGCCGGCGCCGAGGGCGGCGGAGGTGCGGTCTCGGTGATCCTGTGGGGGCCTCCCGGCACGGGGAAGACCACCCTGGCGCAGGTGATCGCCCACTCCGGCGGCCGCAAGTTCGTCGAGCTGTCGGCGGTGACCGCGAGCATCAAAAATGTGCGCACGGTCATGGAGCGGGCGCGGGGCGATCGGGATCTCTACGGCGTTTCGACGGTGCTGTTCCTCGACGAGATCCACCGCTTCACCAAGGCTCAGCAGGACGCGTTGCTGCCCGGCGTCGAGAACGGTTGGGTGACGCTCGTCGCGGCGACGACCGAGAACCCGTCGTTCTCGGTGATCAGCCCGCTGCTGTCGCGCTCGCTGCTGCTGACGCTGGAGCCGCTCACCGACGACGACCTCCGCACGCTGCTGCGGCGGGCGGTGGCGGATGCGCGCGGGCTCGGTGGCGGGGTCGAGCTCGCCGACGACGCGCTCGACGCGCTCGTGCAGCTCGCCTCGGGCGACGCGCGGCGGGCGCTGACGGGGCTCGAGGCCGCCGCGGCGTCGGCGCTCGCGGGCGGTGACGCCGCGCAGAGCGGCGCAGCGTACGCCGACGGGGAGGAGGGCAAGGGCAAGCCCGTGGTGACGGCCGAGATCGTGTCGGGCTCGATCGACCGCGCGCTGCTGCGTTACGACCGCGACGGCGA
Organism: Nonomuraea sp. B19D2; assembly: GCF_040137845.1. Classification (NCBI taxonomy): domain Bacteria; kingdom Bacillati; phylum Actinomycetota; class Actinomycetes; order Streptosporangiales; family Streptosporangiaceae; genus Nonomuraea; species Nonomuraea sp. B19D2. Next base: position 528 of record NZ_JBEFAK010000058.1, on the reverse strand, counting down.
CGAGCACCACGACGTGATCAGCGCGTTCATCAAGTCGCTGCGCGGCTCCGACCCCGACGCCGCGATCCACTACCTCGCCCGCATGATCGAGGCGGGCGAGGATCCGCGCTTCATCGCGCGCAGACTCATGGTCCACGCGGCTGAAGACGTGGGCATGGCCGACCCCCAGGCGCTGCAGGTCGCGGTCGCGGCGGCCGAGGCGACGCAGCTGATCGGGCTGCCCGAGGCCAGGATCCCGCTCGCCGAGGCCACCATCTACATCGCGACCGCCCCCAAGTCCAACTCCGTCATCACCGCGATCGACGCGGCCATCGCCGACGTCAAGCGCGGTAGCTTCGGCCTCGTGCCGAAGCACCTGCGCCACGCGCATAACCGGGGGGCCAAGCGGCTCGGTCACGGCGTCGATCCTGCTGGTTAACTCGTCTCAGGCTGCGAGAGCGAGTTCTGCCAGTTCGAGGCGGGCGAGGTGGCTGGTGCGGGTCCGGTCGAGCGGGTGTCCGTTCCACCAGGCATCCAGGCGGATGAGGT
>NZ_JBEFAK010000057.1:0-57765 GCF_040137845.1 Nonomuraea sp. B19D2 | reverse complement strand
CGCTGATGTGAACGCTGCGAAGAACATCAAGACGAGAGGACAGGCGGCCGGGCTGGTCGTGTCAGGGCGTGGAGACCCGGCTGGGTCGGTGAAGCGTCAAGCATCCTGTACCACAGTTCCCGGCGCGGGTGACGCGCCGCGAACTGCCGCCTGAGCGGCACGGGAATCCCCGGGGCTTCAGGCCGGGGAGCAAGTCAAGTTCTTGTATATGGCCGACATCCTGCTCATCGAGGACGACGTGGCGATCCGTACGGCGCTCAGCCGGGGCCTGCGGGAGCTGGGGCATGCCGTGTCCTCGTCGCCGACGGCGCTGGACGGGCTGCGGCTGGCCGTACAGGACCGACCTGACCTGATCGTGCTCGATCTGGGGCTGCCGGACCTCGACGGGGTGGAGCTGCTTCGCATGTTGCGGGCGGTCAGCCGGGTGCCGGTCATCGTGGCGACCGCCCGCGACGGGGACGCCGAGATGGTGCCGGTGCTGGACGCGGGGGCGGACGACTACGTGGTCAAGCCGTACAGCGCGGCGCAGCTCGACGCGCGCGTGCGGGCCGTGCTGCGGCGGGCCGGCGGTTCGGTCCCCGAGCCGCTGGCCGTGGGGGCGCTGCGGGTGGACCCGCGGGCGCGTACGGCCACGCTCGACGGGGCCGCGCTGGATCTGACGCCGCGCGAGTTCGACGTGCTCCACTATCTCGCCGCGCGGCCCGGTGAGGTGGTGACCAAGCGGGAGTTGCTGACGGAGGTGTGGCAGCTGCCGTACGGGGGCGCGGACAAGACCGTGGACGTGCACCTGTCGTGGCTGCGCAGGAAGCTCGGTGAGACGGCCGCGGAGCCCCGCTACCTGCACACGGTCCGCGGCGTCGGCGTCAAGCTGGTCGAACCGTCATGAGGCACGCGCATGCAGGGGTGCGCGGGTCCGGGCCGGGGGTGCGGTCGTGAGACGGTGGCTGGCGCTGCTGGTGGCGGCGACGACGTCCCTGGTTCTGATCGCGTTGCTGGTGCCGATGGCGCTGCTCATCCGGGCCGTGGCCGAGAACAGCGCGATGAGCAGGGCGACCGCCGCCGCCGAGTCCGTGGCGCTCGCGGTGGGCACGCCCGACCTGGCGCTGGCCGTGACCAGGCCGGTGGACGGGCTCGCGCGTGTCTCGCACCGGCTGGCCGGAGGCGATCTCACGGCTCGGGCGGAGCCGGGCGGGCCGCCCGAGGTGCGTTCCGTGGCGCTGGCGCTCAACCATCTGGCGGGGCGGATCGACGGGCTGCTGGCGGCGGAGCGCGAGTCGGTGGCCGACCTGTCACACCGCCTGCGCACCCCTCTGACGGGCCTCAGGCTGGACGCGGAGTCCCTGCGGGACCCGGAAGGACGCGGCGCCGCGTACAGGCCCGTGTGGACGCCCTGGAGCGCGCGGCGACACAGAGGCACCCAGGTCGCCGCGCCCGGCGCGTCAGCGGGTCATCTTCATGACGACGGGCCGATGGTCGGACAGGGTGCTCGACAGGACGGCGCCGCTCGTCGTGGACGCCTCTCGTGTAGATGTAGTCGATGCGGGCGTCGCCGAGGGTCGGCTTGTCGGCGTACCTGGCGCCGGTGTCCACCCAGCCCGCGCTCACGAACTTCTTCGACAGCGCGTCCGTGGGCAGGGCGTTGAAGTCGCCGGTGAGGATCAGCCCCGATCGGAGCGATGTTCCAGTCGAGGACCACGAGGTTGGTCGCCGCCCTGGCCGTGGTGGCGAGGGTGGCCACCATGGCCATCAGCACACTGATCCGGCTTGATACTCGCATGGCCGGATCTTCACTGATCACCTGACCGGGATCAACAGTCCGCGAGGATGGTCTCCATGGCGTTCTTCTCCGCCGACGTCACCCAGACCGCGTACTTCGCCTTCACCTCGATCTGGCGGGCGATGTAGGCGCACCGGTACGCCTTGCGCGGCGGCAGCCAGGTGGCCGCGTCGGAGTCGCTCTTCTGGCCGTTCAGCGGGCCGTCCACGGCCAGGAGGTTCAGCGGGTCGTTGGCGAACTGCTTGCGCTTGTCCGCCGACCACTGCTGGGCGCCCTTCTGCCAGGCGTCCGACAGCGGTATCAGGTGGTCGATCTGCACGTCCGTGCTGGTGTCCTGGCCGCGCCTGAAGTTGATCGTCTTGCCGCTGTACGGGTCGTGCAGCGTGCCGGTCAGCACGATGCAGTCGTGCGTGCCGGCCTTGAACTTCTCGTCCACCAGGTCGCGCTTGAGTATGTCGTTACGGGTGTCGCACCCGTTGTGGTCCACGTCCGACCAGGCGGGGCCGAACTTGTCGCGGTCGAACCCGGTCTTCGGCGCGCGCCCCTTCACCGACAGCCTGGCCAGCTTCTTGCGGGCGTCCGAGACCGAGGCCGAGTCCGGCTTGGAGGTCTCGCCGGAGCCGCCCGTGGACTGCACCTCCAGACCGCCGCAGCCCGCCAGCACCGCAACCGTGGCCACACCGGCCATGAATCCCCGAACTCGCCGCCCCACGCCATCCCCCAGACTTGTCCGAGTTTTCGTAAAGTCTAGGTCAAGTGCCCATAAACGGCCTTACAACGCGTCCAGGGCGACGTGTCGCGGCCTCGCCGCTCGAGGATCGGGCGAGGTCCTGAAAGCCCCACGCATCCTCGAACAAGCATGAGTACTCTGAACGCGGATCATGGCATGTCAAGAGAGAGGCGAGATGGCGCAGCGGCGCTTACTGGAGGGACTCGGCGTCACCGTCACCGAGGAGACCGCCTACCGCGCGCTCCTCCGGCACGGCCCGGCCACGCTGAGCGAGCTCGCCGCCGAGACCGGCTCGTCGGCTGCCGCCATCCGCCGCATGCTGCCCAGGCTGGAGGACCTCGGCCTGATCTCCCGGGTGGCCGGCCGCCCGCTGCGGCTGATCGCCACGCCCCCGAACATCGCCATCGACATCCTCGTCGCGCGCCGCCAGGAGGAGATCACGCACAGCCGGGCCGCCGCCGCGCTGCTGGCCACCGAGGTCGCCGAGCGCAGCGGGCCGCACCCGGAGGAGGTGCTCGAGGTGGTGAGCGGGCGCGACGCCGTGGCCCGCCGCTATCTCCAGATGGAACGCAACGCCACGCGGGAGATGCTCGTCCTGGTGCATCCGCCGTACGCCGTGGACGTCAGCGACGACCGGGAAAACCGCCGGCGCGCGGCCCGCCAGGGGGCGCCCACCCGCGGGATCTACGGCCCGCAGGCGTTCGAGCACCCGGGCATGCTGGCCCACACGCGCCGCGCCATCGCCGACGGCGAGCAGGCCAGGCTCGGGCAGGTGCCGGTCAAGCTGGCCATCGCCGATGCCCGCACCGCCATCCTGCCCCTGGTGTCCGACGAGGACAGGGCCGTGGAGAGCGCGCTGGTGGTGCACCCGTCCGCGCTGCTCGACGCCCTGGTCGGGCTGTTCGAGACGTTGTGGCGCACCGCCGTGCCGCTCCGCCTGACCGCCGAGGACACGCTGGAGCACGAGATGTGGCCGCAGCCCCCCGACACGGAGGTGCTGGCGCTGCTGGCGGCCGGCATGAAGGACGACGCCATCGCCCGGCAGCTGGGGCTCTCGCCGCGCACGGTGCAGCGGCGCGTGCAGGTGCTGTCCGAACGCCTGGGCGCCAGGACCCGCTTCCACGCGGGCTTCCTCGCCGCCCAGCAGCGCCTGCTGGAGTGATCACGCCTCGGCGGCGAGTGCCTCCTTCGTCAGCTCGGCCTGGTGCCGTATCTGCCCCATGACGATGGGGTTCACCCCTTTGGCCTGGAACGTGGCGACCATCTGGTCCATCACCGCGTTCGCCCGCCGGAGGTCGCCCTGCCGCGCCTCGGCCCTGGCCAGGCGGCGCATCACCATGTTCAGGGTGATGTTGTCGATGCTCGCGTCCCCGGCGACCCGGGTGAGGTGCTCGATGCCCTGCTTGGGGTCCGGCGGCCGGACGCGCAGCCGCTTGCCGGCCGTCAGCGCCTTGAACTCGCGCTCCGCGTTCAGCCCCTTGACCATGCGGGCGTAGACGGCCAGCGGGTGGGTGCCGTACCGGTCGATGACCTCGTCCAGCGCCAGGTTCCCCGAGCGCAACGTGGGCGAGTCGGAGCCGAGCAGCGAGAACAGCCGGCCCTGCTCCTCGCCCAGCATCAGCGCGGCCACCTGGTGGTCGTCGCGGCTGACCGGGAAGCGCACCCTGACCAGGCACGCGGGGGAGACGATGCGCGAGCCGTCGGCGGCGATGTACTGGGCCCGGACGTGGTACTCGCCGGGCTGCTGGAAGTAGTGGCCGTCGCGGCCGTGGCCGATGTACGCGCTCCGGTACATGGCCGGATTGCCGGCGTCCAGCCGGATCTCCGGCGAGGAGTCCACACAGTGCCGCATCATCGGCCGGTACAGCACGGTTCTGCCGTCCGGCTGCGTGATCGACACCTGCGTGAACTCGGTGTCGGGGTGCAGGTGGCCGTGCGTCGTGCGGGGCTCGCCGGCGCAGGAGAGCTTGAGCTCCACCACCACGGGCTCGCCCAGCTCGAACGACTCCTTGGCACGCAGCTCCAGGCGCAGCCCCGAACGGTCCTCGACCGGCTGCTCGAACGGCGCGATCTCGGCGGCCCCGGTGCCGAACGCGTTCGCGCCCATGGCGACGTCGCGGTAGAAGCCGTGACGCAGGTGGACCAGCTCCGCGTCCGTGAACTGGAAGGGGAAGGCCGCCCAGTAACCCTGTTCACCGCCGGGGAGGTAGTTCTGCACGTAATTCATCCACGAGAGGTCGCCGAAGCCGCCCTGCGGGCCCAAGGGCTGGGGTGGGGTGCCGAGGTTCTTCTGCCAGGAGTGCAACAGGTTGAAGGCGTGCCCGAGCTCGTGCACGTACGTACGTAACTGCGCCCGCCGCGCCTGCGGCGTCGTTCCCTTGATCACGTCGTAGAACACCGCGGACCCCTGCCGCTGGTGCGCGTCGTTGTAGTCGAACATGATCCCCCGGAAGCCGCCCACGTGCTTGCTCGCCACCAGCAGCCACATCCGCCAGGCCGGCGCGTCGCCGAACGCGCTGAACTGCTGGGTCATCGCGTGATGCAGCTCGGCGTCGTCCCACGCCAGGTCCGCGCCGGACCCGTCAACCGGGATGACGCCCGGCTGCGCGAGGGTCAGCTCGATGCCCGCCTCCGCGTACGCGGCGCTCACGCTCAGCTCCCTGGCCGGCGAGCCGCTCGGCCCGGGCAGCGTGCCGGTGTGGTACGACGCGAACGGCACGGTCCCGATGACGGAGTCCTGCTCGAGCAGCACGCTGCGGAAGTACAGCGAGGCGAGGGCCACCTGGTACGTGCGCCCCGCGACCGCGGCCGTCCCCGACCCGTCCACGATCGTGACGCTCACGTCCTTCACCGGGGTCTCGAACGTGAAGACCCCGCGGCCCTGGACCCGCGCCTCGTCACCCGCGGCGTGCACGGTGGGGGCGTCGACCACGAACGAGCCGACGTAGGAGGTCGTCGCGCCCGCCACGGTGAACAGGTCGCCGCTCACCCGCCCGGTGGGCCTGGCCCCGTCGACGTCGACGCGGAGCGCCAGCTGCGAGTCGTCGTCCTGTCCCTGGTAAAGCCCGCTGATCATGGGGAGCTCCCTCGCTTGGGCCTACACGAGGGAACATTTCTCCGACAGCGGGTGCCTGTCAACGCGATCCGCGAACTTGGAGCGCCCCGAGAAGCTCCTCCGACGCCTTCGTGATCGTCTCGACGGCCCGGTCGAACGCCTCCGCGTTGTGCGCGGCGGGCGCGCGGAAGCCGGAGATCTTCCTGACGTACTGCAGCGCCGCCGCCCGCACGTCCTCCTCGGTCACGCTCTCGGTGTACGGGGGCCGGAGCGTCTTGATGCTTCTACACATGCCCTAACGGTAATAGCCGATCCGCCGGCTTATTCAGCGGGCGCCGACGTCAGGGCCGGCCGCTGGGCTGAGCTCGTTGCCGAAGCCGACGGCGATCTTGCGCATGCCCTCGGCCAGGTCGTCGCGGTCGAGCGCGTCGATGCGCTCGGCGGGCCCGGAGACCGACATCGCGGCCACCACCCGGTCGCCGTCCCACACGGGCACGGCCAGGCAGTGCACGCCGAGCTCCTCCTCGCCCAGGTCCATGGCGTGGCCCCGCGCTCTGACGCGATCGAGCTCGGCCAGCATGGCGGTCATGTCGGTGATCGTGTTCGGGGTGCGGCGCGGCATGCCGGTGCGCTCGAAGACGGCGACCGCCTCGGCGGCGGGCCGTCCGGCCAGCAGCACCTTGCCCACGGCGGTGCTGTGCGGCAGCACCCGCCTGCCTACTTCGGCGAACATGCGCAGCCTGCGCGGTGAGAGCACCTGCGCCACGTAGACGACGAAGTCGCCTTCGAGCACGGCCAGGTTCGCGGTCTCACCCGACAGCTCGACCATCTTCGTCAGGTACGGCTGCGCCCATACGCCGACCATGCCCTCGGCGATGCCGCCCAGGCGCACGAGGCCGCCGCCCAGGGCGTACCTCTTGTCGGATTCCTGCCGCACGTAGCCGCGGGCGAGCAGGGTCCGCAGCAGCCGGTGGATGGTCCCGTACGGCAGCCCGGTCCTGGCGGCGATCTCCGACAGGCCCGCCTCGCCCCCGTGCTCGGCCAGCGCCTCCAGCACGTCGAGCGCCCGCTCCACCGACTGCACACTCATAGGGCGACCCCGCGCAGCGAGGCGTCGAGCACCTCGGCCGTGTGGGCCACCCTGATCTGCGCGCCGGCGCGCCGCATGGCCGAGGCGATCTGCATGGTGCAGCCGGGATTGGCGGAGACCAGCAGGTCGGCGCCGGTCGTGGCCACCGCCGCGGCCTTCCTGTCGCCGAGGTCGCGGGCGGCCTCCGGCTGGAAGATGTTGTACGTGCCCGCGGAGCCGCAGCAGATGGCCGACTCGGGGATCTCGCGGATCTCCAGGCCGGGGATGCCGCTCAGCAGCTCGCGCGGCTGGGCGCGCACCCCTTGGGCGTGGGCCAGGTGGCAGGCGTCGTGGTAGGCGACGGTGAGCGGCAGCGGGTGCCGCTTGGCCACGGGCCCCAGCTCGGCGAGGTACTCCGACAGATCGACCACCCTGAACCCGGGCTCGCGCCCGAGCAACTCGGCGTACTCCTTCATCGAAGAGCCGCAGCCGGCCGCGTTCACCACGACGGTGTCCACCCCGGCCTTCTCGAACGTCCGCACCGTCCTGCGCGCCAGCCGTCTGGCCTGGTCGTCGCGGCCCGAATGCACGCTGAGCGCCCCGCAGCAGCCCTGGCCGCGGGGGATGACCACGTCGCAGCCCTCCAGCGAGAGCACCCGCGCGGTGGCCGCGTTCACCTGCGGGAAGAACTCGCCCTGCACGCAGCCGGTGAGCATGCCCACCACGGCCCTGCGCTCGCCCCTCGCTCTTACGATGCGCGGCATGCGCTGCCGGCGCTCCACGCGCGGCGCGAGCGCGGCCATGGCGCCGAGGCTGGGGTTCGCCCTGGTGAGGACGGGCGCCATGCGCTCGGCCAGCCGCATCGCCGGCCGCAGCAGCCGGAGTCTGCGCGGGTAGGGGAACAGGCTGAACACGATGCCGCGTACGGCCCGCTCCTGCGGATCGCGTACATGCCGCCGCTCCACCTCGGCCCTGGTCTGCTCGATCAGGCGGTCGTACTGGACTCCGGAAGGGCAGGCCGTGACGCACGCCATGCACCCCAGGCAGGCGTCGAAGTGCCCGGCCATCTCCGGCGTGATCGGGGTGCCCTCGACGTGCTGCTTCATCAGGTGGATCCGCCCGCGCGGCGAGTCCATCTCCTCGCCCCACAACACGTACGTGGGGCACGTCGGCAGGCAGAACCCGCAGTGCACGCAGTCGTTGATCAGCTCGGGGTCTGCGCCCATGGTCGCGCTCCCTCGGTCCTCCGTTGGCGTAGGGCTGGACGCCCTCGCTCTCTCCGGCCCGGCTCGCCGCTCCATATCAAATGCCTCCCAGGAACCGGCCCGGAGACATCCTGCGCCCGGGATCGAAGCGTTCCTTGACCCGCCGCATCAACGGCAGTGCGCTCACCTGCCCCCACCTGTCGGCGCCCTCGTACGGCGCGGCCAGCACGCTCACGCGCCCGCCCAGCGCCTCGATCCGGGCCCGCAGCCGGGTGACGACGGCCGCCAGCTCCTCCTCCGGGATGTCGCCCCAGCTCTCCAGGTAGGCCCGCCCCGAGGCGGCGGACCCGCGGAACGAGAACCGGGCGTCCCGGGCGGCGGCCAGCGCCTCCACCGTGTGCGCGGGCGGGAAGCGCGCCTCAAGAAGCAGGTCGTCCCTGAGTATCAGCCCCCACCACTCCGGCGCCTCGGCCGTGACCGCGCCGTCTCCGAGCACCTCGCGCAGCGCCAGCGCCCGCGCCTCGGCCGCCGAGCCCTCCACCAGCACCGCGACGGTCGTGTTCTTGCCGTCAGGGCAGTCGATCTCCACGGCGGACGGCTCGGCCTGGGAGGCGGCCAGGCGCAGCAGCACGTCATTCGAGGGCGCAGGAGACTGTCCGGCGCTCGCGACGAGCCAGCGGCGGTCCGCGGGCAGCGGGTGCAGCCGGAACGTGGCCTCCGCGATCACGCCGAGCGTGCCCTGCGAGCCGGTGAAGAGCTTGCCGAGGTCGTAGCCCGCGACGTTCTTGACCACTTTGCCGCCGGACTTCGCGATCGTCCCGTCGGGCAGCACGACCGTGATGCCGATGAGCAGGTCGCGGGCGGTGCCGTAGCGGAAGGCGCGCGGGCCCGCCGTCGCGGTGGCGAGCGTGCCGCCGACCGTCGTGTGCTCCGTGAACGGCGGGTCGAGCGCGAGCTCCTGGCCCCTGTCCGCGAGCGCGGCGGCCAGGGCGTGCATGGTCAGTCCGGCCTGCGTGCGCACCACGAGGTCGCCCGCGGCGTGCTCGAGGACGGCGTTCATGCAGCACATGTCCAGCAGGACGTCGCACCGCTCGGGCGGCGGCCCCCAGTGCAGCTTCGTGCCGCCGCCCGCGGGCACCACCGCGAGGTCCTGCTCGGCGCAGGCCCGCAGCACGGCCGAGACCTCCTCGACGGTCTCGGGCAGCGCGACCCATCGGGGCAGCACGCCGTTGACGGCGTCGTCCGCGTCCGCCTGCCTGACGGTGGCCCCCATGTTGGCCGGCATGTCGGCCGGCATCAGCACCGCCCCATCAAAATTGCTCCGCCTTCCCCGACTCCACCAGCGGATGCACGCCCTTGCGCACTCCTGGGACCTCGCCGCACAGGCGCGGGGTGGGGAACACCTTGCCCGGGTTCGACAGGCCCTGGGGGTCGAACGCGCACCGGACGAGCTGCATGGTGTCCAGGTCGTCCGCGCTGAACATCTTCGGCATGTAACGCGACTTGTCCACCCCGACACCGTGCTCGCCCGTGATCGAGCCGCCGTTCTCGATGCACAGGTCGAGGATCGCGCCGGAGACCACCTCGGCCCGCTCGCCGGCCCCCGGCTCCGCGTCGTCGAACAGCACGAGCGGGTGCAGGTTGCCGTCTCCGGCGTGGAAGACGTTGGCCACCCTGATGCCGTGCTCCTGGGAGAGCCGGTCGATGGCGGCCAGCACGCCGGGCAGCGACGTGCGCGGCACGACCCCGTCCTGCACGATGTAGGCCGGGCTGATGCGCCCGACGGCGGCGAACGCCGACTTGCGGCCCTTCCAGATCGCCGCCCGCTCGGCCGGGTCGGCCGCCACCCGCAGCTCGAACGCGCCCGAGCAGATCTCCGTGAGCTGCGCGAACTGCCGCTCCACCTCGGCGTGCGGCCCGTCCAGCTCCACGATCAGCACGGCGCCCGCGCCCTCCGGGTAGCGGCAGGCCACGGCTGCCTCGGCCGCCTCGATGGCGAGCGCGTCCATCATCTCGATGGCGGCGGGCACGATGCCGGCTCCGATGATCGCGGAGACCGCCTGCCCGCCCTGCTCGATGCTCTCGAACGCGGCCAGCACCGTGGTGACGGCCTCGGGTGCGCGGCTCAGGCGTACCGTGATCTTGGTGGCGACGCCCAGCGTGCCCTCCGAGCCGATGAACGCGCCCAGCAGGTCGTAGCCGGGGTCCATGCGGTCGAGCGTGACCAGGTCGCCGTCGGGCGTGACGATCTCGCAGGCCTCGACGTGGTTGACCGTGAAGCCGTACTTGAGGCAGTGGGCGCCGCCGGAGTTCTCCGCGACGTTGCCGCCGATGGAGCAGACCTGCTGGCTGGAGGGGTCGGGCGCGTAGTAGTAGCCGCGGTCGCGCACGGCCTCGGTGATGGCCAGGTTCGTGACGCCGGGCTCGACGACCGCCCTGCGGTTCTCCAGGTCGATCTCCAGGATCCTGCGCATCTTGGAGGTGACGATGAGCACGCCGTCCTCGCGGGGGAGCGCGCCCCCCGACAGACCGGTGCCCGAGCCCCTGGCCACGAAGGGCACGCCGAAGTCATTGCAGAGCCGTACGACGCGGGCGACCTGCTCGGCGGTGTCGGGCAGCACGACCACGCCGGGCGTCGCCCGGTGGTAGGTGAGGCCGTCGCACTCGTACGTGCGCAGGCGTACCGGATCGGTGATCACCGAGTCGTGGGGCAGCAGCGAGCGCAGGGCGGCCGTCAGCGTTTCCAGCACCGATCCCCCCTAACCTCTGTTCTACGGCATTTGAGCATAGGCCGGAAGTGTCAGGAATTCGGCAAAGTCGTCGTCCAGCGCCACTTCCTTGAACAGGGCCGTCGCCTGGCCGTACAGCTTCTCGTCGTAGCCGGGCTCCTCGGCGAGCTTGGCCAGCTCCTCCGAGATGATCTGCTCGACCAGCTCCTTCGTCACCTGCGCGCCCGTGTCGGCGAGCGTGATGTCGTTGTGGATCCACTGCCAGATCTGCGAGCGCGAGATCTCGGCCGTGGCGGCGTCCTCCATGAGGTTGTGGATCGCCACCGCGCCCAGGCCGCCCATCCACGCGGCCAGATAGCGCAGCGCCACGTCCACGTTGTTGCGCAGCCCGGCCTCGGTGATCTCGCCCGGCGTCTCGGAGACGGCCAGCAGCGCGGTGGCGGTCACGTTGACGTCCTCGCGCAGCCGGTCCAGCTGGTTGGGGCGCGAGCCCAGCACGCCGTCGAACACCTCCCGGCACACCGGCACCAGGTCGGGGTGGGCCACCCACGACCCGTCGAACCCGTCGCCCGATTCGCGCGTCTTGTCCGCCCGCACCTTCTCCAGCGCCACCGCGTTCACCTCGGGGTCGCGCCGCGAGGGGATGAACGCCGCCATGCCGCCGATGGCGTGCGCGCCGCGCTTGTGACACGTGCGCACCAGCAGCTCGGTGTACGCGCGCATGAACGGGGCGGTCATCGTGACCGCGTTCCGCTCGGGCAGCAGGAACTCGCGGCCCCTGGTGCGGAACTTCTTGATCACGCTGAACAGGTAGTCCCAGCGGCCCGCGTTGAGGCCCGCCGAGTGGTCGCGGAGCTCGTACAGGATCTCCTCCATCTCGAACGCGGCCGGGTAGGTCTCGATGAGCACGGTCGCCCTGATCGTGCCGTGCGGGATGCCGAGGAGCTCCTGCGCCCTGGTGAACACGTCGTTCCAGAGCCGCGCCTCCAGGTGGGACTCCATCTTGGGCAGGTAGAAATACGGGCCCTTGCCCTTGTCGATCTGCCGCTTGGCGCAGTGGAAGAAGTAGAGCCCGAAGTCGAACAGCGATGCCGCGACCGGCCGTCCGTCCACCTGGGAGTGCTTCTCGTCCAGGTGCCAGCCGCGCGGGCGCACCACGATCGTGGCCAGCTCGTCGTCGGGCCTGAGCGCGTATGTCTTGCCGCCGGTCTCGAAGTCGATCGTGCGGTCGAGCGCGTCGCGCAGGTTGAGGTGGCCGGTCACGCAGTTTTCCCAGAGCGGGGAGTTGGCGTCCTCGAAGTCGGCGAGCCAGACCTTGGCGCCGGAGTTGAGCGCGTTGATGGTCATCTTCTTGTCGACCGGGCCGGTGATCTCCACCCGGCGGTCCTCCAGGCCGGGCGCCGGGGGCGCGACCTGCCAGTCGGCCTCCCTGATCTCCTTGGTCTCCGGCAGGAAGTCGAGCACGCCGCCCGCCGACAGCTCCGCCTGCCTCGCCTGGCGCGCCGCGAGCAGCTCCAGCCGCCTGGCGCCGAACTCCCGCTGGAGAGCCGCCACGAAATGGAGCGCCTCCGGCGTGAGGATCTCGTCGAACCGGTCGAGTATCGGGCCGGTGATCTCCATGGGACCTCTTTCCGCTTCGTGGAAAATGAGTTCTGGATTGTGGAAGTGAAAGTACTCCGCCGGTGCTCCCCGGTCAAAGGTTGGGGTTCCCTCGGGGAGTCGTCGGGGGCATCCCCGATGTCTGCCAGGACGTACCCGGACAGGATTTACGGCATGAAGACCATCGCGATCGCGGGCGGGCTGCTGGCCTCCGCACTGCTGCTGACCGGATGCGGGCTCGCGAGCATCGCGGGCCCCGACAACCACGACACCACGACCTACCAGGTGACGGACAAGGTGACCAAGCTGCAGGTGAAGAGCGGCTCGGGGGACACCGTGGTCACCGAGACCGACGGGAACGCCGTCCGCGTCACGGAGACCATGAACTGGCGCAGCGACGACAAGCCGAAGACCGAGCACAAGGTCGAAGGGGAGGCGCTGCTCCTCACGTACGACTGCCCGTCGGACTGGGGCAGCTGCAGCGTCGATTACAAGATCGAGATCCCCAAGGGGCTGGCCGTCGACCTGGACGCGGGCTCGGGCGACGTCACGCTCAGGAGCCTGACCGGGCGGCTCGACGCGCGGCTCGGCTCCGGCGACCTGGACGCCGCGGGGCTGGCGGGCAAGCAGGTGGTCGCCGAGGCGGGGTCGGGGCGGATCGAGCTCAAGTACGCCTCCGCGCCCGACAGCGCCGAGCTGAAGTCCGGCTCCGGGGACATCCTGCTCACCGTGCCCGACGGGGCTTATGACGTGAACACCGAGATGGGATCCGGAGACGCGAAGGTCTCGGTCAAGGACGACGGCTCCTCGCCGCACAAGGTCTCGCTGACCTCGGGCTCGGGCGACGTCACCATGTCAGCTGGATAACCGGATGATTGCGGCACGGATCTCGTGCCACCATCGTGGGAAGACACCGAGGTGTCCAGACGTTCCCTAATAGAGATGACACGTATGCACGATAACTCCGCGCTCGACTTCGACGAGTTCGAGAACGGCGACATGGACCTCGAGGAGCGCCAGGCGCTGCGCCGCGTGGCGGGCCTCTCGACCGAACTCCAGGATGTCTCCGAGGTCGAGTACCGGCAGCTGCGGCTGGAACGGGTCGTCCTCGTCGGCGTCTGGACCTCCGGCACCGTGGACGACGCGGAAAACTCCCTGCTCGAGCTCAAGCTCCTGGCCGAGACGGCCGGCTCGCAAGTGCTCGACGGGCTCATCCAGCGCCGCCAGAGGCCGGACCCGGCCACCTACATCGGCTCCGGCAAGGCCCTCGAGCTCCGCGACGTGGTCGAGTCGACCGGCGCCGACACCGTCATCTGCGACGGCGAGCTGACCCCCGGCCAGCTCCGCCAGCTCGAAGAGACGGTCAAGGTCAAGGTCATCGACCGCACCGCGCTGATCCTCGACATCTTCGCCCAGCATGCCAAGAGCCGCGAGGGCAAGGCCCAGGTCGAGCTGGCACAGCTGCAATATCTGCTGCCCCGCCTGCGCGGCTGGGGTGGCAACCTGTCCAGGCAGGTCGGCGGTCGCGCCGCGGGCGGCGTCGGCATCGGCGGCCGCGGCCCCGGTGAGACCAAGATCGAGCTGGACCGCCGCCGCATCCGCGAGCGCATGGCCAAGCTGCGCCGCCAGATCAGCGGCATGTCCACCTCGCGTGACACCATGCGCTACCAGCGCCAGCGGCGCGAGGTTCCGGCCGTGGCCATCGCGGGCTACACCAACGCGGGCAAGTCCTCGCTGCTCAACCGGGTCACGGGGGCGGGCGTGCTGGTGGAGGACGCGCTGTTCGCCACCCTCGACCCGACCGTGCGCCGGGCGCGCACGCCGGACGGCCGGCTCTTCACGATCGCCGACACCGTGGGCTTCGTGCGGCACCTGCCGCACCAGCTCGTCGAGGCGTTCCGCTCGACGCTGGAGGAGGTGGCCGAGGCCGACCTGATCCTGCATGTGGTGGACGGCTCGCACCCCGACCCCGAGGGGCAGCTGGCCGCCGTACGCGAGGTGCTGGCCGACATCGACGGCGCTTCGGACGTACGCGAGATCGTCGTGATCAACAAGGCCGACGCGGCCGATCAGGACGTGATCGACCGGATCATGCGGCGCGAGCGCGACAGCGTCGTGGTGTCGGCGCGGACCGGCCGCGGCATTCCCGAGCTGATGGCGGTCATCGAGCGGGAGCTGCCTCGGCTGGATCACGAGGTTCACCTGCTGGTGCCGTACGACAGGGGGGATCTGATCTCCCGGGCGCACCAGGAGGGCGAAGTGCTCTCCGTGGACCACGTGGCGGACGGCACGATCCTGCACGCCCGCGTGCTGCCCAGCCTGTCGCAGGAGCTGGAGCGGGTGGGCAAGCCTGTGGAGCGCGTCTTCTAGCCTCTGGGCTTTTTATGGCCGGGCGGCCTCATCGGCGCGGTACGGTGGGGACGCCCGGTGCGAAGTCGCCTTCGGTGAGGGTGACTGTCGCCGCAAAGTACGCATGCCTGCCCAAAAGCGTCAGTGGTCCCTGAACCCTGGGGTTGCTACCATTGGCCAAACCCATCGGCGGGTTTCTGGTTTTCGGGTTCTAGGTTTCGGACGATGACTGTAGGTATGGAAGTCGTCAACGGGGGCCGTGGGGACGACGTATGGCTGGGTGACGGTTGGGATCATTGGTCTTTCTTCCGAATAACCCTGTACAGCGAGCCCAGCTGTGAAATAACGTAACTGAACTGAAATCGCTGGATCATGGCTCCGGCGATACGGTCACCGCACAACAAATGCGGATGAGAGCAGGAGACCCCCCATGTCGTCCGGACCCGGAGCGGACTCAGTGGGCGCGGCACAGGCCGTGCGCTGTGCGCTGCGCTCATGCCGGTGCGCGGGTGGGGAATCACGCAGGGCGGTGATGCGGTGACCGTTCGACTGCTGACCAACATCGGCCGCCTCTGGACCGGCAACGAGGTCCTCAGCAACGCGGCCATCCTCGTTCACAACGACCGCATCGCGTGGGTCGGCCGTGCGCCTGACCTGCCGCAGAGCGTGCCCGGGGTGGTCGACGACATCGTCGACGTCGACCACGTCGAAAACCTGGGCGGCGCGCTCGTCACGCCCGGTCTCATCGACGCCCACACCCATCCCGTCTACGCCGGCAACCGCTACGCCGAGCTGGCCATCCGCACCGGCGGCTCCACCTCGGCCTCGATCACCGCGGCGGGCGGCGGCGTGGGCTCGACCGTCACCGTGACGCGCGGCACCGACCCGTGGACCCTCTGCAACGGCGTACGCGAGCGGCTGCGCGGCTGGCTGCTCAGCGGCACCACCACGGTCGAGGCCAAGACCGGCTACCACCTCACCCGCGACGGCGAACTGGCCGACGTCCGGCTCCTGCGCGAGCTGGAGAAGGAGCCGATGATGCCGCGGGTGCACGTCACGTTCCTGGCGGCGCACGTCGTGCCGCCCGAGTACTTCGGGCGGCAGCGCGAATACGTCGAGGCCGTGGGCGCCTGGTGCGCCGACGCCGCCGCGGCGGGCGCCGACAGCGTCGACGTCTACTGCGACGAGGGCCACTTCACCACCGAGGAGTCCCGCTGGGTGCTCGCCTCGGGCCGCAACGTCGGCCTGCTGCCGCGCATCCACGCCGGCATCTTCAGCCGCCGCGGCGCCGTCCAACTGGCCGCCGAGCTCGGCTGCGCTTCCGCCGACGGGCTGCACCACATGTCGGACGAGGACATCGCGATCATGTCCCGCTACGGCGTGCCCGCCGTCGTCTGCCCGGCCACCGCCCTCCAGCGTGGCCATCTCCCGCCGGTCCGCCAGATGATCAAGCACGGCGTGCAGATCGCCCTCGGCAGCGACCACAACCCCGGCTACTGCGGCATCACCTCGATGTCCCTGGTCATCGCCATGGCGGTGTCGGCGTTCGGGATGAGCGTCAACGACGCCCTGCGCGCGGCCACCCTCGGCGGCGCCACCGTCCTGGGCGCTCCCGACCGCGGCGTCCTCGCGCCGGGCCGGCTGGCGGACATCGTGCAGTGGGACGCCGACCACGAGGGCGCCTTCGCCTGGTCCTTCGGCCTGAAGCCGCGCCGGGTGTGGCGGGGTGGGACGCCCGTTCAGTAGCTAGTCTCGGGTTATGCCGCCCTTGGTCGCTGTTGTCACTGATTCGACGGCTTATCTGCCGCCTGTGCCGGGTGTCATGGTGGTGCCGGTACAGGTGATCGCCGGGGGTGTGTCGTACGACGAGCCCGCGTTCCGGATCGACGGCGCACCGTCGGACGGGCGCCCCGCGGGCGAGGCCGGGCCTTCGGGCCGGGTCCAGCCCACGGGCGGTGGGCCCGCCCGCGAGAGCTCTCCCCACAGCGACGCGCCCCACCACGAGAGGATCAGCACCGGGAGATCCGGCACCGAGAGCACTGGCGTCGAGAGGGCCGACAACGGGAGATCCGGCGCCCAGAGGGCCGACAACGGGAGATTCGGCAACGACGGGGTGCGTTCGGGCGGCGGCTACCGCCGCGATGCAGGCTCCTTCATCGGCGACCTCGCCTCCGCCAGCACCTCCCGCCCCTCGCCGGAAAGCTTCGCCTCCTGCTACTCCTCCCTGGCTGCCGCAGGCGCGACCGGGATCGTCTCGATCCACCTCTCCCGAGAGCTCTCGGGCACCGTCGAGTCCGCCCTGACGGCCGCCGCCCAGGCGCCCGTCCCGGTGGAAGTGATCGACAGCCGCTCGATCGCCATGGGCCTCGGCTACCCCGTCCTGGCCGCCGCCCGCGCCGCCGCGAACGGCGCCTCCCTGGAGGCGGTGACATCGGCCGCCCGCCGCTGTATGGAAACCACCCAGACGTTCTTCTACGTCGACACCCTCGACCACCTGCGGCGCGGCGGCCGCATCGGCACCGCCGCCTCCCTGGTGGGCTCGGCCCTCATGATCAAGCCATTGCTGCACATCGTGGACGGCCACATCTCACTCCTGGAAAAGGTCCGCACGTCGTCACGCGCCATCGCCCGCCTGGAGGACCTGGCCGTCCGTGCGGCGGGAGAGGGGCCTGTGGAGGTGGCCGTGCAGCACTTGGAAGCAAGGGAACGGGCCGAGGCGCTGGCAGAGCGCCTGCCAAAGCGGCTGGCCGGTCTGGTGGAGCTGCGGGTGGTGGAACTCGGAGCGGTGATCGGCGCCCACGTGGGCCCCGGCACGCTCGGCCTCACGATCACGTCGTGCGACCTTTAGCTCCCTGATGTTCAGGGGCGCGCATGGACCTCAGCATTTGAGGTTCAGCGTCGCGCATGGACCTTCAGCGGCAGGTGAATCCGAACGGAATCCGGCGTGAGTGCGATCGGAACAGAGAAACGCAGCGTGCTCGCTGACCTGCGTAAATCGCGTTAACACCGGATTCCGTGCCAAATGTCTATGACCCCCGAGGCCGCGGGTCACAGACTGCGGGCGGTGATGTCGCCGTTGGAGGTGGTGGCGTGGATGTCGAGTTCGGCGGTGCCGTCGTTCTTGAGGGCGTTGGTGATGCGGCCGTGACTGGTGCCGGCGTCCAGGGCGGCCGAGACCCCGCTGGCGGCGGCGATCGAGATGTCGCCGGACTGGGTGCGGAGCACGACCGTGCCGCCGGTGGCCTCGGCGATCCGGATGTCGCCCCGTTCGGTGCTGATCTGCGCGGGGCCGCCCAGCCGGCCGACCTCGACGTCGCCGTCGGTCGCGGTGAGGCGGAGGCTCGCGGCCTCGTCGAGCTTGATCTGGCGGTACGCGCCTTCGAAGACGACGTCGCCGAGGCGGCCGACGGTCCGGAGTTCGGCGCTGGCCGCCTTGGCCTCGACGCGGGAGCCGGCGGGCAGCTCGACCGTCACCTCGATGGATCCAGACGGGCCGAGGTACTGGTTCTTCACCGAAGTCTCGATCCGCAGGACGCCGTCGGCGTATTCGACCGTGGTCTGCTCCGCTGCCTTCACGTCGCGGCTCTTCGAGGCGTTCGCGGGCCGGACCTCGACCGCGGTGTCGGCCCGGTCGGCGGCGATGAACTGGACGCGTCCCGCGGGGATCTCCAGGACGGCGGAGATCGGGGCGGGGGTGTCGAACTTCTGCATCATGTGCTCCTTGTGCTGCGTTGTTTCGATCTTGCGAGACCCGTCCTGGCGTGGCACGAGGCTCGGGGGTTGAGTTTCGGCGCGGCCCAGTTAGCAGCCCCGAGGCCGCATCGCTGAACCGTTCATGGCATCCACCATCGCCGACCGCGCTGATACCGGGCTGTCGCCGTCCTGACGCCGCCCCTGACATACGGCGGGAAGTAGCCGATCACCGTCTTGATCCCTCGCCGACGCAGGAAGTCGCTGTTGCCGGGGAGAGTGAGGCCCTGTGGCCAGCACGTGTGAGGGCCGCACGCGCGGACGGCCCAGGCAACGCTGGACGATCCGCACCCGCTCCAGCACCCGCGGCACGTATGGGCTGTCAGCGTGCTGACCGCGATCGTCAAGCGAGCGAGACGGTCCCCTTGAACGGCCGGTCGGCGGGCGGGGACGTTCCCGGCGCTCCACGTCGCCCATGTAACCGCAGGTCACTGACAGGTTCGTTGGATTTCCGCGAGTGCTACCGGGACCCTTGCAGGCGGACGGCCCGTACCCCTCGGCTGGGATCCCAGGTCGGTTGTCCACAGCCCTCTCGCTCGTCGCCTGCCCCATCCCCAGAACCCGGTTCGGGACCTCGACGATGGCCGCTGAGGACCTACGTTCACTGCCGTGCGAACCCCCGACCCCACGGCAGAGCGGACCATAGCCGAGTCCCGGCTACGGTCGATCAACGCGCCTTCCCGCCGCTCCCGCCACCCTCTCGGCCAGCGCGCTCGTGGCGCGAGCGAGCCGGCCGAGGGCCGGGCGAAAGGCCACGACGTTCCACCTGAGCCTCGGGGGAGAGGCCGCCAGACTGGACGGCCCCCGTACACCTCCCAGGAGGGTCGCGGCCAGGCTGGACGGTCTCAGGACGGAAGCCGTTGGGGCGTCGTTGCTGGCTCAGATGTCGCCGTGAACACATCGCATGCGAGGCATGGGCGGGACGACGCCAGCTCGCCCACATCCCACGAAAGCCGCGAACGGCGCCCAAACGCTTCAACCTCATCTCACCGAAAGAGCGGCAGGCCTGCCCCCATGCCACCCTCCTTTCCGGCATTCCGCGCAGCCATCGCCGCCCAGGCTCCAGCCCTCGACCCAGGCAAGCCCGGCCTCCGGGTCCTGCTGGCCGTGGGCGCGCTGGCCGCAGCCATCGCCGCTTTCTTCCTCTGGCGATCCCAGCCCTCACCAGAGCCCTTGCCGCCCCCCACTCCGATTGCCGCACACACCACCCCATCGCCGACATCTCCGGCCAAAGTGACTGTCCATGTCACCGGCAAGATCCACAAACCCGGCGTCTACCAACTGCCTTCAGGCTCCCGCGTCACGGACGCCGTGACGGCAGCAGGGGGCGTGTCACGCGGTGCCTCCACCGGCTCGCTCAACCTCGCCAGACGCCTGATCGACGGCGAGCAGATAGTCGTAGGCGGCGCCGCCGGCCAGGCGGCCCCCGGTTCGCCCATCACGGACCCGGCCGCCTCCGCCGTCCTCGACCTCAACTCCGCCACGACGGACCAGCTCGAACAACTTCCAGGAGTAGGGGAGGTCCTGGCAGCCCGCATCGCCGAGTTCCGCAACTCCCACGGCGGCTTCGCCACGGTCGAGCAGCTACGCGAAGTGAGCGGAATAGGCCCACGAAAGTTTGACGAGCTCAAGGCAAGGGTCCGCGTCTGACATGGCCACCACCCGTCCAGCGCGTACGAGCCTGCACAACGACAACACTCCATTCGACGGCGGCCGGGCTGACGACGGGAACGACACGAATACCGGGGCAACCGGCAACGCCCAGCGCAGCGGTAGGCGTGAGCAGGCCTGGCCCCTCATCCTCCCCGCGCTGGCCGCTTGGGCGAGTGCCCTGACCCTGCTCGGTTGCTCCGCGCGTACAGGCCTGATCGTCGCCATCTCCGCAGCCCTGGCTGCCACGGCCGTAGCCTGGCGCGCCCGGCCCGTACTGTGGCGCGCCCAGTCCGTGGCGTGGCGAAGGAGGAGTGACACCGACCGACCCGGACGGAAACCGCGCATCCCAGCCCCTCGGACGTGGCGACGACCTTGGCCCGCACCTCTCGAACACCTCGACCAGATCGACCAGATCGACCAGACCGACCAGCACACAAGCCCACCACCCCGATGGGTGGCACGACGACCAGCTCACCCGGCTGCGTGGCGCAACATCACCATCGCCACGCTCATCTGCGCTGCCGCAGCCTCGGCGTCGGTCGCCTTCCGAGTCCACGCCTTGACCACCGGCCCAGCAGCTGACTTGGCCAAGAAGAACACCTCCGTAAAGGCCCAGATCGCCCTAACAGATGACCCCAAACGGAGACAGAACAGAAGCGGCCACTTCAACCAAGAGAGCTACGTGACCCCAGCCACCCTGGAGCTCATCCACACAGCCGGTACCCGGCAGACCGTCAACGTCCCCATCACCGTCTTCGCCAACGGACACGACTGGAGCACCTTTCTCCCCAGCCAGCGCCTCGAAGTCACCGGCCGCCTGGCCGAGCCGAGTCCGGGCGACCTCGTCGCCGCCATCCTCCTGGTGCAAGGCTCACCCCGAGTCCTGACACCCCCGTCCGGCATCCAGACGGTGGCGGGCGCCCTCAGAGCGGGCCTGCGAGGCGCCGCCGACGCCCTCCCCGCCGACCAGCGAGGCCTTCTGCCGGGCTTGGTCGTCGGTGACGTCTCACGCATGGACCCTCAGGTGGCATCCGACCTCAAGGAGGCCGGCCTGAGCCACTTGAACGCCGTAAGCGGTGCAAACCTGGCAATCGTGGCAGGCGCCGCGCTCGCCCTCTCTCGCGTCCTCGGCCTCTCCCTCCCCCTGAGAGCTGTCTTAGCCGCCATCGCGATGCTCGCGTTCGCCGTGGTCGCCCGTCCATCCCCGAGCGTTCTACGCGCCCTCCTCATGGGCCTGGCTGCCGTCATCGCGCTGGGCACAGGCCGCTCGAAGGACGGCCTGGCGGCCCTGTCCGCAACGGTCCTCCTCCTGGTGCTGTTCGCTCCCGACTTGGCCCGCTCGTACGGCTTCGCCCTCTCGGTAGCGGCCACCGCCGGAATCCTCATCCTCGCCCCACGCTGGCGCGACCGCCTGTCATCCCCGAGAAACGAGGGCGGTTCGCAGCAGGACTGTGGTCAGGCCCGGGAACGCGAAGGTCATCGGTGTCACGAGGGTGATGTGTCATCGGATGGCGGCGGTGCCAAGGTGCCGTGCCGGCGGTTGCCGCGTTGGATGGCCGAGGCTGTTGCCGTGCCGGTGGCCGCTCAGGTGGCCGTGACGCCTGTACTCGTGCTGATGTCGGGGCAACTGACCCCCGTCGCGGTGGTCGCCAACCTGCTCGTGGCTCCGGCGGTGGCGCCTGCGACGTTGCTCGGATTCGGTGCCGCTCTGGTGGCGCCCGTATGGCCCGAGGGCGCCAGGCTTCTGGTGATTCCGGCCGGTTACGCGGTCGGGTGGATCGTTACGGTGGCCCGTTGGGCGGTCAATCTGCCTTTCGCCACTGTGCCGTGGCCTGGTGGACTTCCAGGATTGGGGCTGCTCCTGGTCGCGGTGGCGGTCGCGATCCCGATCCTGCGGCGGCGGGCCTGGCGGGCGGTGGCCCTGACCGTGGCCGGTGCTGCCTTGACGGCGGTGCTGGTGATCCGGCCCATCGCCGGTTCGTGGCCGCCCAAGGGATGGCTGATGGTGATGTGCGATGTCGGTCAGGGGGACGGTCTTGTGGTGGCGGCGGGACCGGGGCGAGGCGTCGTGGTCGACACCGGCCCCGATCCGATCGCCATGGATCGGTGCCTGCGCAGGATCGGCGTTGACGACGTGCCCCTGCTCGTCCTCACCCACCCGCATGCCGATCACGTGGACGGCCTCCCGGGCGTGCTCAGGAACCGGCGTGTCGGAGCCGTGGTCGTCAGCCCGCAACGGACAGGCACTCGATCCAGCGCTCACATTTCGGCCATGCTGGCACACCAGCACATACCGGAGTGGACGGCCTCGCCGGGCACTCGCTGGCGATTCGGCCCGTCCGAGCTGACCGTGCTCGCCCCTGATCTCGCCCAGACCGAGATGAACGGGCATGGTGAGGGCAGTGCGATCAACAACTCCAGCGTGGTCGTCCACGTGCGCTGGCGGTCCGGCTCCATCCTGCTGAGCGGCGACCTGGAGACGGAGGCCCAGGAGGAGCTGTTGCGACGGGTCTCGGTGCGGGCTGACATCCTCAAGACCCCGCACCACGGATCGAACAGGCAGTCCCCGGACTTCCTGTCTGCCGTCGGCGCGCGGGCCGCGTTGATCAGCGTGGGGGCCGACAATGACTACGGCCACCCGGCCCTGTCCACTCTGACCCTCCTGCGTCGCCTCGGGGCCAGCATCTACCGGACCGACAAGTCAGGCGACCTGGCCGTCGTGGAGCGGGAAGGGGAGATGGCGGTGGTTTCGCGTGGCCTGTAGATCCCTTTTGTGAGGGGGAAGGGAGGTGGCAGTGGTTTCGCCTGGGCCCGTAGATCCCATGCCGTCAGGCCATGCCAACCACCATAGGCGTGACCTGGGCATTGTCCCTGTCCCTGGGACTACCAGGATGTCTCGAACGAAGCCGTCCCAAGCTGTGGTTCGTCGATGGTGCTCCAAGAGGCCTTCGAGTACCAGGTTGTCGGTGGCGCATGGCATGCTGCCTGACATGGCGGGAACCGATCCAGCACCTGTGACTCTGGTCCTCGGCGATGAGGAGCTGCTGGCCGAGCGGGCGGTGAGTGGTGTCGTCGCGGCGGCCCGGTCCGTTGAGCCGGAGGCCGACGTGCATGACCTCGTCGGCGGGAAGGTCGGGATCGGGGAGCTGACGCAGCTGACTTCGCCGTCGCTCTTCGGCGATCGGTCGGTGGTGGTGATCCGTTCGGCGCAGGATCTGGCGAAGGACGTCATCGCCGAGGTCGTCGCCTACGCCAAGCAGCCCTCAGGCGACACCGTGCTCGTTCTGGCGCACCCGGGCGGGGTGAAGGGGAAGGCGCTGGTCGACGGGGTGAAGAAGGCCGGGGCCAAGGTGGTCACGGTCAACAAGGTCACCAAGGCAGGGGAGCGGCTGGACTTCATCAAGGGCGAGTTCAAGCGGGCCGGGCGCGGCATTTCCGGTGACGCGGCGCAGGCGCTGCTCGACGCCGTGGGCAATGACCTGCGGGAGCTGGCGGCGGCGTGCAGTCAGCTGGCGTTCGACACGGAGGACAAGACGATCGGCGCGGCCGCCGTGGCTCGCTACCACAAGGGCCGGGCCGAGGTGACCGGCTTCAACGTGGCCGACTCCGCTGTCGAGGGGCGCCTGGCTGACGCTCTGGAGCAGTTGCGGTGGGCGCTTGGCACCGGGGTCGCTCCGGTCTTGCTGGTGAGTGCGCTCGCCGGTGGTCTGCGGTCGCTCGCCAAGGTCGGCAGCGCGCCCCGCAACCTCCGGGGCGGGCAGTTGGCCAGCCATGTCGGCATGCCGCCGTGGAAGGTGGATCGGGTCAAGCGGCAGCTGAACGGATGGGGGCCCGAGGGGCTGTCCAAGGCCATCCAGGCCGTGGCCAGTGCGGATGAGCAGGTCAAGGGTGGGGGAGCGGACCCGGCCTACGCGTTGGAGCACACGGTGCAGGTCATCGTCGCCTGCCGCACAGGGCGGTAGCGGGCAGCCCATCCCTCGACGCGCTGTGGTGTGGTGTGCATGAGCGTCGAGGTGCGGCGCCACGGCGTTGGTGGAGGTGGCGGGTTCCGATGTGGCGCGCCTGAGTGACGATGGCGATGGCGGTATTCGGTGTGGGTGCCCGAATGTCGGCGGCGGTTTTCGGTGTGGCGCTCCCGGGTGTCGGCGGCGGTGGTGGTGGTGAGGCCGAAGGCGCGCGCTTCGGCGCTGCCCGGGCTTCGGGGATGGGGGCGGTGGGGCGAGGGTGCACCTTGGGTGAGGGTCAGGCGGTGTGGCGGAGGGAGCGGAAGAACGTTGTCAGCTCCTCCTGCATCAGCTCCGGTTCCTCCAGCGCAAGGAAATGTCCGCCGCGTCCGGGTTCGTTCCAGTGGCGGAGGTCGGTGCAGGATCGTTCGGCGATCGAGCGCGGGATGCCGGACATCGACGGCTCGTGGCTGAGGGTGATGGCCGCCGGCACCGTGATCGGTGGGCGAGGGGTGTTGTGCTCCCAGTCGTAGTACTGCCTGAACGAGGTGCCGATCGAGCCGGTCGCCCAGTACAGCGTCAGGATCGTGAGCAGCGTGTCGCGGTCGAAGCGGGACTCCACGTCGCCGTGGCAGTCGCTCCAATCCCGATATTTGTCGACTATCCACGCAGCCAGTCCCGCGGGTGAGTCGAGCAGGGCGGCGGCGATGGTGTCGGGCCGTGTCCCCATGATGGCGCTGTAGCCGCCGTCGAGCTCGTCGTACGCCTCCTCCGCAGCCATGAACGCCTGCTCCTCCGCCGACATCGGCGGCTCCTCCAGCGAGGCGGGGAACGGTGGATGGATCAAGTGGATCCCGGCCACCTCCGCGGGATGGAGCGCAGCGAGCCACTGGATGGCCGCGCCGCCGATGTCGCCGCCGAAGGCGGCATACCGCTCGTACCCGAGGGTGTCGGTCATCAGCGTGTGCAGCGTACGCGCCATCGCGGCCCGCGTGAGCGGCTCAGCCGGCAGGTCGGAGTAGAGGAAGCCCGGCATGGACGGGATCACGACGTCGAACGCGTCGGCCGGGTCGCCGCCGTGGCGGGCGGGATCGGCCAGGCGCGCCGCCAGGGGGAGCATCTCGAGGAAGCTGCTCGGCCATCCATGGCAGAGGAGGATGGGCATGGGCGCGGGGCCGGCCCCCGGGATCCGTACGAAATGCAGGCCCTGCTCCCGGTAGTGCGGCAGCGCGTTGAGCTCGGCCTCCCGGGCGCGGTAGTCGAACCCTTCCGCCCAGTACGCCACGAGTTCCCGCAGGTACGCGGGGTCGGCTCCGGCCTGCCACGGCTGCGCGCCGCTGCGGTCCGCGAACCTGGTCGCCCGCAGGCGGGCCCGCAGGTCGTCCAGCACGTCGCCGGGCACCTCGATGCGGAAGGGGGATTGGGCCACGTATTGCCTCCGATCATCGGAATCCTGGACTGGCTTACCACCGGCGGCATGCCTCACTCAATCGGATTACCTGCGCGGATCACGAGGCGCGGTCTTGGGGGAGGGATGAACGGCTGGAAGGTGTTCATGCGACCACGAGCCGTCGAGGTCAGTGGCCGGTTTCCGTCTTGACCAGGAGTTGTTTGAGTAGGCCGTCCAGGACGGCCCGGTCCGCGGGCGAGAGGGCGTTCACCATGTCGGCTTCCACCTCCGCCCTGATCGTCATCGCGTCCATCCAGATGTCGTGGCCCTTGGCGGTGAGCTCGACGTCCACCCGTCGGCGGTCCTCCGTGCTGCGCACCCGCCGTACCAGGCCCGATCGCTCCAGGGTGTCCAGCCGGCCCGTCATCCCGGCAGGGGAGAGCAGGAGGTCGGCGGCCAGCTCGGACGGGGTGGCCGAGCCGTCGCGTGCCACGAGCCGGTGCAGCGTCTCGAACTCGAAGTCCTGCATCCCCACCTCCTTCAGCGCCGCCTCCTTGGTGTGGGCCAGGTGCTTTACGAGGACCTGCAGCCGCGTCACGATCGCCTCCACCCGCTCATCGAACGGGGCCTTGCCGCGCCAGCGGGCCAGGTGGCGATCGACCGAGTCCTCCATGCAACGGATCATACGGGCCGCAAGTACTTTGTTGACGAAACATTCGTTGGCGAAATACTCTACTGTCCCGTGATCAAGCGACTTTTGATCGGGCGATGCCTGTCCGCGCTCGCCACCGCGCTCATCCCCACCACCCTGACACTCGCGGTCCTGCGGGCGACCGGGGACGGCGGTGCGCTGGGCATCGTGCTGGCGAGCGAGATGGTGCCGCTCCTGCTGTTCCTGCCCGTGGGCGGGGTGCTGGCCGACCGGATCCGGCCTGAACGGGTCGCGCTGCTCGCCGACCTGACCCGGTGCCTGTCGCAGGCCGCCATCGCCGCTGAGCTGCTGCTCGGCGTGTACCGGCTCCTCGACCTGGCGGTGCTGTCAGCCGTGGCGGGGGTCGCCATCGCGTTCGGCAGCCCGGCCGTGCCGAGGCTGGTGGTCGCGGTGGTGCCCGGCGAGGACAGGTTGCGGATGAACGCGCGTATCGGCGTGGCCACCAGCCTGTCCGCGGTCATCGCTCCGGCGCTGGCGGGGACGGTCACGCTGGCCGCCGGTCCCGGCTGGGCGGCCGCGCTCACGGCGGTGCTGTTCGCCTGTTCGGCGCTCACTCTCGGCGGGATCAGCACGCCCGCGGCGCCTCATGTCAAAAGAGGCTCCTCGTTCGGCAGGGATGTGGTCGAGGGGTGGCGGGAGGTCAGGGCCCGTCGATGGTTCCTGGCCTCCTGCCTCGGGCATGGCGTGTGGCATTTCATGGCCGGGTTGTTCCTGACGCTCGGCCCGGTGACGGCCGTGCGGGAGCTGGGTGGCGAGGTGAGCTGGACGGTGATCGTGCAGAGCGGCACGGTCGGCTTGGTCCTGGGCGTGTTCGCCGCTCCTCGGCTGCCCATTCGCAGGCCGCTGATGGTGGTCCAGGCCGGTGCCGCGTGCTACTTGCTGCCCATGGTGGCCCTGGCCGTGACGGCGCCCGCCGCGGTGATGGCGGGTGCGTACTTCGTGGCGATGTTCGGGCTGGGGCTGCTCAGCCCGCTGTGGGAGACGGTGGTGGCCAATGAGATCCCGGAGCGGGCGCTGGGGCGGGTGCGCTCGTTCGACCAGCTCATCTCGTTCGCGTCGCGGCCGTTCGGGCTGGCGGCGGCGGCGCCGCTGGCCGACGTCACCGGGGTGACGGCGCTGGCCCTGACCGGTGGCGTGCTGGTGGCCGCCGCGAATCTCGCCGTGATCCTCCCGCCGGTGAGGCAACCCGGCGAAGAAGGCCGGGGGGAAGCCGAAACCGCGAGGCCGCGCAGCAGCGGCGTCAAGTGAGCGCCGCCTCCTGCACGACGCCGTCGCTGATCTCCAGCACCCGGTCGGCCAGCGTGATCAGGCTGGGATCGTGGGTGGCCACCAGGGCGGTGACCCCCTCACTCCGTACGAGCGCCCGCAGCAGCTCCATGATCTGCCGCCCGGTCTGCGAGTCCAGCTGCCCCGTGGGCTCGTCGGCCACCAGCAGCCGGGGCCGGTTCGCCAGCGACCGCGCGATGGCCACCCGCTGCCGCTGCCCTCCGGACAACTCGTACGGCCGCTGGTTGGCATGCTGCTCCAGCCCCACCAGAGCCAGCAACAGACGTATGCGATCCTCCCGCTCCGCCACCGGCATCCGCAGCAGCCGCATCGGCACGCCGACGTTCTCCGCCGCCGACAGCACCGGGATCAGACCGAACGACTGGAACACGAACCCCACCACGTCCCGGCGCAAGGCCAGCAGGGCGTCCTCGGACATGGCGGTGACCTCGTGCCCGGCGACCACCACCCGCCCGGCGTCCGGTTTGTCCAGGCCGCCGATCTGGTTGAGCAGGGTCGTCTTCCCGGACCCGGACCGCCCGCGGACGGCGACGAGCTCCCCCGGGAACACCGAGAAGGACACGTCCTGCAGCGCCACGACCTCCTTGGGCCCGCTCCGGTAGACCTTGTGCAGCCCTTCCACCACGACCAGCGGCGAATCAGTCATCAGAGGGCTCCTCCCGGGCCGGCCACACGCCGATATGGTCGGATTCGAGCTCGAGGCGTACCCGCCGCTCCATCTTGAGGGCGTTCATGAAGTCGCGCGGCAGCTGCAGCCGCCCCACCCGGTCCAGCACCGCGTACTCCTCGGCGACGATCTCACCCTCGGCGCCCTCGCGCCGCAGCGTCTCGCTGCTGGTCCGCCCGTCGCGAATGCCCACGGTACGGTCCACCTGCTCCGCCACCAGCGGGTCGTGCGTCACGACGACCACGGTCACCCCCAACTCCCTGTTGGCCTTCCGTAGCGCGTCGAAGACCTGCTCCGACGTCTCGCTGTCCAGCTCACCGGTGGGTTCGTCGGCCAGGATGAGCTGCGGGGAGTTGGCGAGCGCGACGGCGATGGCCACCCGCTGCTGCTCCCCGCCCGACATTTCGGGAATCTTGCGGCTGGCGCAGTATCCGACCCCGAGCAGCTCCAGCAGCTCGAGCGCCCGCCCCCCGCGCCGCCCGGCCAGCTTCATCGGCAGCTCGACGTTCTCGCGGGCGGAGAGGTACGGCAGCAGGTTCCGCGCGGTCTGCTGCCAGATGAAGCCCACCACGGACCGCCGGTACCGCAGCCGGTCGCGCGCGTTCATCGACAGCAGGTCCATCCCCGCCACCCGCGCCACCCCGGCCGTCGGCACGTCCAGCCCGGACAGCACGTTGAGCAGCGTCGACTTGCCCGACCCCGAGGCGCCGACGATGGCCACCAGCTCGCCCTTGTCGATCACCAGGTCGAGCCCCTGCAGGGCGACGACCTCGACGCCCTCGGTCTTGTAGATGCGCACCAGGTTGTCGCACACGATGTGCGCGTCGCCGCCGAACGCGGCCTTCTCCCGGGTGGCCCTGGCTTCCAGCTCGGACAGGGTCGGGTTCATGTCAGGTCCCCCACTCGCAGGACGGCGCCGAGGTTGCGGCGGCGGCTGATGGCGGTGTGCGCGTACGCGCCGAGCACGGCGACGGCGGCGAGCCCGGCCGCCAGCGCGACAGGTGTGAACAGGTCGAGCGAGTAGTCGCCGACGGGCAGGTCACCCGCGTACGACGACAGGTCCACGCCGGGCCCAAGCGCGAACGGCAGGAAGAGGCCCAGGCCGAGCCCGACCGATGCGGTGAGGAGGATCATGGGCAGGATCTCCAGCACGGTCAGCCGCTGCGCCTGACGGTCCGACAGCCCGAGGGTACGCAGGAACGACACCGTCCTGGCCCGCTCAGCGGCGCCGACGACCAGCGACAGCACGACCGCGACCAGCGCGTACGAGCCGAGCGCCACCGTCACCACGACCAGCGCCCAGCGCACGGCACTGGTGAGCGGATCGTCCCTGATGGCGCTCAACGCCCGCTCCTGCGACTCCACGGTCGCCGACGGGACCAGCCGCGCCAGCGCATCAAGGGACACGTCGCCCTTGATCAGCAACGTGTTCACGGCCAGCCGGGTCAGCACGCTCAGGGGCACGACCATGAACTTTCCCTTGGTGTAGAACCCGGGCACCGAGGAGATCACGCCTCGGGTGGTGAGCTTGACCCGCGACTGCCACCCGATCTCGAACGTCCCCCGCCCCCGCAGTTCTGGAGAGACCAGGGCGCCATCGGCCAGAGCGGGCAGGCTCACGGGAGCACCATCCAGGATCCGGCGCCACTGCGCCATGTCCACCGCGATGGTCTCCGCCCGTTCCGCGCCGTACCCGACCTGTACTCGCCCGGTCTGCGCGATCACCACCTGCTCCACCCCGGCGAGCCCGCGCACCTGAGAGATCGTGGCGGCCGGGATCTCGATGTCCGACGTCAGCTTGACCGGCGCGCCCACCTGCTGCCAGGACGCCAGCCGCTGCGTGCTCGCGATCCCGTCGGAGATCACCGCCGCGAACACCGACACACCCAACGCGGGCAGCAGGATCAGCACCGGCAGCACGCTGGCGGAGCGCGCCCTGGCCGCCCTGGTCAGCCCCAGGAACGGCACGGCCGCCCGCCCGCGCGCGGCCAGCCGTACGAACAGCCGCAAGGGGTACGGATAGCAGCGCAAGGTGATCAGCGCGGCCGCCAGCGTCAGCCCGACCGGCACCAGGAGCAGGAACGGATCGCCGCCCGCCAGCCCGCGGGCCCGCAGCAGGTACGCCCCCACCAGCGCGAGCGCCACGACCAGCACCTCCAGCGTGACCCGGCGGGCCGAGGTCCGGCTGGCGGCCACGTCGTCGCGGCGCTCGTGCAGCGGGGTCCGATGCGTGCGGGCCACCCGGGCGGCGGTGAACCCCACGGCGACCAGGACCACGACGGCCGGTCCCAGGTGCACGACCGGCAGCACGGGGCCGGGCACCAGGAAGGACAGCCCGTACCCGGCCAGGCCGGCGGGCACCACCGCGACCCCGGCCACCGCGGCCGCGGCCCCGGCCACCTGGCGCAACGATCCGCCGCGCGCCCGGGCCATGGTCAAGGTGTGATCGAGGCGGTCGGTCAGCAGCAGCACGACCAGTGCGATCACGCCGAGCGCCACCGCCAGCAGCCCGCCGAGCACCAGGTACATCACGGTCTGCGCGGTGGCCAGCGCGGCGAGGAAGTCGCCGAGCAGCTTGTGCAGCCCGGTGTCCAGGTGGTACGGGCTGCCCGTGGACTGCAGCGCGGCCACCCGCCCGAACTCGGCGACCGCCGCGTCGATGTAGGGCGCGGCCAGCGCGCTCGCTCCCCGGGCGTCGATCGGCAGGATCCAGTGGTAGGACAGGTTACGACCCTTGCTGCTGAGCGCGGTCAGCCCCTCGTCGGAGATGAGGCTCGTGATGTGCTTCTCGAAGTCCAGCGCGCCCGGTGGCTGGATCTTGGTCACCTGCAGGATGTCGAGGTTGTGGCTCCAGTAGCGATCTCCCGGATTCCTGGCCTGGAAGGAGCCGACGATCTTCACGGCGACGTAGTCGTTCTCGCCGAGCATCTTCGTCTGGCCCACCCGGAGGTCCATCTCGCGCAGGGCGTCCGCCACGATGCCCACCTCGAACACCGGGATCGTCGCGCCCTCGTACCGCATGGTCGAGGGCCTGCCGGGCGCCCGCCCCTGGACCCAGTCCACGCGCTGGGCCGCGTCCGAGAGCCAGCCCAGGTTGATGTGCGTCTGGCCACCGGTCCCGGTGACGGGCGTGAGGGTGGTCTTGGCGCTCATGTGGCCGGCGGCGGTCATCAGCGGGCGCAGCGTCGCCGGCAGGATCTCGCGCCAGCGCCGGTCGCGGAGGTCGAACTGTCCGCGTTCGTGCAGGTCCTCCTCCGGCGAGCGGGACTCCACGCTCACCGTCAGGTCGGCCTGCCACGCGGGCGCGGCGGCCAGCGAGCGGCGCAGCGCCTCGTCGAAAGACGCCTGCGTCGCCCTGGGCAGGCCCGCGACCAGCAGGCTGGCGCTCAGCGCCAGCACGAAGAGCACGGCCAGCGTGCCCAGGTGTACGCGAGTGAGCAGGGCGATCCTCACCGTTCCTCCACGAGTTGCCCGTGGTGCCCGCGCAAACGGCGGGCCAGCCCGGCCACGATGGCGAACAGCACGGCCGCCACCAGCGCCAGCATCGCGACGGTGGCGCCCCACGGGATGTCGAGCACCACGCCCGGCGTGACCGCCGAGGCCTGCCCGGTCAGCACGATGTGCGGCAC
The DNA here is from genome assembly GCF_040137845.1 of Nonomuraea sp. B19D2. Lineage (NCBI taxonomy): Bacteria > Bacillati > Actinomycetota > Actinomycetes > Streptosporangiales > Streptosporangiaceae > Nonomuraea > Nonomuraea sp. B19D2. The sequence goes on along the minus strand of NZ_JBEFAK010000057.1, from coordinate 26,220 downwards.
CACCAGCACGCCGACGGCCACGGCGAGCCCGGTGCCCGCGGCCAGCGACAACCCGATGACGAACGCCTGCTCGATCGCCAGCAGTCCGAACACCTGCCTCGAGCTCACCCCGAGCGCCCGCAGGATCGCGAACTCGCCCAGGCGCTCCCGCGCCGCGACGGTCGCGTTCACCAGGAACCCGAGGGCCGCGAACACCAGCGCCGCCATGAACCCGAGCATCAGCGCCCCCTGCAGCCCGCTGGCCAGAGGGTCGTCCTGCAGCTCGGCCGCCAGCTGCCGCTGGTCGAGCGCGCTCACGTCCCACTCGGGCCGGGCCTTGAGCGCCTTCACCGCGGGCGCGGTGTCGTCGGCCGCGAGCCACCATTCGGTGGCGGGCCTGGGCAGCTGCGCCGCGGCGAGCTCGTACGCCTGCAGCGTCCCCCAGTCCGCGAGCACGGCCTGCTGCCCCGCGGCGGTCGTCGGCATGCTGTCCACGACGGCCACCACCTTGATCTGGAGCACCTTGCGGTCGATGCTGGCCGGTCCGGCCTGCCCGGCGGCCAGCTTGAGCGAGGCGGCCAGATCGGCGGTGAGCACCACGGGCAGCGGGCCCGGCCGCGCCGGCATGAAGGCGCCGGCCGTGGACCGCGCCACCTTCATGGACAGCGGCGGGGCCGCCAGCTCGCGTCCGTCGGCGTCGAGGCCGGTCAGGGTCAGGTTCGCGGTGCCCTGCGGCGAGCTCGCGACGAGGCCGCGCAGCGACAGCGGGTACGTGATCTTCCCGGTGCGCCCGGCCAGCGCCCGGAGGTCGAGGCCGATCCGGTTCTCGCCCTTCCGCAGCACGCCGAGCGGCATGTCACGCCACACGCCCAGCGCGTCGGAGAGCACCAGCCGCACCGCGACGTCCGCGTCCGCCTCGGCCCGGAGCGTGAGCGTGGCCGGCCGGCCAGGGATGTCCAGCTTGCCCGCCTGCTCTCCCACCAGCGCGCGTGCCATCTCGCCGACCGGCTGTGAAGACAGGTCAGGCCGCAGGTGGAACAGCGTGCCGAGCTTGGTCGCGTCCACGCCGAGCAGCAGCGCGCTCTCCCCGCTCACCTCGGTCTGCCCACGAAAGCCCGGCGAGTACGCCGTGACGCCCGGCAGCGCCGTGAACGCCGTCCCGCGTCCGAGCGCCCCCAGCTCAGGTCCGTCCGGCGGCCCCGACAGCCGCAGATCGGCCCCGGCCTGATGGCGGGCCTGGTCGAGCTGCGAGGCCCGCCAGGTGGCGGCGGTGGCCATGGACACGATGCCGATCGCGATGGCCATGGTCAGCAGCAGGGCGGGGCCGGCGTACTTGAGCGGCCGCCTGCTCACCTGCCACGCCCCGAGCGCGGGCGCGAGCGTGGGCCGCCTGGAGGTCAGCCGCTCGGCCAGCTTCGAGATGCGCGGCACCAGCCGCAGCCCCAGCATGCCGCCCGCGAGCAGGGCCAGTGCGGGCCCGGAGATGATCAGCGGGTCGATGCCGAGCGCGCCGGCGGCCGTCGCGGTGACCGGCGCGCCGTAGTGCTGGAGCTGCCAGATCGCCAGCCCCGCCACCACCAGCAGCGCCAGGTCGGCGCCCGCCCGCTCGATCAGCCCGCGCCCGCCGCCGCGGCCGCGCGCCGACTGCTCCTCCACGTACGTGCGCCGCGCGCCCGCCAGCGCCGGCAGCACCAGCAGCACAGCCGCGGCCAGGGCCACGCCGAACGACACGAGGAACGTGCCCAGATCGGGGGAGGGCGCCAGCCGCACGCCCGAGGCCTTGATCCACGGCAACTGGTTGACCAGCGCGAGCAGCGGCGGGCCCAGGAACGGCGCGGCGACCGCGCACGGCAGCGCCACCAGCAGCGCTTCGCCTCCCGCCAGCGCCGCCAGCCGCACCGTGCCCGCGCCGCGCGAGCGCAGCAGCGCCACCTCCATGCGCCGGTGGTCGGCGAGCAGCCGCGCGGTGAGCATCAGCGCGTACGCGGCCAGCAGCAGGAGCTGCAGCACCGGGATGAGCATCGTGGAGCGTGCCACCAGGGACGCGGTGTCGAGCTGGGTGAGCATCTCGGGCAGCCGGCTGGCGGCCACACAACTGCCGCAGCCGTCGGCCTTCAGCCGCGCGCCCACCTGGTCGATCGCGCCGGCCAGGGGGCGGAGCTGGGCGGGCGTCAGGGTGCGCAGGTCGGGTACGGCGGTCCAGGTGGCGTTGACGTTCGTGGCGAAGCGGGCGACGAACGTCTGGCGCGGCACCATCAGCGGCCCGTACGTGGTGAACTCGCCGCGCTCCACCCCCCGGCTGAGCAGCTGCTCGCCCGCCCATCGCTCGCCGAACGGGTCGTTGAGCTGGAACACGCCCACGATGCGCACCTTGACCGGGCGCGGGTCCAGGCGGCCCTTCGTGGTGAACTGCTGACCCGCCTTGAACCCGGTCGCCGAGGCCGCCGACAGCGAGATCGCGGCCTCCACCCGGTCTCCGGCATCGCGCGGCCAGGCGCCGGAGACGAGCCTGGCGTGCCGGTCGAGGCCGTCGTAGCTGCCGAACCTGAGCAGCTCAGGCCGCTCCTGGCCGTCCTGGCCGGGCATGACGTAGGAGTCGGAGCGGAAGCTGGTGGTGACGGCGGGCGGCTCGGTGTACGCCTTGCCGAGCTCGGCGTGTACGGACCGGTCGAACTTCGGGAACGTCTCCGCTGTGACGGGGGTGCTGACGGTGGCGGCGATCTGGCGGTACGAGGCCGTCTCCATCGTCCTGCGGACACCGGCGTCGGCGATGGAGGAGGCGTACATGGTCAGCGCCACCAGCGTGGTGGTGGCCAGCAGGATCGAGCCGAACGCGGCCAGGAGGAGCAACGGCTCACTGAACGCCCGCTTGACGACCAGCGGCCCCCGCATGCATCCCCCTTAGCCCGTTTAGTGCACCTTCAGGCAGATGCCGGAGCAGGGGCAAGGTGATCTTTGCAACGGTGACGCACCCGATACGGGCGTGTGATATCGAAACTGTGACAAAAGGGCGCGTAACGAAAACGCCGCACCCCCGAAGGGAGTGCGGCGTCGCTATGCCAGCGTTTACTTGGCGGCGGCCAGCGCCGCGGCCTGCTTGGCGATCGCGGACTTGCGGTTGGCGGCCTGGTTCTTGTGAATGACGCCCTTGCTGACGGCCTTGTCGAGCTGGCGGGCGGCGGCCTGCTGCAGCGCGACGGCCTGCGCGACGTCGCCCTGCTCGGCGGCCTCGCGGAACTTGCGGACAGCCGTCTTCAGGGAGGACTTGACCGCCTTGTTGCGCAGACGAGCCTTCTCGTTCTGCTTGTTGCGCTTGATCTGGGACTTGATGTTCGCCACGAAGAAGCCTCGGTGAAAGTCTGAAGTGATGGATGGGCGCGCGGGCTCGAGAGAGGGCGCGCCACACGCAGTTGAACAGGTTACCAATAACTCAGGTGGCTGCTCAAATCAACGCCAGCGCGTCATGTACTCCTGCCAATCCTCCTCCGTGGCGGCGAAGTCCACGTAGAGGGCCAGGCCGAAGCGCTCGCGGCGGCCGTGCGCCGATAACGCGAGCCTAGCGCCCTCCGCGGACATGGCGACGCTCTCGGCGCCGTCGGCCCAGGCGACGCCGTGATCGTGGTAGGCGGGGGCGCCCATGAGCAGCAACTTGCCCTCGGGGACCAGGTCCAGGGCCAGTTCGGCCTGGCGGGCCACGTAACCGCCGTAGAGGGACTGCAGGGGCGTGAACGAGTCGTAGGTCATGACGGCGATCTGGTCCACGCGGTCGACGACCTGCTTGAAGTAGCTCTCGGACCAGTACTTGTCGTGGGCCAGGACGGCCCTGGCGGTCAGGCGCATTCCCGGGGTACGGCTCGATCTGCGGGGTGGAGGTGGACAGCAGCTTCGTGTGCTGCCGGGTCTTGTCGAGGAGTCCGAGGAACTCGGTGTCGCCGTCGCCGATCGGCTCGAAGTTGTAGTGGATGCCGTCGTAGCCCTGCTTCATGATGGCGGCGACTCCGGCCAGGACGTTTGCGCGGGACTTGGGGTCGTCCAGGTCGAGGCCGTTCTTGACGGTCTGGCCGAGCCAGGCGGAGACGCGGACCGTGGGGAGCTGCTCATGCATCCACTTCACGAAATTTCCGGCGCTGGGGTATTTGGCGGGATTTAGTGTGCCGTCCCAGTCGAAAGGGCCCGAGTGTACGTACACGTCCTTGATGCCTGTGGTGCGCAGGCGTACCGCCAGTTGCTCGACGTCACGCTCCGTACGGCGGCCGTCCACCCACATGTGGCCCAGCCACAGGGCGTCGTTGCCCGTGCTCTTCGCCCAGGCCGCCGGGGCACCGGTAAACTGGAGTCGGAGCGCGGCGGCGAGGAGGCCGACCAGCGCGACGACGATGGCCAAGGCAAGCGCGAGCACGCGCAGGCCGCGGCGGATGACGGTTCGGGCAGTCACCCGGGCATGTCACCATGAAAGACTGCTTGACCTCAACCCTGTCGAAACGGACTTCGGTGCGCACTCAGCCTGGCCAGACCGACCCCGCGTTGATCCGCAACTTCTGCATCATCGCGCATATCGACCATGGCAAGTCGACCCTTGCCGACCGGATGCTCCAGATCACCGGCGTGGTCGACGACCGTTCCATGCGCGCGCAATACCTCGACAGGATGGACATCGAGCGCGAGCGGGGCATCACGATCAAGTCGCAGGCCGTGCGGCTGCCGTGGGACGGCCACGTGCTCAACATGATCGACACGCCCGGCCACGTCGACTTCACGTACGAGGTGTCCAGGTCGCTGCAGGCGTGCGAGGGCGCCGTCCTGCTGGTCGACGCGGCCCAGGGCATCGAGGCGCAGACGCTGGCCAACCTCTACCTGGCCATGAACGCCGACCTGCACATCATCCCCGTGCTCAACAAGATCGACCTGCCGGCCGCGCAGCCGGAGAAGTTCGCCGAGGAGCTGGCGGGGCTGATCGGCTGTGACCCGTCCGACGTGCTCAAGGTGTCGGGCAAGACCGGCGAGGGCGTGCGCGAGCTGCTCGACCACGTGGTCAAGACGGTGCCCGCCCCGGTGGGCGAGGCCGACGCGGCCGCCCGCGCACTGATCTTCGACTCGGTGTACGACACATACCGCGGCGTCGTCACGTACGTGCGGGTCATCGACGGCCACCTGGGCAAGCGCGAGCGCATCCTCATGATGTCCACCAGCGCCACCCACGAGACGCTGGAGATCGGCGTCATCTCGCCCGAGCCGAAGCCCGCCGACCTCGGCCTGGGCGTCGGCGAGGTGGGCTACCTCATCACGGGCGTCAAGGACGTGCGCCAGTCGCGCGTGGGTGACACCGTCACCTCGGCGGCCAAGCCCGCCGGCGAGATGCTGGCCGGCTACGAGCACCCGAAGCCGATGGTGTTCTCCGGGCTCTACCCGATCGACGGCGACGAATACCCCGAGCTGCGCGAGGCGCTCGACAAGCTGCAGCTCAACGACGCGGCGCTGATCTACGAGCCGGAGACGTCGGCGGCGCTCGGGTTCGGGTTCCGGGTCGGGTTCCTGGGGCTGCTGCACATGGAGATCGTGCGGGAGCGGCTGGAGCGCGAGTTCGGCCTGTCGCTGATCTCCACCGCGCCCAACGTGGTCTACCGCGTGGTCATGGAGGACGGCAAGGAGCTGACCGTCACCAACCCGTCGGAGTTCCCCACGGGTGGGAAGATCGCCACGGTGTACGAGCCGGTCACCAAGTCGACGATCCTGGCGCCGGCCGAGTTCATCGGGGCGATCATGGAGATCTGCCAGGGGCGGCGCGGGCAGCTGCTCGGCATGGACTACCTGTCGGAGGACCGGGTCGAGATCCGCTACACGCTGCCGCTCGGCGAGATCATCTTCGACTTCTTCGACCAGCTCAAGTCGCGCACCCGTGGCTACGCCTCGCTCGACTACGAGCCGGCCGGCGAGCAGGAGGCCGACCTGGTCAAGGTCGACATCCTGCTGCAGGGCGAGGCGGTCGACGCGTTCAGCGCCATCGTCCACAAGGACAAGGCCTACACGTACGGCGTCGACATGGCGAAGAAGCTGCGCGAGCTGATCCCCAGGCAGCAGTTCGAGGTGCCGATCCAGGCCGCCATCGGGGCCCGGGTCATCGCCCGCGAGAACATCCGCGCCATCCGCAAGGACGTCCTGGCCAAGTGCTACGGCGGTGACATCTCCCGTAAGCGCAAGCTGCTGGAGAAGCAGAAGGAAGGCAAGAAGCGGATGAAGATGGTCGGGCGCGTGGAGGTCCCCCAGGAGGCCTTCGTCGCGGCGCTGGCCACCGACTCCAGCTCCGACAAGAAGAAATGACCGCCTAGTCTGAAACCATGGAAGTGGTGCAGACGGCGCGATTGGTGCTTTCTCGGGTCACACCCGACGATCTAGCCGCTGTCCACGAGATCCACTCCGACCCGCGGACGAACGTCTACAACCCCGCCGGCCCGACCCCTGACCTGGAGTCGAGCCGGGCCATGCTGGATCTGTGGCTGGCCGACTGGGACGAGCGCGGGCTCGGCTACTGGGCGGTGCGGGCGACGGGGGAGCCGGAGGTGCTCGGGTTCGGGGGGCTGCGCCATGCCCTCCTGGACGGGGAGCACGTGCTGAACCTCTACTACCGGTTCCGGCCGTCCGCTTGGGGACACGGGTACGCGGGTGAGCTCGTGGAGGCGGCGCTACGGATCGGGAAGGGCCTCGGGACGGTCGTGGCGGTGATCCGCGACATCAACGAGCCGTCGCACCGGGTGGCCGAGCGTGCGGGCATGCGCAAGGACCGGACGATCCCGTACGGGGGCGTGCCGAGCGACGTCTACATGGCCTGACCCGCTCCTCTGCGCCACACGTACCCCACGAGCGTCAGCACCCCGAACACGCCCTGAGCCGCCAGGAACCCACCCGGCGCGCCGGACGGGGACAGCACGGCCGCGATGGCAGGCAGGCAGCCGAGCACGGCCAGATCCGCCCCGGTGGCGGCCCAGAGCAGCGGCCCGGTCGGGATCGCGCCGCCCGGGGTGTCGATGACCGGCATGGCATGGTCGACCGGGCCGCGCCTGGCCATCCGCAGCGCACCGGCGGCTATCGCGGGGGCGGCCAGCGGCCCGAACAGCCACCAGACCCCGGAGAACGCGCTCACGCCGCCCAGCGCCAGGCCCGCCCACGCGCCGGCCAGCGCCAGGCCCGCCCACACGCCGCTCAACAGCATGGGCAGCAGCGCACGGGCCGCGAGCGCCTGGCGGTGCCCCACGCCGATGATCCTGGCCAGGGCCGGGTTGTCGCTGTCCCGGCGCGCCCCTGACACGCTCGCCGCCGCCACGGCCAGCGCCCCCGCCAGCACGGCCGCCTCCAACGCCACCGGACCCGCGCCCGCCCGGGCCAGTACGGCAGGCAACGCGGCCGCCCCGAACATGATCGCCAGCCGCCCGGGCCGGCGAGCCAGCCGCCGCCAGTCCTGCCAGGCCAGCGCGAGCGGCGCGGGCAAAGACGGCCACCGCCGAGAGTTGAGCGTCCTGGCCCGCCAGTGGTTGTCCTCGGCGATCCAGGTGAGCGCGCCGGGGTCGAGCCCCACGGCGGCGTTCGCCAGGTGACCGGCGCGGGTGGAGGAGGCCAGGAGGGTGCGGGTGGGGATCCGGCCGAGCGACGTCCACGCCAGCCGTACCAGCAGCCCGGACACCACGGCGGCCGCGGAGGCGGCCGCGGCGACCGCAGGGAGGGGCGCGCTCGCGGCGACGGCCAGCACCGTACGGGCCTGACCGGTCACCGCCACCACCGCCAGCACCAGCAGCGCGACCATCGCGGCCGTCAGCCAGACCTGCCACGACTGGGACGCCTGGCCGAGCACCGCCAGCGCCATCCCGCCCACGGTCGCCGACACTCCCAGGGCCAGCGCGCCGAGCAGCCGCCAGACGAGCTGATCGGGCGCGCCCAGCACCGCCAGCAGCCCCAGCCCGAGCGCCAGGCCCGCCACCACCGCGACCATGATCAGCACCCGGCCGGTGCGTGCGAGCAGGCGCCGCCGGTTCAACGGCGAGAGCAGGAGCCAGGACGCGTCGGCGGCGGGCAGCAGCACGGGCCCCGCCGCCCGGGCCGCGGCCAGGAAACCGGCCACTGCCAGCGTGACCAGCGCCGCACCCGCGCCCATGCGCACGGGATCGACGGGTCCGCCCAGGCCGGTGATCATGGTGGACAACGGCCGGCCGAGCACCGCGATGAGCATCACCAGGCCGAAGACGGAGGTGTACCGATCGAGGAGGCTGGCGGGGGTTCGGCGGCGCGAACGGAGGTATGCCCGCACATTTCCCTCTGCCCCGCTCACGCGGCCACCCCTGAGGGCGAGACCTGGCGGGCGCGGGCGGCCAGGCCCTGGTCGTGGGTGGCCATGACCACCGTGCCGCCCTCATCCGCGTACCCGACGAGCAGGTCGGCCAGCCGGGCCCGGAAATCGGTGTCCAGCCCGCGTTCCGGCTCGTCCAGCAGCAGCAACGTGCTGGGCCTGAGCAGTGTGGCGGCCAAGGCGAGGCGTTGGCGCTGGCCGGTGGACAGGTTCAGCGGCGCCGAGTCGGCACGCTCCACCAGCGCGAACACCTCCAGCGCCGCCTCGACCGTCATGCGGGCCTGGGCGTGCACGGCTCCCATCAGCTCCAGGTGCTCGCGGGTGGTGAGCCCCGGATACCAGGCGGGCTCCTCGCCCAGCAGCGCGACCTGGCGCCAGAACGCGGCATCGTCGGCAGGCGGCTCCCCGAACACCCGCACCTCGCCCGAGGTGGCGGGCTGGAGCCCGGCCAGGCAGCGCAGCAGGGTGGACTTGCCGGACCCGTTCGGGCCGACCACGGCCACGATCTCGCCCGTGGACACGGTCAGCTCCATGTCCCGCAGCACGGGGTTGCCGCCAAGCTCGACCGTGAGGTCGCGAACACTGATGATCGAGTCGTACACCGTTCGAGAGTAGCCACCGGCACGGGCAGTCGCGTGCCCGGTTGATCACAAGAAATTTCTGTCGGTGCCATCGCCTACCTTCTGTTCCGAACACCAGTGCGACTGGAGGGTGACGTGACTGCTTCTGAGCGATTTGAGCGTGCCGCCGTTTTGGGGGTCGCTGTGGCTGAGGAGACTCGACGGCTGCTGCGGCTCCACCTGGCTCCGGGCGAGGAGGGGGACGACGGCACGGTGCTCGTCGATGTGCCCTACCCCGATGCGGTCGTGGTGACGGCGCTGCTCGACGTGGCGGCGGAGTGTTTCGGCGAGCGGGGCGACTCGGTCGAGGAGACCAGGCAGGCGGCGCTGGAGACGTTGTTACAGCTGGCCGGATTCGACGGCGAGTCCCAGCTCGGCTCGGGTTGATCCGCGGCTGCGCCCGTACGCCCGTGACTGCTCACCCGCGCCGTCCCAGCGGCGACGGCGCACTCCCGCGATCTTCGCGGCCCACCGCTCATGCTTCACGGGCCCCGTCCGTGGTCCTGGACGGCGGTTCTCGAGGCGCGGCGATCGGGGAGTGTGGAGGTTCCATCCGGTGGTGGCCCGCGTGGAGGTTTCCACGCGGTGGCGGAACGCGTAGGTGACCGCCTGCGCCCGGTGGCCTCCATGCCGTGCATCCGGTCGTCGACCACGATCACCTTGGTCATGACGGCACCTTCAGATGTACCAGGAAGCCGCCGTCGTGTTCGCCTGCCGACAGCGTTCCGCCCAGGAGCGTTCGCGCAAGCCCACGACGCCGTAGCCGCCTCCTGGGGAGCCCCTCTCGCTGGAGGGAGGGTTCGTGACGCGCAGTTCACACCAGGGTCGGCCGAACTTGGGTGGAGGGCCGAGGTGAGGGGGAATCGGTTGGCTATTCGGAGTGGGTGCGGGTTACCGTCCAACTATGCGCGTTCTCTCCGTAAATGTGGGCAAACCGGTCGAGGCTGAGTGGGCGGGGAAGCTGGGGCGTACTGCGATCGACAAGCAGCGGGTCACACACCGGGTGGGGGTGCTGGCCAACGGGCTCGCCGGCGACGAGCGGGCCGACAAGGAGCACCACGGCTCGCCCGATCATGCCGTCTACTCGTATGCGAGGGAGGACTACGACTGGTGGGAACGCGAGCTCGGGCGGGAGCTGCGTGACGGGCGGTTCGGGGAGAACCTGACCACGTCCGGCCTCGACGTCACCGGCGCCCTGATCGGCGAGCGGTGGCGGGTGGGCAGCGCCGTGCTGGAGGTGAGCGGGCCCCGGATACCGTGTGTGGTGTTCCGCAACTGGATGGACGAGCCCGGGTGGGTCAAGCGGTTCACGGAGGCGGGGCGGCCCGGGGCGTACCTGCGGGTGGTCGAGCTCGGTGAGCTGGGCGCAGGGGACTCGGTGGAGATCGTCTCGCGGCCTGAGGCCGGAATCACGGTGGGCGACTGGTTCCGTGCCCGCCACGGGGACGTGGACGCGCTCCGCCGTATTCTGGCGGTTCCTGGACACGACGCCGAGTGGGACCGGATGGCTGAGCGGGTGCTCGGCGACGTGTCCTCCTGAGCCTCGTTGTCACGGGGCGCGGTGATGTCACGGAGGTCGGTGGCGCGGACGTCTCCGGGGTGTGCTCATACGGGATCGCCGTCGACGATCCGTGCCACCTCCTCCGGGCTGGAGATCACCGCCCACGCGTACGCCGGGTTCGCGAACAGCCCAAGGACCAGGTCCGCCACGTCCTGCCTGGTTGCGGCGGCCAGCAGCAGGGTCATGACGTGCTCTGCCGGCGGGCGCAGGAACGCGTTGGTCCAGTGCGTGACCGGTGCCGCCGCCTCCCACATCCGCTCCGCCGTGGTGTGGCCGAAGGCGGCGTCGTACGGGCCACCCGCCGCGATGGCGTCGGCCGCGATCCAGGCGCAGGCCGAGCCCAGGTTCGCGCCTTGGCCGGTCAGCGGGTCGTTGGTGATCCAGGCGTCGCCGACGGCCAGCGCGATCCGGCCGCTGGGCAGCTCCGCCACCGCCTCCCGTACGACCGGCGTGACCGCGCCCTGCAACAGATCCTCCTTGCCCAGCAGCTCGAAGCCCGTGTCCGTCCGCTCGGCCAGCCGCGGCGCGTGCTCGGGCAGCAGCCTCGCCAGCTCTCCGGCGACCTCAGCCGCGGGCAGGCGCGAGATCGGCTCCAGCGGCCCGCCGGGGACCGCCTCGACCAGGACGCCGGAGGCCACGCCGTGCCTGGTCATCATCGGCAAGCGGAGGATCTCCCCGCATCCCGGCGAGACGTTGTAGCTGAACATGGGGCCGAGGTCGAGACCGCCGTACAACCCGGCCGTGAGGATGCGCTGCGGCCGGTCGTACGGTGAGCGCGTCGGGTCGGGCGGGAACAGCTCCGCCACCGAGCGCCGCCCGGCCGCCACCACCATCAGCTCGTGCTCCCGCGACCAGCGGTCCACCTGCGCCGCGTCGGGAGCGGCGCCCGTGACGACGAGCTCGCCGCCCCGGCCGGTGAAATCGTCCAGGTACGCGGGGAGCAGCAACCGGAAGTCGACCGCGTGGATCGGCTCGGGGACCCGGCCGAGGAACTCCAGCGGCGGATCCCCCTTGATCGAGAGCTTGGCGGAAGTCATCAGGCACCCGGGATCGCGATAGTGCTCGCTGCCCAGCTCCCGCTCGCGCGCCTGGGTGTGCCCCATCCTGCCCACCGTGTTGGGCAGGCGTCCCGAGCGCATGGCGTCGGCGTCGGCCTCGCTGTAGAGCGTGGCGTCGATGCCGAGCTGCTGCAGGCGCAGCGCGAGGGTCAGACCGGAGATCCCCGCGCCCACGATGCCGATGCCCGCCATGGGGACCCCTTTCAGCCGGTTCGGCACCAGTGGATACCCCGGGGGTTGCAATTCGATAGCACCCCCGAGTACCCGGCAAACTGGAAGCGTGCCATCCACCCTGCCTGACGGCGATCCTGCACCCACCTCGGGCGAGCTGCCCGACAGCGCCCTGAGGGGCCTCGGCGAGCGTCCGTTCGGCTTCTACGTGCACGTGCCGTTCTGCGTGACCCGCTGCGGCTACTGCGACTTCAACACCTACACCGCCGCCGAGCTGGGCCCCGGCGCCTCCCATCGGGACTACGCGGACACGGTCGTCGAGGAGATCCGCCTCGCGCGCCGCGTCCTGGGCGCGGCCGACCTGCCGGTGGAGACGGTGTTCTTCGGCGGCGGCACGCCCACACTGTTGCCCCCGGAAGACCTGGCCAGGATCCTGGCCGCGATCGACTCGGAGTTCGGGCTGCGGCCGGGGGCCGAGGTGACCACCGAGGCCAACCCCGAGTCCGTGGACCCGGCCTACCTCGACAAGCTCCGCCAGGGCGGCTTCAACCGGGTCAGCTTCGGCATGCAGAGCGTACGCGAGCACGTGCTCCAGGTGCTCGACCGCCGGCACACCCCCGGCAGGGCGGCGGCGGCCGTGCGGGAGGCCAGGCAGGCCGGGTTCGAGCACGTCAACCTCGACCTCATCTACAGCACACCGGGCGAGTCCGACGACGACTGGCGGGCCTCGCTGGCCGCCGCGATCGAGGCCGGGCCCGACCACGTGTCGGCGTACTCACTGATCGTCGAGGAGGGCACCAGGCTGGCGGCCAGGATCAGGCGCGGCGAGTTGCCCATGCCCGACGACGACGTGGCCGCCGACCGCTACCAGATCGCCGACGAGCTGCTGTCGCAGGCCGGGTTCAGCTGGTACGAGGTGTCCAACTGGGCCACCTCCGACCAGGCACGCTGCCGCCACAACCTGCTCTACTGGACGGGCGGCGACTGGTGGGCCGCCGGGCCCGGCGCCCACAGCCACGTCGGCGGCACCCGCTGGTGGAACGTCAAGCACCCGGCCGCCTACGCCCAGCGCCTGGCCGCCGGCGCCTCGCCCGCTCATGCGCGCGAGGTGCTCGAGGACGACGACCGGGCGGCCGAGCGGCTGATGCTGGAGCTGCGGCTGTCGTCCGGCTACCCGCTGGCCGAGGTGGCGCCCGCCGCGCGCCCGGCCGTGGCGAGCGCCCTGGCGCGCGGGCTGCTGGAGCCCGGGCCGTTCAGGTCGGGCCTGATGATGCTCACGCTCCAGGGACGGCTGCTGGCCGACGCCCTCATCAGGGATCTGCTGGTCTAGGTGATCATGCGGATGGCGAACGGGTAGCGGTACCTCTCGCCCCGGTTGGTGGCCATTGCGCCCTGGATGTGGAAGATCAGGGACAGGATCCAGATGACCGGCAGCAGGAGCACGCCGATGAAGATGAACGACAGGATGAAGGCGATGACGTAGCCGATGAACATCGTGATCTGGAAGTTGAGCGCCTCCGCCGCCTGGTCCCTGACGTAGGGGGACTCGTCCTTCTTCATCAGGTAGATGATCAGCGGCCCGATCCAGGAGACCAGCAGGCCGAGCAGGTGCGAGAGCATCGCCATGGTGGTGTCGTCGGTGCCCGGGCGGGGGCCGAACCTGCCGGGGACGTACGGCTCTCCAGGGGGCGCGGCGTACCCGTAGCCGGGCTGCCCCGGCGCGGGGCCGTAACCGGGCGGGGGAGGGCCGTAGCTCGGCGGCTGCTGCCCATAGCCAGCCTGCCCATAGCCAGCCTGCCCGTAACCAGCCTGCCCGTAACCGGGCTGGCCGTAGCTCGGAGGCTGCTGGCCGTAACCAGGCTGTCCGTAACCGGGCTGGCCGTAGCCGGGCTGGTCGTAGCTCGGGGGCTGCTGGCCGTAGCCGGGCTGGCCGTAGCTCGGGGGCTGCTGGCCGTAACCAGGCTGGCCGTAGTCCGGTTGTCCATAAGCTGGCTGGCCGTAGGCGGGCTGGGAGCCGGGTTGCTGGCCGTACCCGGGCTGCTGCCCGTACCCGGGCGCTGAGCCGGGCTGCTGTCCGTAGCCCGGTTGCTGGGGACCGGAGCCCTGGCTGGGCGGGATGTCCGATGGTGGGACGAAGCGGGTGGCGTCGTCGTCCGGCGCCGGCTGTGGTGGGTCCTGGCTCATGATGCCTCCGTTACGAAGTCGATCAGTTCCTCGACCCGGCCGAGCAGTTCCGGCTCCAGGTCTGCGTACGTGGAGACGGCGCCGTGGATCCGCCGCCATGCCTCCGCGGGCTCCATGCGCCAGCCCAGGGCGGCGATCACGCCCTCTTTCCACGGCACCCCGCGCGGCACGGTGGGCCAGGCGGGAATGCGCAGCACGGACGGCTTGACCGCCTGCCAGATGTCGATGAACGGATGCCCCACGACGAGCACGTCCGGCGAGGTGATCTCGGCCGCGATCCTGCTCTCCTTGGACCCGGGAACGAGATGGTCCACCAGCACCCCCAGCCGGCGCCCCGGCTCCGGGCCGAACTCCGCCACGATGGCCGGCAGGTGGTCCACGCCCTCCAGGTATTCGACCACGACCCCCTCGACCCGCAGGTCATGACCCCAGATCTTCTCGACCAGGGCGGCGTCGTGCACGCCCTCCACATAGATCCGGCTCTCCTTGGCGACCCTCGCCCGCAGCCCCTCCACGGCGATGGAACCCGACGCGCTGCGCCTGGGGCCCGCGGGGGCCGCCGTCGGGCGTACCAGCGTCACGGGCTTACCCTCCAGCAGGAAAGCGGCGGGCGCGAGCGGGAACAGCCGGCGCCTGCCGAACCGGTCTTCGAGCGTCACGGCCTCCTTGTCGCAGGCCACCACCGCGCCGCAGAAGCCGCTGTCGGCGTCCTCCACGACGAGGTCCAGCTCGGCGGGCACTTTGGGGATCTTGCCCTTCCCCGGTCGCCGCCAATTTCCCGCCAGCACATCGCCCTCGTACACACGGGGACCGTAGCAAATCACCCGCTGACCGCAAGGCGCTTACGCGCGCCACTACGGCGTACCAGGACGACGACGGTGCCGATGACGGCCACGAGCAGCCCCGCGCCCGGGATCAGGAGGAGCGCGGCCACCCCGCCGGCGATGCCGCCCGTGGCCGAGGCCAGCTCACGGCCCACGCCGAAACGCACGTCTGCCTGCTCCTCGGTGGCGCAGATCAGCTGGTAGTCGCCCTTGGCCGGGGCGTTGATCACGAGGAGCTGCTCCCAGGTGACGGCTCCGGACGTGACCTTCTGCGTGCCCCTGGTCTTGGCGAGCTTGGCCTGGCCGGAGATCTGGCACTCGTAGTGGACGGCCGTGTCGCTGGAGAGGTAGATCGCGGGCTTGTTCGCCGGGTCGATCGGCAGCGTCACGCTCTCGCCGGATGCGAACGTCCTGGTCGGGGCGATGTCGTTCACGCTACTCACGATGCCCGTGGCGAACAGGACGACGCCGGCGATCGCGCACACGACGAAGATCCCCCAGGAGAGCCCGATCCACCACAGGCGCGGCTTTATGGCTTTCGAGTCGATTCGAGGGGGAAATTGGGGTTGTTGGCCGTATTGTCCGTACTGAGGAGGTGGGCCGAATTGGGCAGGCGGGCCGTACTGCGGTGGCGCCCCGTGCTGAGGCGGAGGCCCGTACTGCGGCGGAGGCTGCCCATAACCCGGCTGCGACCCGGGCTGGGGGCCGTACGGCGGAGGCGGGGAATTGTCGCTCATGTCGGCAAGTGTGGTACTTGCCCCTTGAAAGAAGCTAGGAGCCAGCTTGCGACCTGGTGTTATCGCACCTTGTGGGCGAGAGCCGTACACTTGGCACTCAGGAACACAGAGTGCTAGATGGTTGTGCTCCTCAGATGTCAGAGGCAGGAGGTGAGCACGTGCTCGACGATCGGAAGCTGGCGGTGCTACGCGCCATTGTCGAAGACTACGTGTCCACCAACGAACCGGTGGGCTCCAAGGCGCTCGCCGAGCGCCACAACCTGAAGGTCTCCCCGGCGACGGTCAGGAACGACATGGCCGCGCTGGAGGAGGAGGGTTACATCACCCAGCCGCACACCAGCGCGGGCCGCGTGCCGACGGACAAGGGCTACCGGCTGTTCGTTGACCGGCTCTCCCAGGTCAAGCCCCTGTCGGCGGCCGAGCGCAGGGCCATTGAGACGTTCCTCGCGGGCGCGGTCGATCTCGACGACGTGGTCACCCGCACGGTCCGGCTGCTCGCGCAGCTGACCAGGCAGGTGGCGGTCGTGCAATACCCGACGCTGACGCGTTCCACGGTCCGGCACGTCGAGCTGGTGCCGCTGAACGACCGGCGGGTCATGCTCGTGCTGATCACCAACACCGGCCGCGTCGAGCAGCGCGTGATCGAGCTGCCCGAAGTGGTGGAGGAAACCCGCATCGCCCATCTGCGCGCGGTGCTCAACGCCTGCCTCGACGGCTGCGGCCTGAGCACCGTGCCCGAGCTGGTCGCCGACCTGCCCGAGCGGCTGCCCGTCGAAGACCGGCCCGCGGTGGCCACGATCCTGTCGGTGCTGCTTGAGACGCTGGTCGAGCGGCACGACGAGAAGATCGTGTTCGCCGGCGCGGCCAACCTGGCGGGCGCCGACTTCACGACCGGCCTGCGTGACGTGCTCGAGGCCCTGGAGGAGCAGGTCGTTCTCATGCGGCTGCTGGGCGAGACTTCCACAGACACACCGTCCGCGCTCACCGTGCGCATCGGCTCCGAAAACCCCTACCTGCGAGGGACATCCATTGTCGCGACCGGATACGGTTCTGGCGACAAGCAACTGGCCCGGCTCGGCGTGCTGGGACCGACGAGGATGGACTACCCGGTTACGATGGGCGCCGTGCGCGCGGTGGCACGCTACGTCAGCCAGATCCTGGCTGCATCATAAGAGGTCGATAAGTGGCAAACAGCGACTACTACGCCACCCTCGGGGTGCGCCGTGACGCCAGTCAGGACGAGATCAAGAAGGCGTACCGCCGCCTGGCCCGCGAGCTGCATCCCGACGTGAATCCCGATCCTGAGACCCAGGAGCGGTTCAAGGAGATCACGCAGGCCTACGAAGTGCTGTCCGACCCCAACAAGCGCCAGATGTACGACCTGGGTGGCGACCCCTTCGGCGGCGCGGGAGCAGGGGCGGCCGCCGGCGGCTTCGGCGCGGGCTTCCCGTTCAGCGACATCATGGACGCCTTCTTCGGCACCGCGGCCGGCGCCAGGGGGCCGCGCTCGCGTGCCCGCAGGGGGCGCAACGCCACCATCCGGGTCGAGCTGGACCTGCGCGAGACGGCGTTCGGCACCACGCGCGAGCTGGTCGTGGACACGGCCGTGCTCTGCGAGGTCTGCCACGGTGCGGGCGCGGCGTCCGGCACGCATCCCGACACCTGCGACATGTGCAGCGGGCGCGGCGAGATCTCCCAGGTCACCCGCTCGTTCCTGGGTCAGGTCATGACCTCGCGGCCGTGCCCGCAGTGTGGCGGGTTCGGCACCATCATCCGCCACCCCTGCCAGGAGTGCTCCGGCGACGGCCGGGTGCGCACCCGCCGTACGATCAAGGTCCGCATCCCCGCGGGCGTCGAGGACGGCACCCACATCCAGCTCGCCGGCGAGGGCGAGATCGGCCCCGGCGGCGGCCCGCCCGGAGACCTGTTCCTGGAGATCGTCGAGCGGGCTCACGAGATCTTCGAGCGGCGTGGTGACGACCTCCACTGCACCGTGCAGATCCCGATGACGGCCGCCGCGCTCGGCACCATCCTGACCGTGGAGACGCTCGACGGCGCGGAGGAGATCGACGTCCGCCCCGGCACGCAGTCGGGCCAGGTCATCACCATGTTCGGGCGGGGCGTGCAGCGGCTCAACGAGTCCGGCCGCGGCGACCTGCTGATCCACGTCAACGTCGAGACCCCGACCCGGCTCGACCTCGCGCAGGAGGAGCTCCTGCGCGAGCTGGCCAAGCAGCGGGGCGAGGAGCGGCCGCCGGGCAAGTTCGCCCCCGGCCAGCAGGGCTTCTTCTCCCGGCTGCGCGACGCCTTCAACGGCAGGTGACGTGACCGTCCCGGTGTTCCTGTCCCAGGAGCTGGACGGGCCCGAGCTGACGCTCTCCGGCCCCGAGGGGCGGCACGCGGCCTCCGTACGGCGCCTGCGGGCCGGCGAGCGGGTCGATCTGACCGACGGCGCCGGCTCGGTCGCCGAGTGCGTCGTGCGCGCGGCGCTGAAGGACTCACTCAGGCTCGACGTGCTGCGCCGCTACGAGGTCGAGCCGCCCGAGCCGCGGCTGGTCGTCGTCCAGGGGCTGCCCAAGGGCGACAGGGGCGAGCTCGCGGTCGAGATGATGACCGAGGCGGGCGTCGACGTCATCGTGCCCTGGGCGGCCTCGCGCAGCATCACCCAGTGGAAGGGCGACAAGGTCGCCAAGGGGCTGCACCGCTGGCGCTCCACCGCGCGCGAGGCGGGCAAGCAGGCCCGCAGGTTCCACCTGCCTGAAGTGACCGAGCCCGCCACCACCGCGCAGGTCGAGAAGCTGCTGGCGGGCGCGGCGCTGGGCCTGGTGCTGCACGAGGAGGCGGCTGAGCCGCTGTCCGGCGTGGCGCTGCCCGCGTCGGGCGACATCGTGGTGGTCGTGGGGCCCGAGGGGGGCGTCTCGGAGCAGGAGCTGGCCGGGTTCCGGGCGGCGAAGGCGGTGCCGGTGCTGCTGGGGCCCACGGTGCTGCGTACGTCCACGGCGGGGGTGGCGGCGGCCTCGGTGCTGCTCGCGCGTACCGGACGCTGGTAGAGCCCGTTCAGGGCGTCGTGTGGGAGGCGTCCACCAACGGGCTGGTCACGTTGGTGGGGGCGTCGGTGACGTCATCGGGCGGGCACTCGTCGACCGGGCATGACGTGGGCTGCAGCGTCTCCTCCACCGACGGCGACGGCGGTGGCGGCGTCGGCGAGGCTGTGGGGCAATCGGACGGCGGGTCGGCCTGCTCGCTCTGCGGCGTCGGGCACGCGGTCGGAGTCGGAGTCGGGGTCGGAGTCGGGGTCGGCGACGGCCTGCTGGTCGACTCGGCCCTCTTCGTGGGCTGGGGCGACGGGCTCTTGGAGACCTCGGGCACCACGACGGGGTGCTGGTCGTGCGGCGGCTCGCTGGGCGGCGGCTCCTGGGAACGGGTGGTGGAGGAGTTGGACGGGAGTCTGGAGGTCTGGTTCTCGACAGGTTGCGAGTTGATGATCTGCGTGCGCAGCTGCGGAACGGCCATCACGATCGTTCCCGCCACCAGGACGGCGCTGGCGGCGGCCGCGCCCGCTCGCCACCAGAACAGATTACGGACGCCGCGCCGCTCGATACGGGCGCGGATGATCTCCAGTCCGTCCGGCGAGGGCACGACCGCGTCCGCCTCCGCGCGGAGCGTACGGCGCAGGATATCGCCGTACTCGTCGGGGGGCTGGGTCATGACATTTTCTCCAGAACGGATCGCAGTGCGGCCATGCCACGTGCGGTGTGGCTCTTGACCGCGCCCTTGCTGATGCCCATCGCGTGGGCGATCTCAGCTTCGGACAGATCACCGTAGTACCGCAGAACCAGTGCTTCTCTCTGACGGGTGGGCAGGGCGCGTAACGCCTCGATGACGGCGGAGCGTTCCAGCTCGCCGATCGCGCCGTTCTCGGCGCTCGGGGCGTCGGGCAGACCCTTGGGAGCGTACTTCTCGACGACCGCGCGGTGACGCAGCACGGAACGGGACCGGTTGACGACGGATTGACGGAGGTAGGCGAGTGCTTTGTCGGGGTCACGCAGCCTACGCCAGGCGCCATGGATGGCGACGAACGCGTCCTGCACGACCTCCTCAGCTGTTGCCGTGTCTCGCACCAGCAACACGGCGAGACGCACCAACGACCGGAAGTGCGCGCTGTAGAGCGCGGTCACGGCCATGTCGGCATCCCACCCGACCGGCGCCGCCCCCATCGACCTGTCGGCCAGAAGGGTTTCGGTGGTCACATCAATGGGACGCTCAGCCTTCCCAGAGGGTTTACGCTCTTCCGGTTCTTGAGGTTTCCCCGGTTCCTTAGGGTGCATTACCCAGTCGTGTCCTCGCCAGGTGGCGCTCGCCCGACCCTGAATCGTCCTTTTTCGTTGAAGTGTCGCACACACACCCTAACCTTGTGGATCTTCCTTCGCACGACACAGAGGATTACCGATTGGCAACGGGTTTCGTACGTAGGGGCTCTCGGTAGGGTGATCGGGTGAGCGATTGCCTCTTCTGCAAAATCGTCGCCAAGGAGATTCCCGCCGAGATCGTTTATGAAACCGGCAGGACCCTGGCGTTCCGGGACGTCAACCCGCAGGCGCCCACCCACGTGCTGGTCGTCCCGAAGCAGCACCACGCCACTGCCGCGGCGCTCGCCGAGGCCGATGATGGGCTGGCCGACGAAGTGCTCAAGGCCGCCCATTCGGTGGCGGTGCTGGAGCACGTGGCCGACAGCGGCTACCGCGTGGTGTTCAACACCGGGCTCGGCGCCGGGCAGACCGTCTTCCATGTGCACGCCCATGTTCTGGGCGGGCGTGACCTGACCTGGCCGCCCGGCTGATATTGGGGAGAGCGGTCGGCCCGGTCCCGGATACGATGGGCTCAGAAGAACACCGAAAGAGACCGGGAGGCATCAGGCCACTGGCCTGCCCATGTCCGAACTACACGAATCCCGACGCACGGCACCTCCCTCGCGCACTCAAGCCAAGGTGCTGATTCCGGACGAATACTCGATGGTCAGCCTCCTGGGCTCCCGCGACGAGCTGCTACGCGTCATCGAGGGCGCCTTCAGGGCCGACATCCACGTTCGCGGCAACGAGATCACCGTCACCGGCAGCCCCGACGAGAGCGGCGCGGTGGTGCGGCTCTTCGAGGAGCTGGTCGAGGTGCTGCGCAGCGGCGGTGAGCTCACCCCTGACGCGGTCGAGCGCAGCATCGCCATGCTCCGCATGACCTCCGACCGGCCCGCCGAGGTGCTGTCCCTCGACATCCTCTCCTCGCGCGGGCGCACGATCAGGCCGAAGACGGTCAACCAGAAGCGGTACGTCGACGCGATCGACAAGCACACGATCGTGTTCGGCATCGGCCCCGCGGGCACCGGCAAGACCTACCTCGCGATGGCCAAGGCCGTGCGGGCGCTGCAGGAGAAGCGGGTCAACCGGATCATCCTGACCCGCCCGGCCGTCGAGGCCGGCGAGCGGCTGGGCTTCCTGCCCGGCACGCTGTACGAGAAGATCGACCCCTACCTGCGCCCGCTCTACGACGCGCTGCACGACATGCTCGACCCCGACTCCATCCCCAAGCTGATGGCCGCGGGCACGATCGAGGTCGCGCCGCTGGCGTACATGCGCGGACGCACGCTCAACGACGCGTTCATCATCCTCGACGAGGCGCAAAACTCCTCGGCCGAGCAGATGAAGATGTTCCTCACCCGGCTCGGCTTCAACTCCAAGATCGTGGTGACCGGTGACGTGACGCAGGTCGACCTGCCCAACGGCACGGTGAGCGGGCTGCGGGTCGTCCAGGAGATCCTCGACGGCATCCCCGACATCCACTTCGCCCGCCTGACCAGCTCCGACGTGGTCCGCCACAAGCTGGTGAGCGAGATCGTGGACGCGTATGGGCGCTACGACGCCTCGCAGGCCGCCCAGGAGCCGAAGAGTATCCAGCATCGGGGGAAGCGGCGACCATGAGCATCGAGATCAACAACGAGTCGGGCGTCGGGGTCGACGAGGAGAGTCTCGTCGCCCTGGCCGCCCACGTGCTCGGCGAGATGGGCATCAACCCGCTCGCCGAGCTGTCCATCGTGGTGGTCGACGAGGACGCCATGTCCGAGCTGCACGAGAAGTGGATGGGCGAGCCGGGCCCGACCGACGTGCTGGCGTTCCCGATGGACGAGCTGCGTCCGGGCGGGGGCGCGCGCGGCGACTCGGACAGCCCCGCGGACCCGGCGCTCCTCGGCGACGTCGTGCTCTGCCCGCAGGTGGCCGCCAGGCAGGCCGAGGAGGCGGGCCACAGCACGGCCGACGAGCTGGAGCTGCTGTGCACCCACGGCATCCTCCACCTGCTCGGCTACGACCACGCCGAGCCCGATGAGCACAAGGAGATGTTCGGCCTGCAGGCCCGGCTCCTCGAGTCGTGGCAGGAGGTGCGCAACTAGCGGTGAACGCCTGGTTGTTGTCGGCCATCGCCCTTGTGCTCATCGGTGGCCTGATCGCCAGTGCGGAAACGGCACTGACGCGCGTCTCCAGGGTGCGTGCCGAGGAATACGTGCGCGAGGGCCGGCGGGGCGCCGTGCGGCTGCAGGCCATCGTCGACGACCCGCCGCGCTACCTCAACCTGCTCCTGCTGCTCAGGCTGAGCTGCGAGCTGGTGGCCACGGTCATCGCCACGCTGCTGTTCATCGATCTCCTGCACGACCAGGGCTGGGCGTACGTCTGGGCCGCCGTCGTGATGATCGTGACCAGCTACGTCGTGGTGGGCGTGATGCCGCGTACGCTGGGGCGCCAGCACGCCGAGCCCGTCGCGCTGGCCAGCGCGCCCATCGTGTACGGCCTGACCCGCATCTTCGGGCCGCTGCCCAAGCTGCTCATCCTGCTGGGCAACGCCCTGACCCCCGGCAAGGGGTTCCGCGAGGGGCCGTTCACCTCGGAGGCCGAGCTGCGCGACCTGGTCGACCTGGCCGAGGAACGCCGGGTGATCGAGCCGGACGAGCGCGAGATGATCCATTCCGTCTTCGAGCTGGGCGACACGCTGGTGCGCGAGGTCATGGTGCCCCGCACCGACATGGTCTACATCGAACGCGGCAAGACGATCAGCCAGGCCCTGTCGCTGGCCTTGCGCAGCGGGTTCTCCCGCGTCCCCGTCGTGGGCGAGAACGAGGACGACGTCATCGGCATGGCGTACCTCAAGGACATCGCCCGCAAGATCCACGAGGCCGGTGAGGGCGGGGGCAAGGAGACGGTCGAGTCGATCATGCGGCCGGCCGCGTACGTGCCGGAGAGCAAGCCCATCGACCAGCTCATGCGGGAGATGCAGGCGCGGCAGATCCACATCGCCATCGTCATCGACGAGTACGGCGGCACCGCCGGGCTCGTCACGATCGAGGACGTCCTGGAGGAGATCGTCGGCGAGATCACCGACGAGTACGACCAGGAGGCGCCCCGCGTCGAGCCCATGGCCGACGGCGGCATGCGGGTGACGGCCCGGATGCCCGTCGACGAGCTGGGCGAGCTGTTCGACACGGAGATCGAGGTGGACGACGTGGAGACCGTGGGCGGGCTGCTCGCCCACGCGCTCGGGCGGGTGCCGATCGCGGGGTCGCAGGCCGAGGTGGCCGGGCTCATGCTCACCGCCGAGAGCCTGGCGGGCCGCCGCAACCGGATCAGCACCGTCGTGGTGCGCCACGCCAAGGCTCTGGAGGACGAGACCGAACCGGCCCCTGCCGACCACGACTGACCCGCCGGACGAACCCGGGCGAAGACCGCAAGTGTTCTACAAGTCTTCTGCAAGCCCGCCAGGGCACTCTCTTAACACGACATCCAGTGCGGTGGGTGTCACAAGGGGGAGGCATCCGAACGCCGGGTTGGGGTTCGCGGCGGGAGGGTGCACCTCGGGGGGAACGACGGCGTCCGGGCCGGCCAGCCGGCTGTGACGCAGGTCGACGCGAAGGGTGTCCCCATCCGGAGAACCGGATGGGGACACCTTTTTGCGTATTGGTGGAAGCTCCGGTGGATTGCCGCATTCTCCGACAGGGGAAGCTGCGATCCAGGGGGGATCATGAAACGCGAGATCATCGCCTGCGGGCTGCTGGCCTGCGCCCTTGCGGGGTGCGGAGGCGGGGAGGCGGCGAACGTCCTCGACCCGCAGGCCGCGGCGCAGTTGCGCGAGGTGCTCCACAAGGGGCCGCAGTTGCCCGAGGGGTTCGCGGTCAGGCCGGAGCAGGCGTGGCGGATGCCGTTCACGCAGGGCGACGAGAACTGCCGGGCCGTGCTGGAGCCGGCGGGCGGGCAGGCGCCCGGGCAGGCGCTGACGGCCCAGGCGGCGGCCAGCTACCGGGGCGACGGGCTGGGGGAGCAGGCCGGGGTGGGGCTGGCGCGCTACGCGGACGGGGAGGCGGAGGAGCACCTCGACGAGCTGGCCAGGGCCATGGAGTCGTGCCAGGAGCTACGCACCTCCTCCGGCACCGACCTGCGGTCGCAGACGCTGCCGCTGGAGATCGAGGCGGACGAGACCGTGAGCGCGCGGCTGCTCGGGCGGGTGAACGGCTACCCGTATGCGATGGACGTCGTGCTGTCGCGCGTCGGCGACACTCTGGTGTCCGTGGTGCACACGAGCATGGACGACATGGACCCCGCCCGCACGCGCGAGGTGGTCGACGCGGTCATCTCCATGGCCAGCGCCTAACCTGGTTCCGTGACACTCGATCCTGAAGACAACAAGATCATCACTTTGGCCCGGGCCGCCAGGGCGCGCAACGAGTCCGCCGAGGGCGCCGCCGTACGGGATGAGACCGGCCGCACGTATTCGGCGACGAACGTGGCGCTGGACGCGCTGACGCTCTCGGCGGTGCAGGTGGCGGTGGCCATGGCGGTCTCCAGCGGCGCGCGGTCCCTGGAGGCCGTCGCGCTGGTGAGCGAGAGCGCGCCGAGCGCCGCCGACGAGGCCGTGGCCGCGGAGCTGGGCGTCAAGTCGCTGCTCGTGGCCGGTCCCGACGGCACGCTGCGGGGCTGAGCATGCCGATGTCGCCGTTCCTGGCGAGGCTGCGGGAGAAGGTCGGCTCCGAGCTGCTCATGCTGCCGTCGGTGGCGGCGTTCGTGTTCGACGACGCGGGCAGGCTGCTGGTGGCCCGGCACGGCGACGTGGGGCTCTGGGCGGCGCCCGGCGGGGGCATCGACCCGGACGAGCGGCCCGAGGACGCCGCCGTCAGGGAGCTGCGCGAGGAGCTGGACATCGAGATCGAGGTGCGGGGCCTGATCGGGGTCTACGGCGGCCCCGAGTTCCGCACCGTCTACCCGAACGGCCACCAGGTCGGCTACGTCATCGCCGGCTACGGTTGCGCCCTGGTCGCGGGCGTCCCTGAGCCCGACGGCGTCGAGATCAACGGCTACCGGTGGGTGACCGAGCAGGAGCTTTCCGAGCTGGCCACGACCCCGTGGACGCCCGGGGTGGCCCCCGAGGCGTTCGCCTGGTGGCGTGAGCACGCTCATTGATGGGACACAATGCAGTACGTGACTTCGCCAGACAGCCATCGCGCCGGATTCGCCTGCTTCGTGGGGAGGCCGAATGTCGGCAAGTCCACGCTCATGAACGCTCTGGTCGGCAGCAAAGTGGCGATCACCTCGTCCAAGCCGCAGACGACCAGGCGTGCCATCAGGGGCATCGTGCACCGTCCCGACGCCCAGCTCGTCATCGTCGACACCCCGGGCCTGCACCGGCCGCGCACGCTGCTGGGGGAGCGGCTCGACAGCCTGGTGCTGTCCACGCTGACCGAGGTGGACGTGATCGGCTTCTGCGTGCCCGCCAACGAGCCGATCGGCAAGGGTGACCGGTTCATCGCCGACAAGCTCTCGGCGGTGAAGAAGACGCCGGTCGTGGCCGTGGTGACCAAGTGCGACCTGGCGAGCAAGGAGCAGATCGCGGAGCAGCTGCTGGCGGTGTCGCAGGTGGCGGAGTTCGCGGCGATCGTGCCGGTGTCGGCGCAGTCGGGTGA
This sequence comes from Nonomuraea sp. B19D2, assembly GCF_040137845.1. NCBI lineage: Bacteria > Bacillati > Actinomycetota > Actinomycetes > Streptosporangiales > Streptosporangiaceae > Nonomuraea > Nonomuraea sp. B19D2. The sequence goes on along the minus strand of NZ_JBEFAK010000057.1, from coordinate 760 downwards.
GCAGCTCGACGTGGTGGCCGATGTGCTGATCGAGCACCTGCCGGAGTCGCCGCCGCTCTACGAGGGCGGGCAGCTCACCGACGAGCCGGAGCAGGTGCTGGTGGGCGAGCTGATCAGGGAGGCGGCGCTGGAGGGCGTACGCGACGAGCTGCCCCACTCGATCGCCGTGGTCGTGGACGAGATGCTGCCCCGTGAGGGGCGCGACGACCTGCTGGACATCTACGCGCACATGTTCGTGGAGCGGCCCTCGCAGAAGGCGATCGTCATCGGGCACAAGGGAGAGCGGCTGCGCGAGGTCGGCACCAAGGCCCGCAAGCAGATCGAGGCCCTGCTGGGCACGCGCGTCTACCTGGACCTGCGGATCAGCGTGGCCAAGGACTGGCAGCGCGACCCCAAGCAGCTCCGGCGGCTGGGCTTCTACGACTGACGGTCAGGCGCGGCGCACCAATGCGAGGACGGAGAGCACGACGACCGCCACAGAGCAGCCCAGCGCCGCGAACCAGCCGAACTTGACCACGGGCCCGATCGACAACATCTCGCCCAGGTCCACGGAGATCCGGTCGCGCAGGCCGCCCCCGTCGGTCATGAAGAGCACCAGCACCGCCACCGCCGCGGCTCCGGGGAGGGCGGCCAGGGCGGCGATCCTGGGCCGGGTGAGCAGGCCCGCGACGCCGAAGCCCAGGGAGACCAGCCCGGCCAGCAGTGTGTAGACGCCGAACCGGTCGTCGATCCCGCGAACGTCGTTCGCCAGCGCGCCGCC
>NZ_JBEFAK010000056.1:0-59757 GCF_040137845.1 Nonomuraea sp. B19D2 | reverse complement strand
GGCGACACGTGCGCCTGCTGCAACGCGGCGACGGCTACGCCTACCACCTGCAAGGAGAAACCAGTGTGCCGCACTGACCGTTTCAACGGCGTTTCGCCTGGCGGCGAATCGCCTGTTCCTGCCCTGCTCCGCAGGGGACCGATTCCTCTCCGGCCTGAAGGCCGGAGTATCCACGGAGGCTTCCGATGACCGAGCCCAAGACCCACACCCTCGAGGTGCCCGGCGCCATTCTCCACTACGACATACACGAGGCCGAGGCGAGCGCCGCGCCGATTCTGCTGATGATCGGATCGCCGATGGACGCCACCGGGTTCGCCGGCCTGGCCGGGCGCGTCCGCGATCGTACGGTGGTCACCTATGACCCGCGCGGGATCGGGCGGAGCGAGCGGACCGACGGCGCCGCCGAGTCGACGCCCGAGCAGCACGCCGACGACCTGCACCGGCTGATCACCGCGCTCGGCGGCGGGCCGGTGGACATCTTCGCCAGCAGCGGGGGAGCCGTCAACGGGCTGGCGCTGGTGGCCCGGCATCCGGAGCAGGTCCGTACGCTCGTGGCGCACGAGCCGCCGGCCGCCCAGCTGCTGCCGGACCGGGAGCGCGCGCTGGCCGCGGTGGCGGACATCCGCCGGACGTATGACCGCGACGGGTTCGGGCCGGCGATGGCGAAATTCATCGCGGTCTCCAGCCTGCGGGGCGAGGTGCCGGCCGACATCGCCGAGCTGCCCCTTCCGAACCCGGCCGATCTCGGGTTCCCGGCGGACGACGACGGTTCTCGTGACGACCCGCTGTTCAGGCAGAACCTCATCACCTGTACGCACTACGAGCACGACTTCGAGGCGCTACGCGCGGCACGGACCCGCATCGTCGTCGGCGTCGGAGCCGAGTCGGAGGGGGAGATGGCCCACCGCGCGGGTGTGGCGGTCGCCGAACGGCTCGGCGTCAAGCCGGTGACCTTCCCCAGCCACCACGGCGGTTTCCTCGACGGCGATTTCGGCATGAAGGGCGACCCGGACGGCTTCGCCGTCACGCTGCGCCAGATTCTGGCCGAGTAGGGGGGCGGTGGCCGGGATGCGGTCCACCCTCTCGTTGGCGAGCATGTGGGTGGCTCGACGAGCAGATCGCAAGCGCGGCGGCGCCAGCCCGGCCAGCCGGAACAGGTGCGCGCGCTCGGCTTGCGACAACCGCAGCGCCCTGGCCAGGGCTTCGACGACCTGCGCCGACGGGTTGGACGCGCGGCCCTGCTCGAGGCGGGTGACGTAGTCGACGGAGACCCCGGCCAGCAGGGCCAGCTCCTCACGGCGCAGTCCGGCCGCGCGCCGATGCCCGCCGGCGGGCAGCCCCGCGGCCTCGGGCGGGACCCGGTCGCGCCAGAGGCGTACCGCCTGCCCGAACTCCGTTCTCGCCATGCTCACCAGTGTGCACTCCGCGCCGCGGACCTGCCTGGTACCGGCAGTCCCAGGAAGACGGACGACTGGCACATCACCGCAGATCACACCGTCTACATCGGCAACCGGACCCGAAAGCGGCGAGCGCCGCCCGCGTGGCGGCAGGGCCGCAGGCGCCCTCAGCGCCGTGGGCCGCTGCGGCCTCATCGTTGCGATGGCCGGCCTGGGCCGCGTGGTGTCACAGATTTGGTGGTCGCCCTGTCTTAGCTGAGGAACGAATCCGATTCAGCGCCGTGGTGAGAGAGGGCGGACCATGAGTGTGACATATCGCCGGAGATCGGCCTCCGCGCTTTCAATGGCTTCCGCGAGGGCGGCTCGCCGGGCGGTCACGGCTATGAGCGGCGTCAAGCCATGACGGGCGACGAGGGGACACGTTCCTGGTCGTCGAGCCGGCCGGACGAGGGCCCGAAGCCGGTGGGCTTGCGCGCCCTTCCCCGTCCCGTGGCGGTGGCGGTAGGGGGCGGGGGAGTGGTCGGGGCTGCGCAGGTCGGCGTCGGGCACGCACTGGAGCAGCGAGGATTCGTCCCGGACCTGATCATCGGAACCTCGGTGGGCGCCCTCAACGGAGCGATCGCGGCCGCTCGCCCGGGCCAGGCCGCAGCATGGCTGGATCACGTGTGGACCCATGCGCGGCGCCGTGAGGTGTTTCCGCTCGGCTGCCTGTCCTCGCGGGCCAGCATCTTCGCCGATCGCGGCCTGCGCAGGCTGATCGCTCGGGCCGAGCTGCCGTCGCGGATCGAACAGCTGGAGGTCCCCTTCACCGCGGTGGCCATGGATCTGGCCACCGGCGCTCAGGCGCTGCTCGACCACGGAGATCTCGAGTCCGCGCTGCTGGCCAGCGCAGCCATCCCGGGGGTCCTGCCCCCGGTGGATCGGGAGGGCCGGAGGCTCGTCGACGGCGGGGTGGTCGCCTTTGTCCCGGTACGGGCGGCCCTGCAGGCGGGGGCGGCCAGCGTGGTCGTGCTGTCGGCCGGGCGGGAGAGCTGGCCGCTGCGCCCGACCGTCCCGCCCCGGCGGGCCGACGCGGTCGCCGCCAGGGCAGGGCTCCTGCTGTTGCACCATCAGATCGAGCGCGACCTGCAGGAGGTATCCCGGCAGATTCCGACAGTCGTGGTGCCGACCGGTATCGAGACCTGGCCCGCCCCGTGGGATTTCGGCCATTCCCAGCGGCTGATCGATACGGCTTCCCTCGCGGCGGGCCGCTTTCTCGACGGGCTGCGCGTCAGCGGGCCCGGCCTGTATCGGGCCGACGAGCCTCCCGTGCCATCGGCCGGCCTGGACATGGCACGGACCGCTTCGGCATCGGAGGCCGGCCGATGAGCACCATCGCGTTCGTCAACATCCCCATGCACGGGCACACCAATCCGACGCTGCCGATCGTGGCCGAGCTTGTCCGTCGTGGTCACTCCGTCACGTATCACACCTCGCCCGAGTTCTCGGAGAAGGTCGAGGCCGCCGGTGCGACCGTGTGCCTCTACCCCGGGGGTGACCAGCCGCTCCCCGATCCGCCGACGCCGGTCACGATGCTGGACGGGCTTGCGCGCACCGCGGTCGGCCTGCTGCCCGCTGTGCTTTCCGACCTGCGTGACGTCCGGCCGGACCTGATCGTCCACGGCGCGGCCTGCCCCTGGGGCGCGGTCGCCGCCCGCGAACTCGACGTGCCGGCGGCTGCGTTGTTCACCACGTTCGCGTTCAACCGGTATGCACCCAGTCCCACCCGCGCCTCGTGGGAGCTGCTGGCCGCGGCGGCGACCCGGCCCGGCGACGTCCAGAGCTACCTGCGGTCGCGGTGGGGGTTGTACCGCCGCTACAACACCCGTGGGCTGCCACTCGTGGACTTCCTGAACGTGCGCCAGCCGCTCAACCTGGTCTTCACCTCGCGCGCGTTCCAGCCCGGCGTCGACGCCTTCGACCAGTCGTACCAGTTCGTCGGCCCAAGCCTCGGCGCCCGGCCACCCGACCCGTCGTTCCCGGCCGATCGCCTGCGAGCCCCGGTGCTGTACGCCTCGCTGGGCACGGTGTTCAATGCCGACCCGCAGTTGCTGCGCAACTTCGCCACCGCGCTCGCACCGCTGGGCGGCACCGTGATCATCTCCACCGGAGAGACCGATCCAGCCGCGCTGGGTCCGCTGCCGGGCAACGTGCTCGCCCGCCGCTTCGTGCCGCAACCAGAGGTGCTGGCCCGTGCTGCGCTGTTCGTCACGCACGGCGGGATGAACAGCGTCAACGAGGCCATGTACGCCGGGGTTCCGATGCTGGTGGTCCCGCAGGGCGCCGATCAGCCGCTCGTGGCCCGGCGGGTTGTCGAGCTCGGCGCCGGCCTGTCGATCCGTACGCAGGACGCCGCCGCCGGACCCGTGAACGCCCTCGCCGGACGTCTGCTCATCGAGCCACGCTTCCGGGCCGCGGCGGGAGCCTTGCAGGTCGCCCAGCGCGAGGCCGGCGGCTATCTGCGCGCCGCCGACGAGCTCGAGCGCTACCTGCACCGGGCCGGGCGGGTCAGCCGGCCGGCCCCGGCGGATTCGCCACAGGGGCGCTGACCGATGTCACCCTTGGTCGTCGTCCTGCTGTTGTGCGCCGGGCTGTCCGAGGCCGCCGGGCGGATCCTGCCCCTGGTGGCTCGCCGATCCAGCGTGCCGCGGCCCGTTGCGATCCTGCTCCTGCTGTTCGGCGCCGTGGTCGAGAGCGCCGTGTTCGCGCTGTGGCCACTGGCCGCATGGACTCTCGCCGAGCTGGTGCTGTCCGCTCCGCTGTCCGGCGTCGCCGCGCTGACCTGGACACCTGGCCTGGCCGCGCCGCTGCTTCTCGCCGCCGTCCTCGCATTCCCGCTGCTCGGCCCCTTGCTGCACCTGCTGCTCTTCGTGGGGGTCGGGGCAAGCCTCGTCGCCCCGCTCGCCGCGGCGACGGGGCTGGGCTGGTGGGCTGCCGCGGGCTGCGTGGCCATCGCCGGCATCGGGCTCGGCGTCGCCGTGGAGGCGGTTCGGCGCCTGGTCGTGAAGATCAGTATCACCGGGGCGCAGGAGCTGTGCACATGATCGAGTTCCCGCTCCTTGTCCTGGTGCTCGGTCCGGTCCTGCTCGCCGAGGCGCTGCTCGCCCGTTACGAGGTGATGGCCTACACCGCCGGCTGGCGGACTCCCACCACCGAGCTCCCACAGGGCATGCCCTACGCCCGGGGTGCGGACCCCGACCGTCCTCCGGACGCCTACCTGGTCTATCTGGACGGCATCGGGAAACGTCGCTTCACCGACACCCGCGACGGGGGCCAGCTGGTCAAGGCCCTGATCGCCGGAGCGCCGGAACTGCGGGTGCTGGGTCAGGTGCAGCCCTACTCGCCACTGGCCGACCCGCTCGTCAACCGGCCTGTGTGGGAGTGGGTCCGCCACCACATCGGGCTCCTGCTCTTCCTGCACAACGTCATGCAGATCTTCGTCGCCGCCGACCGCCGGTACCGGCCCGTGTACAACCGCGCCGTGGGCACCCAGATCGCCACCCAGCTGCGCCTGGCCGGTTACCGGCCCGACAGCGGCATACCCGTGGTGCTGCTCAGCTACAGCGGCGGCGCCCAGGTCGCCACCGGCGCGGTTGAAGAACTGCGCACCCAGCTGCGCGCCCCGCTCCTGCTGATCACCATCGGCGGGTTCCACAACGGCGCCAACGATCTCACCCACGCCCATCATCTGCATCGGCTCACCAGTGACAGCGACTGGATCGAGCGGGTCTGCACCTGGATCTTCCCTCAGCGCTGGCGGCTGTTCGGCCGCAGTAGATGGAACCGGGCCGTCCGCGCCGGAAAGATCACCACACACGCGCTCGACCCGGTCACCCACATGGGCCGGCACAGCTACATCAGCCCGGAGGCGCAGCTGCCCGATGGCCGCAGCTACCTCGACCGCACCGCCGACACCGTGATCGCACTCATTCGTGCCCACCGCGGCGCGACCGCCGCGCCAGGCGCGGCCGACCAGGGCCGTCCGATCAGCCGCTAGACCCGCACCTCCGAGGTCCTGCGGAACAGTTCGATCACGGCCGCGTAGCCGTCGCCGCCGTGTCCCTCGGCCACGGCGCGGTCGCCCAGGGCCTTGAAGAATCTCGGCAGGTCGGCGTTGACCCCGAGGGCCTCGCTCTCGTGGACGAGGAGGTCCATCGCGGCCAGATGGGTGTCGATCGTGGCGTCGGAGGCCGGGTACGCGCCGTCGTGGATCTGCTGGGCGTACCCGGACAACCAGCCGGCCGCGGTTGCGATGTTCTGCCGGGCGAACGAGACGAAGGTCGAGGCGTCCACGCCCGCCGTATCGAGCAGAGCGGCACCATACAGGAAGCCGTTCAGAACGCTCCACATCAAGCTCGCCCCGGCCGCGGCGTACAGCGTGGACAGGCCGTGGTCGGCACCGAGGTACATCGCTCCTGCGCCGAGGCTCCGCAGGGTGGCTTCGTGCAGCGCGAAGGTCGATCGCGGGCCGCAGTAGAGGATAAGCGCCTCCTCCGTGCCGATCGCCTGGGGGATGGCCATGATCGCGCCGCCGAGGTAGGCGGCGCCGCGTCGCGACGCCCACTCGGCGGTGTCCCGCGTCTCCTGGGACGTGCCCGAGGTCAGGTTCACCAGGACCCGTCCGTCAAGAACGTCGCCCAGCGGTTCGAGCAGCTTGTGCACGGCGTCGTGGTCCGTGACGCACACGACCACAAGCGGGCTGGCCGCGACGGCCTCGCCGGCCGAGTCGGCGAGGCTCGCGCCTTGGGCGACGAGCTGCTCGGCCCTCGCCGCCGTACGGTTCCACACGGTCGTGGGGTGCCCTTCGCGCAGGAACGCCCCGGCCAGCGCCTGACCCATCAGGCCCAGTCCGATGACCGTCACCGGCGTACGGCTCTCCGCACGGTTCTGCATTATTCGCTCCCTCTGAATGAGTTGGCAGACACTGGGAGAATCCTCAACGTTCACACCGGCATGAAGGTCAAGGGGGAATGAGCATGCTGATCGGAGAACTGAGCCGGCGCACCGGAGTCCGCACACATCAGCTGCGCTACTACGAGGCCCAGGGCCTCCTGGAGCCGCGCCGAAGCCCCGGCGGCTACCGCGAGTACACCGACGACGCCATCCTGACCGTGACCCAGATCAGGAAACTCCTCGCCGCCGGACTGTCGACCGACGACATCGCCTACATGCTTCCCTGCGTCACCGGACCGGAGCCCGACCTGGAGCCGTGCCCCGAACTCCTGGACGCCCTACGCGAACGCCTGCGCGGGATGGACGAGCACATCGACACTCTCGTCCGTTCCCGCCAGGCCCTCGCCGACTACATCGAAGCCACCGAGCAGCGCGCCGCAGAGGACTACCCGCCCCGCGACTCCACCCCATAGATACTCATCAAGAAATGCATGGCTCAGCGCGGATGGCCTTACCAGGTCTGGCGGCCCCTGACCGAGGGCCGTCCTCTCGGATACGCGCTAAATGATGTCGCCTGGGCGCAAAAGAATGGCTACGGGAGCCGCATCAGAGAGAAGCTCGACAATGCGCCAGATTCCAGAGCTCCTACCAGGAGGGATTTGCCCTTTTCGCCTGATCGATCCGGTCACGAGAACGAGCCACACCCAGGTCAGATCGCATCTGTCCGCCCACCCCATTCAGCGGGGACGGCAGTTATGACGGCCCATGGTTGCCTATCAAGACGAGAAGGAAAGGATGGGGGAGCATGGTCCTTCAGAGAACAGTCGCTGGTGTATCGGCCGCACTGACTAAGGTTGGCTGCCGCGGCTGCGCTTGTTGCCGCTGGATCGGCGTGTCACGCGGCGCAAGCGTCACTCCCTGATTCGTCGGGTCGTTCGACGAGTTTGCCGTTCTCAAACTTCGCTCCGGCACGGACCAGGGCCACGAGGTGGGGTGTGTTGACGCGCGCCACCTGGCTTGGGCGGACTCGATGAGTTTGAACGCCATCGCGACGCCGGCGGCCCGAAAGCCGGGTCCCTTGGTACCTGCTGCCGCGGACGGTGGCGAAGGTGGACTCGGTGGTCATCTCGCCGACCAACCCCGACCAGAAACCGCGCACCACCATCCAAAAGAACCTTCGCCACCCCAAAGGCCGTTGCCCGGCGCGGGCCCCCGGATCGGGCAACGGCCTTCACAACACCCGACATTTTCGAGGGTGTAGCTCGTTCTCCGCAAGCGCTGTCTGCCCCGTGGCGGCAATGCCCGCGCATGCTCGCCGCCGTCGTCGATGACACGCTGAAACCGCCCCTCACCTTGGTGTTTCGATCCTGAGTTGAACAGGATGACCGGCGGCGTATCCAGCGTGTGCACTGGTACCGCTTCGATACGAGCCGCCGATCAACGGCAGAAAGCCGAGGTATTCCGTGCAAACATCCGTTGCGATTACCCGCTCGAAGTTAGCCAAGATCGCCCTGGTGGCAGTCCTGGGATGCGCGCCCCTAGGTCCGATGCAAGGCTCGGCCACAGCTGATACCGCCCAGAAGGCCGTGGCTGCCAAGCAACTGGATCGCCCTAAGCCTAAGCAGAACAAGAACGCGACACTCAAAAAGCTCCGGCACCTGACGGGCACCAGTTGGAACAGCTACTCAAGCTGGGACAACATGCGCCAGAACAGACGCCTGGACAAGTACGGCTTCGACTGGAGCACCGACGGATGCTCTCACGCCCCAGACAAACCGGACGGCTTCAACTTCTACTGGGCCTGCTGGCGGCACGACTTCGGATACCGCAACCACAAGAAGCTGGTCGGCAAGGCGGAGTTCAAGGCGCGATACAAGAGCCGGGTAGACAGCGCCTTCCACCAGGACATGCTCCGCGTGTGCATGTTCCTGCCGATCAAAGGGCCGATATACCGAAAGTGCAAGGGATACGCCAAGACCTACTACGAGACAGTCAAGAAGCTGGGAGCTTGAGACTCCCATAGATCCTGGCTCAATGGGGCCCAGCATCTCACACGCCTGCACCGAACGGCAGATGACTGGAGCGCCAGCAGGGTGATCCGGCGGCAGCGCACAACTCAATTCGGCAGGAAGAAGGGTGACGCTTCGATGGACGATCGGATCGTAGTGACCGGCGGATCCGGAATGCTGGGGGACAGTCTGGTTCGCCGGTTGGCGCATGCGGGATATGCGGTTCACAGTGTGGATCTGCGCGCGCCCGCGGAGCCGGCGCACGGCGTGGAGCACACGGCCGGAGATATCGGTGATAAGGCATTGCTTACCGACCTGTTCTCCGGTGCCACCGCCGTCGTGCACTGTGCCAGCGGATTGCCGAGCTATTCGAAGGGACGACTCCGGGAGATCAGCGTCGACGGCACCCGCAATGTCTTCGAGGCCGCCCGCGCCGCCGGGGTGCACCGCGTCGTCCATGTCTCCTCGGCCGCGGTCTACGGCCTGCCGTTCGAGGTGCCGACTCCGGAGACGCATCCGCGCCGGCCGGTGGACGCCTACAGCCGGGCCAAGGCGGAGGCGGAGGAGATCGCCGAGGAATTTCGCGGCACCGGAATGTGCGTATCGATTCTTCGCCCGAAGACCTTTCTCGGCCCTGGCCGCATGGGCCTGTTCGCGATGCTTTTCGAATGGGCTGCGGATGGCCACAACTTTCCCGTTCTCGGGCGCGGCGACGTGCTCAGCCAGATGCTCGCCGTGGAGGACCTCGTCGAGTTCATCATGCTGCTGATGTCGGCGCCCGACGAGGTCGCCGACGACACCTACAATCTGGGTGCCGCCGAGTTCGGAACGCTGCGCGCCGCGTTTCAGTCGGTACTCGATGCCGCGGGGCACGGTAAGCGTGTTGTATCGCTGCCGGTACGGCCCGCCCTGCCGCTGCTGCGGCTGCTCGAGCGCAGCCACCTGTCTCCGGTTTATCGCCGGCTGGCGCACAAGCTGCTCATTGATTCGTACGTGTCCATCGACAAGGCACGTGACCGACTTGGATTCACGCCACGGTTCTCCAATGAGGACGCGATTCTGCGCTCTTATCACTGGTGGCGTGGGCAGCGCCCGGTAGGTGTCGGCCGGACCAGCCGGGACGCCTGGCGGCAGGGAGTCCTGTCGCTGGCGAGAGTCTTCTTCTAAGGCGGGCGGCAGCATGGGCAGCGTCAACGTTGCGCGTGAACGACCCGCCAAGCGGGCCAGGGCCGGTGTGCGGCGGCAGGTCATGGACCTCTTCCTGCTGGCCCGGCCGGCGCACTGGGCCAAGAGCGTGCTGGTGGTGCCGATTGCGCTGGTGGACCTGGCGGTGTGGTCGTGGCCCGCCCTGGAGCGCGTGGCCTGGTCCATCGCGGCGTTCATTCTCGCCGCCGCCGTGATCTATCTCGTCAACGACCTCGTCGACCAGCGCCTCGACCGGCTGCACCCGGGCAAGTGCCGGCGCCCGATCGCGGCCGGCCGGCTCTCCGTCACCGCGGTCACCCTGTACGGCACAGTACTGACCGGCGGTCTGAGCCTGCTGTTCGCGTACGCGCCGCACGGCGGCTCCTGGCCGGTATTCGGCTATCTCGGCCTGAACCTCGCCTACAGCGCCGGCCTAAAGCGGCTGCCGTTGATCGATATGGGCGTGGTCTCCGGCGGGTTCGTGTTGCGCGTCGTTCAGGGATACCTGGCCACCGACGCCGCGCTACCCGGCTGGTTGCTCATCGCGGTCTTCTCCGGATCGCTCCTGCTGATCCTCGGAAAACGCCGGTACGAGCTGGTGGAGGTCGGCGTCGAGCACCGCCCCTCGCTCCGCGGCTACTCGGTGGAATTCCTGAACCAGTTGCTGCTGCTCGCCAGCGTGGTCTGCCTCGCCGCCACGTCGGCGTACCTGGCCACCGAGGCACCGATCGCACCGCACAGGCAGGAGGCTCTGCTGATCTCCCTACCTTTCGTGCTGTACGCGCTCTCCCGCTACCTCCAAGTGGTTCTGGTGCTGAAGGGAGGCGGTGACCCGGTCCGGTTGCTGCTGCGGGATCGCGCCCTCATCGCGTCCATCGGGATCTGGGTCTGCGCGATCGGCGCGCTCGTACTCGCGACCAAGATCCCGTCCATCAGTCCAATCCATCTACCGTGAGAAGCCGAGGTGGCCACCTCCATGGATGACAACGAGTTCGATGTGGCGATACTCATCAACTACTACGCGCCGTACGTCAGCGGCCTGACGATCCATACCCAGCGCCTTGCCGAGGGCTTGGCCGAACGTGGAAAGCGCGTCGCGGTCGTGGCCGTTCAGCACGACAAGTCGCTGCCTCTTCGCGAGGTCCGCGCCGGTGTCTCGGTCTTTCGCAGTCCAGTCTCCCGGACGATCGGGCGAGGGCCGGTGAGTCCGCACTTCGTGTCGCTTGCCCGGCATGTCGCTCGCAGGTCGGCGATCGTCAACCCGCACGTACCGATGCTCGAGGTGGCGCCCATCGCGCTGGGGGTGCGAGATCGGCCACTGGTGACGACGCATCACATCGACCTGTGGTTGCCGCCAGGCGTGGTCAACGCGGTCGCGACGCGGGCGGTCGACGTCTCCACGTGGGCCGCGATGCGGCGCTCCGATGCGGTCGTGCTGAACAGCACGGATCAAGCACGTGGTTCGAAGCTGTGGCCCCTGATCAGGCGGAGGAACTGGCGGGGAATCGCGCCGCCGTGCCTCGACCGCCGTGGGGGCCAGCCCGGCTATCGGGACGGGAGTGGCCTGCACATCGGGTTCCTCGGGCGCATCGTCGAGGACAAGGGGATCGAATACCTGGTACGGGCATTTCAGCAGCTTGCTGATCCGGACGCCCGACTGCTGATCGGTGGCGATTGGATCAAGGTGGCCGGTGGCGGGATCGAGGATCGGCTTCGTCCGCTCATCGGCGACGACAAGCGGATTCGGATGCTAGGCCTGCTCAGCGGGAGCCAGATCGACGATTTCTACGCGTCGATCGATGTCTTCGCCCTGCCTTCCGTCGCTGAGTCCTTCGGTACTGTCCAGGCGGAGGCGATGATGGCCGACATCCCGTCGGTCACCACGGACCTTCCCGGAGGGCGTTCGCCCGTCCTGCAGACGGGGTTCGGCCGCCTGGTTCCGCCACGTGATCCGGCCTCGCTGGCCGATGCGATCACCGAGTTGGCGGCACTAACTCCCGACGAGCGCGCCGAGGGGGGCCGCCGGGCCCGCGAGCTCTACGGCGTGAACACCTTCCTGGATGCCTACGAGGAGCTGTTCGACCAGGTCACCCCTATGGAGAACAGGTCGGCGATCGGTGCCCGGCGGCAGAGCACGCTGGTGCAGTAGTGGCGAGCTCACCGAACGGCCGCCGACGTTTGCTCAAGCTTCTCCGAACGACCGTCTATTCGATCATCGTCGCATTTCTGTGCTGGCAGATCTGGCGTGTGCGGTATGGGCTCGGCGACAGTCTGAGTTCTGTCGGCTGGAGCGCCGTCGGCCTCGCGGCCGGATTCACCGTGGTGGGCACCTTTCCCGGATTCTTCGGGTGGAGACTGCTGGTAACCGGCACCGGTATACGACTGACGGTTTCCGACGCGGCTTGGGTGTTCTTCCTGTCCGGAGTGACACGCTACCTTCCCGGTGCGATCTGGCCCCCGATCGTGCAGGCTGCGCTCGCGAGGAGGGTCGGAGCGCCAGCGGCCGGGCTCATGGCGGCTGGTCTGATCACGCTCGTTCTGACCGCGCTCAGCGGGAGCATCGTCGGTTTGCTGGCGGTCCCCCACCTGGCGGCGGACGATCCAATATGGTGGCTGTCGTTGCCGCTCGTGCTCTCCGCCGCCGGCGCGGTCATGCTGGCGCCGCGCTTGTTCAGGAGGCTGCTCGGCCTCGGACAACGCATATTGCGACGTGGAGACCACGAGATCGCGCTGCCCACCGGCAAGACCTCAATCGGAGTGATCGCACTCAACGTCCTTGGGTGGTGCTGCAACGGCACGCACGCGGCGATCCTCGCAGTCGCCCTCGGCGCACCTCCCGCATCCGCGATGACACTCGGCATAGGCGGATTCGTACTCAGCGCGGTCGCCGGAGCGCTGTCGCAGGCACCTGCCGGCCTCGGAGTACGTGAGGTCGTGCTCGGCCTCACGCTCGGCGCCCTGGTCAGTGGCCCGGACCTCGTCACACTGCTGCTGCTGAGCCGGCTTCTCACAACTTTGGGGCACGTGATCGCGACCCTCGGAGTGCTGGGACTGCTGGCCGGGACCCGCTTCGTGGCGGCCAGACGAAGAGCAGCTCAAACATCGCCCGTCCGATCACTTACAAGGGAGTAGGCCATGATGCGCGTCATAGGTACCGGGTACGGCCGGACGGGGACGACATCCCTCAAGGCGGCGCTGGTACAACTCGGCTTCGGGCCGTGTCTTAGCGCAGGGGACGTATTCAGGAATCCCCAGCTGATCCGGCCACTGCTCGGAGCCGTCGAAGGCGGATCGGCGAACTGGGCGGAGATACTCACTGGATATGAATCAATGGTGTGCGAACCGGCGACACCCTGCTGGCGGCAACTTGTCGAGCAGTACCCGCAGGCGAAGGTCGTGCACACGGTGCGCGACCCGGAGCAATGGATAAACAGTGTGCAAAGGACGCTGCTGAAGCGGCGACGGCACATGAATACGTTGTACGGCCAGGCCGCCATCCGACTGTCGTCGGTGCTCGGCACAGATTTCGCCCCACTGATCAAGCTGTTTCAGCTGACGCTCGAAGGACAGGCCCTGAAATCAGTGAACGAGCGGAGACCGGAACGCGCCATCGAGCAGTTCCAGGCACACACAGATCAGGTCATAGAGGCCGTCCCCGCCGATCGGTTGCTCATTTACCACATCCGCGATGAATGGGGACCACTGTGCGAGTTCCTCGGTGTTGATGTACCGGCGGAACCGTTTCCCCTGAAGAGCACCACAGTGGAGTTTCCCACTAGCCGTGGCTTCGGAAGAGAAGCAGCGTCGCTCTTCCTGAGCAGGACCCGGTGATCGGCCGCTGGGGCAAGGGAGCGCGGCTCCTCGTCGCGGCCACGGCAGCATGGACCACGTTCCTCATCCTGCATGTTCTACTCGCCGGCAACTGGTGGCCGTGGGTCATCGTCGAGATGACACCTCCGCTTACCACGGTGGCAGTGCCCATGCTGCTACTCGCATTCGTGCCGTTCGCGCGCCCGGTGCGCCGCCGGCTATCCATACTCCTGGTTCTCCTGCTGCTGGCCGGAGCCTATTTGGCCGGCTACGGCCGCGGGTGGACGGGCTCCGCCACCGCCAGCCCAAGGGATACGGCGATCAAGGTCTTTGCCTGGAACACCAACTACTGGGAGATGGAAAACGATCCGGACTCCTTCTACGCCTTCTTGCGCCGACAGAACGCCGATGTCTATCTCTTGCAGGAACACCTGTACGGGGTAATCAACAATACGTCGTACAATCAGGTGATTCGCATTGACGCCACGGCCAGCTTGCGCGCGACATTCCCGGGTTACCAGATATCCGTTGAAGGCGAGTTCATCACCCTCTCTCGGCTGCCCATCGTCGCAGCGCACCACCAGACAGTTCCCAGTGCTGGCGATGACTGGTTCTGGAAGGGGCCGAAGTTCCAGCGCACCGAAATCCGGGTCGGCAGGCGCACGGTCTCCTTCTACAACGTGCACCTTCCGGGTCCCTTCCGGGGCGGCAATCCCTTTACCGGAGGTTTCTATCAGCGCCAGAAGAAGCAGAGCATCTGGCGGTTCGAGAACCTCCGTAAGCTGCACACGGACGTGGCCGGCAACCCCCATCCGATCGTGTTGGCCGGTGACTTCAACTCGCCCTGGACGGAGCTGTACTCCTTCCCGCCCGGCACCCAGGCGCATGGCCCTCCGGGCGCCCTTGCACCCCTGCACACGTGGCCCATTTCCCGCTTCTCACTGCCTCGGATGTGGCGTCTCGACTGGCTGTACACCACTGGCGACCTGGCCATTCCCAGCTACCACCTCGACGGTGGGGGCAAGGCCCTGTCCGACCACGCGGCCCAGGAATTCCGCGTAATCGTTCCCGACGAGGCACACGAACAGAAGGGCCCGTGACATGAGGATCGTCATCGTCTCCACCGGCGCACCGCCCGATCCCTTTGGCGGGATCGGTACCTACATAGAGGGGCTGCTCG
The DNA here is from genome assembly GCF_040137845.1 of Nonomuraea sp. B19D2. Classification (NCBI taxonomy): domain Bacteria; kingdom Bacillati; phylum Actinomycetota; class Actinomycetes; order Streptosporangiales; family Streptosporangiaceae; genus Nonomuraea; species Nonomuraea sp. B19D2. Next base: position 45,244 of record NZ_JBEFAK010000056.1, on the reverse strand, counting down.
GCGGCCTGACCTCCCAGGACGCCGAGGTCCATCTGGTAGGCGCGTCCCGGCACCACCGCCTTCCGCGCGTGTTCCAGTACCACGGGGCGACCATCCGCCGAGTGCTCGTCACCCCGCCGTGGGCACGTACCTCACTGCCGCGCTCGCGAATCGGGATGATGGCCGCGGTCGCCCGGCTGAACATCGTCGGGGTTTGGTATGCCCGGTGGCTGCACGCCCGGGAGAAGGTCGACCTGGTCGCGGTGCACGACTGGATGTGCGCGCCAGCCGGTCTGATCTGTGCCGTCCTGTTCCGGATACCGGTCTGCTATCACGTGCACTCCGCCGAGATTTTTCTCCGAGACCGGGGCCGGGGCTTGGTCGCCGCGCTCGGTCGGACACTGAACCGGGCGCTGAGCCGTCGAGCCCGGTTGATCATGGTTCCGTCACCGCACACCAAAGCTGGCATCCCTCACCTGGCTGGACGTGCCGACGTTGCCGTGGTTTCGCATGGCGCTGGGAAAGCCTGGCGGATGGAATGCCCTGACGACATCGAACGCGCCGCCGTACGGGACAAGGTCCGGGCGCTGTACGGGATCCCTGACGAACGGCGAATGATCATGTTCGCCGGCCGGTACGGGCCACACAAGGGGGTGACCGAGCTGATCGAGACGGTCCGTCGGATGCTGGCCGACGGCACCGACGTCACCTTGGTCATGGCTGGCACCGGCTGGCCCGACGACACCTCCATCGACCAGCGGCTGCGCGAGCGGGTCGAGGAGGCGGGGCTGGCCGGGCACGTGCACGTACTCGGGCGATACCTGGACACCGGCGAGCTCCGTGACCACGTGGTGGCGGCCGACGCGTGCGTCTTCCCGTCGACCTCGGAGTCGTTCGGGTTCGCCGCCCTGGAGGCGATGGCACTGCGGGCCCGGGCCGTGGTCGGCCCCGGGTTCGACCCGGACGTGGTCGGCAGCGCCGAGGGGGCGTGCGCGCAGACCGCGACGCTTGATCCAGACGAGCTGGCGGCCGCGCTGCTCCGGGTGCTGAGCGACGACGATCCGGCGCTGGGCGACCGTGCCCGCCGGTACGTCCTCGGCCGCCATTCCTGGGATATGACGGCCGCCCGCACGCTGCGGGCGTACGCCGAGGCGGTCCGGCGGTGAGCCCACACCTTGCCGGCGAGGAGTTCGCGGGCCATGACCATACCTTGGATCTGGTTGGTGCCTTCGTAGATCTCGGTGATCTTGGCGTCACGCATCATGCGTTCGACGGGGTAGTCGCGGGTGTAGCCGTAGCCACCGAGGAGCGTGTACTCCTCCGGCAGTGAGTACATGGGAAAGCCGATGGCCACGTGTCGATATCAGGACTTCCTGCGAAAGGAGACACATTGGCGCACCGCCTTACGGTGATCGGCACCGGATACCTGGGCGCGACCCATGCCGCGTGCATGGCCGAGCTCGGGTTCGAGGTGCTGGGCATCGACGTCGATCATGAGAAGGTGGCCCGGCTGGCGGCCGGCGACCTTCCCATCTATGAGCCAGGCCTGGAGCAAATCCTGCGCCGGAACCTCGACGTCGGGCGCCTCGCGTTCACGACATCGTTCGAGGAGGTCGCCGAGTTCGGTGACGTCCACTTTCTGTGCGTGGGCACGCCCCAGCTCGCCGACTCCAACGCCGCCGACCTGAGCCAGGTCAACGGCGCCATCGACGCGCTCCTCCCGCACCTGCGGCGGGAATGCCTGATCGTCGGCAAGTCCACGGTTCCGGTCGGCACCGCCGCCGGGCTGGCCGAGCGGATCACCGCGGGCGCGCCCATCGGCGACGGTGTCGAGCTGGCGTGGAACCCGGAGTTCCTGCGCGAGGGGTACGCGGTGCAGGACACGCTGCGCCCCGACCGCATCGTCATCGGCGCCACCTCGGAGCGGGCCGAGAAGGTGCTTCGCGAGGTGTATGCGAAGCTGCTTGCCGAGGGCATCCCGCTGGTGATCACCGACTACCAGACCGCGGAGCTGGTGAAGGTCTCGGCGAACGCGTTCCTCGCCACCAAGATCTCGTTCATCAACGCGATGGCCGAGGTCTGTGAAACCTCGCACGCCGACGTCACCAAGCTCTCGGAGGCGCTCTCCTACGACGACCGCATCGGCAACAAGTTCCTGAACCCGGGGCTCGGCTTCGGCGGCGGCTGCCTGCCCAAGGACATCCGCGCGTTCATGGCCCGCGCCGGGGAGCTGGGCGTGGATCAGGCGCTCTCGTTCCTCCGCGAGGTCGACGCGATCAACATGCGGCGCCGGGCCCGTACGGTCGACCTGGTCCGCGAACTGCTTGGCGGCACGCTCGCGGGGAAGGTGATCGGCGTGCTCGGGGCGTCGTTCAAGCCCGGCTCCGATGACATCCGCGACTCTCCCGCGCTGGACGTCGCCTCCACGATCCGCGACCAGGGCGGCACGGTCACCGTCTACGATCCTGCGGCGCTGGCCAACGCCCGCCGGGTGCACCCGCACCTGGGTTACGCCACGTCAACACGGGAGGCGGTGTGCGGCGCGGACGCCGTGCTGCTGCTCACCGAGTGGCGCGAGTTCCGCGACATGGATCCCGAGGAGCTCGGGAAGGCGGTCCGGGCCCGCAACATTGTCGACGGGCGCAACACCCTGGACGCCGAGCGCTGGCGCGGGACCGGCTGGACGTACCGGGCGCTGGGCCGCCCGTAGCCGCAGGATCACGGCACCCTGGGCTCGGCCACGTAGACGGTTCTACGGAGGAGACGCCTGTCGCGGTTGAACTGTGCGGGATCGTGGCTATTACCGTCACAGGCCGGCCATACTGCGGACGCCTGGGACGTGTCTCACGCTGAGGCGAGCATCATCGGGGCCTGGTGCGACGCGCGAGCAGCGTAACAATGTTGTCGCCCTGGGCCTCTGCGTGAGCTCGGCGATCATCGCGCAGAGCGCGGTGATCCCGCCGGTACAACCGGTTGCTCGTCCCGCTCACCGCGGCCGGCCAATCTCAAGCGCCACCCGAACTCCGAGCAGCGCTCAAGACCATCACCCGGCACGTCGACGACGGCGCGGTGACCGTGCGCTACCGGGCTGAGCCGCCCGCCACCGCCGAAGACGTCACCGAGGCCATGACGGCCTGCGCGGGTCTCCGCAGGTCCCTCGATGACGCGGTTCTTGAAGACGCCGGCCTGGGCGGCCTCACGGGGTCTGCTCGTCGATCTCGCACTTGGTGAAGACCCATTGGTGGCCGCCGCTGTTCTTCAGCGACCAGTACATCCACGCCGTTCCAGCCAGGTCGACGCTGACGGTGAAGTCGAGCGTGATGGCGCCGCCGGAGACGTTTGCGGTCTGCGTGCCGCCGCCGTTCGGCGTGATGAGCTGGTACTGCGTGCTGGTGGCGTTGGTGGTGTCGAGGTGGAAGCGCAGCCGGTAGGTGCGCGGGTTGCCGTCGGGCACCCGCACGTACGGCAGCACAAGCTGGGCCACCGAGGCCGGGATCACGTTCGGGTTGAAGGCGACGTTGTTCGGGGTGAAGGCGTGCACCCCGTAGAGCACGAGCTGGGTGTCGGCCGAAGTGACGTGCTGGGGGTCCACGGTGCCGACCGGCGTCCAGCCGGATGCCGCGCCGTTCTGCGCACCCGCGCCGGGTGCGAGCCCTGCCCAGAGCAGCACGGCCGCCAGGCCCGCCAGCGCTGATCTTCTTGCGGTGGTACCCATTAAGCGCTCCCTTGCGATCGTCGTCGTGTCGCGGGATGTGCTCAACCGATGCTGCGCGCGAAGCAGGCGCAGGAAAACTGCCCGCGGAGGAACAACTGTGGGCGGACGGCCTGCCATACCTGTCGAGGGGGAAACGATCAACGGGCTTGTGGCCCGTGATCTCGGCCTCGATGTCAACCGGAGCTTCCTCACAAGGCATGGGGCTCGTATGTCGCCGGATGGTATTGATTGATACCATCATGTGTGATACCGTTATGAACGTAACGGAATTAGGCCACGTTGAGCTGGTGGGGGGTAGGCGATCGTGGACGTGTATGAGGCGGTCACGAGCCGGCGGGCGGTGCGGGGGTTCACCGACCGGCCTGTCCCGCGGGAGGTGCTGGAGCGCGTGCTGTCCGCCGCGGCTTGGGCGCCGTCCGGATCGAACCTCCAGCCGTGGCACGCCTTCGTGCTGACCGGCGGGCCGCTGGCCGAGCTCAAGAAGCGCGTCGGCGAGCGCCTGGCCGCAGGCGACGCCTGGGACGAGCGGGAGTACGAGATGTATCCGCCCGCGTTGAAGTCCCCGTACTGCGAGCGCCGGTCCGCCTTCGGCAAGGAGCGTTACGGCGCGCTGGGTATCGCGCGCGAGGACTGGGAGGCGCGCCAGCGGGCGGCTGCCGGCAACTGGCAGTGTTTCGGCGCGCCCGCCGCCCTGTTCTGCTACATCGACCGTGACATGGGTCTGCCGCAATGGGCCGATGTCGGCATGTATCTGCAGACCGTCATGCTGCTGCTGCGCGCCGAAGGGCTGCACAGTTGCCCGCAGATGGCATGGGCGAAGTATCACAAGACCGTCGCGGAGGTCCTGTCGCCCCCGGATGGGCTCATCCTGTTCTGTGGCATGTCGATCGGGTTCGAGGACGTCACGGTGGGTTACGCCCGTACGGGCCGGGCGCCGCTCGACGAGACGGTCACGTTCGTCGAGGGATTAGCCCGATGGAGAAGGACCATGAACACCGGACGAGTCGTCGTCAACCGCGGGCCGCTTACCGGCGCACCCGTTCGCGGAGATCACCCCTGACGCCCGGCACCGGCCTCGCCGGGTCAACCCGTCTGCTCGACCGTGAACTGGGCGGCTGCGACATCACGCGGACGTGATCACCCGGGTTCACCGTCGCCGAACAGGCGCGCAAGACGTTCCCCGCGGCGCGGCTGGAAGCGCAGCGCACCGCCTGCGCCCTGGGGCTCGACCAGCCCCTGAAGACCTCGTCGGCACGGTCTTCTCTCTCACCTCGTCCCACGCGGACTTCATCACCAGCCAGACCGTCAATGGCGACGGCGGCACGTTCATGCCTTGAGAGGAAATGCAATGACTTACACCGTTGGTTACATCGTCGGGAGCCTGTCCCAGAAATCGATCAACAGGACGCTCGCTCTAGCTCTGAGCCGTCTCGCGCCGCCGGAACTCCGCCTCACGGAGATCCCCATCGGCGAGCTGCCCCTGTACAGCTACGACCACGACTCGAGCTACCCCGCCGTGGCGCAGGAGTTCAAGGACGCGATCAAAGCCTCCGACGCCCTCCTGTTCGTCACCCCGGAGTACAACCGGTCCATTCCGGGCGCGCTGAAGAACGCCATCGACTGGGCGACCCGGCCCTATGGCTCCAACGTGCTGAACGGCAAGCCGTCCGCGATCATCGGAGCCTCGCCCGGCCCCATCTCCACCGCGATCGCGCAGCAGCACCTCAAGACCATCCTGTCCTTCACCAACTCCCCGGTGCTGGGTCAGCCCGAGGCCTACATCCAGTTCACCAAGGAACTGATTGACGACGAGGGCGATATCCAGGTGCCGTCCGTCGCCGGATTTCTGACCGGATACATGCGGGCCTTCACGGCGCACATCCGGCGCCACCACCACGACATCCCGGACCTGTAGACCACACTGAGCCTTCGTCATCGCCGCCGGCGCCTTACTTACGTGCACACCCTGGCCGGCGCGCCGGAGCAGGCGCTGCTGAGCATGCGCAGGCTGTGGCCGGCGGCGACCACGGCTGCGTCAGCCACCCCCCTCGCGAGGCATCCGCGAAATCGCCGGCGCCTCGTACGCGATCGCGGCTTCCCAGACGAAAGCGGGGGGAAATATGCATGCGGAATCTTTGGAAGAGGCAACGGCGCTCGAGCGGGCTGTGTCCGGCTTCGTCGAGCTGCGCCCGCGCCTGTTCGGCATCGCCTATCGGATGCTCGGCAGCGTGGTGGAGGCCGAGGACATCCTTCAGGAAGTCTGGTTGCGCTGGCAGAACACCGACCGCGCGACCATCGACAACCCCTCGGCGTTCCTGGCGTTGATCACCACCCGTCTGGCCATCAACGTGGCCCAGTCCGCCCGTTCGCGGCGCGAAGCCTACATCGGGCCCTGGCTGCCCGAACCCGTCGACACCAGCCTCGACCCCACGCTGGGCGCCGAGCGGGGCGAAGCGCTCGAACTCGCCTTCCTGCTGCTGCTCGAGCGGCTCACCCCCACCGAGCGGGCCGCCTATGTGCTGCGCGAGGCCTTCGTCTACCCCTACACGCAGATCGCGGACATCCTTCAGGTCAGCCCGGTCAACGCCCGCCAGCTCGTGAGCCGCGCCCGCAAACGTCTGACCACCCAACGCCACGAGCCCATCGACAAGATCGAGCATCGGCGCCTGCTGACGGCCTTCCTCGACGCCGCGCAGACGGGCAACGTCGCCGCCCTCGAAGACCTCTTCGCCGCGGACGTCGTCAGCTCTTCCGACGGCGGCGGCCTCAGAGGAGCGGCACGATTCCCCCTCCTGGGCGGCACCCGCGTGGCGTAGTCCGTCGCCGCGTACGCGCCACGTTCTGACGGGCACGGTAAGAGATGCCTGCCCAGGTCGCGATCGGGGCTGCGGCACCTGACGGATTGTCGGAGATGATCTCTAGGGTGCCACGCATGACGTGTTCATGTGGTTCGGCAGAGGCGGCCTCATGACGGCCTGGGCGCAGGTCCGCGACCGCATCGCCGCCCGCGACGCCCGCGTTCTGGCCGGCCCCGGCGGGGCGGCCGGAGATGCTGAGCTGGTGACAGCAGGTCAGTAGGGGGCCACCCAGGTCTTGAGCGCGATGATGGCCAGTCCGAGTGCGAGGTTGGCGACCCCGGAGATGACCACGATCCGCGCGGAGGAGCCGGCGTTGACGGCGGCGGCGACAGCCCAGGCGACCTGGCTCGTGACCGCGACACCCAGCGCCACCCAGGTCGCGACCACGTCGGACAGGCCCAGCGCCGAGGCGAAGGCGGCGCCCACGGCAGGCGGGAACGAGGCCTGAGCCACCGGCCAGTCCTGGCGAGCGGCCACGCGGAGCCGCTGCCAGGTCAGGGTGTGCGTGCCGTGAGTCACCACCGAGGCGTAGACGTGGGCGATCCAGAACACCACACCCGTGCAGAGCAGCACGACCACGAGGTGCCCCGCCGAGATCGGCGAGCCGTCCACTGCGGTGCCGGCCGCGACCGAGGCGGCCAGCAGCGAACCGTACACGGCCCCCGCGAACTCGGCCCGCTCCGGGGCTCCGTCGGTGTCACGCGTGCTCATGGCAGCAGTGTCGTCGGGAGCGTGCCGGGGCGGGCCGGTCGGCGTGCGGGATGATGCCTAGTTTTGGGCTGTTAGAGAAGATCGCCATCCGGGGTCATGTCATCGCCCGTGGAAGGTCATGTCATTGACCGGGGAAAGGTGTCCAGTTCCCCAGGTACGCCCGCACGGTGTGCTCGCGTGCCTGGTCGTCGGTGAGCTGCGGCCGGTCCGCCGTGACGGCTGCGCCGGGCCCGGTGTTGCGGTACTCGGCGAAGCGGCCCTCGCCCGCCCACGGATCGTCCTTGACGTGCGCGCCCAGCCAGGAGTCGCGGACCACGACGTCACCTGAGCGTCCCAGGGAGACGGACTTGGCGGCGTCGCCCTCCAGGCGGCTGCCGGCGATGAGGACGTTGCCGCCCGCGGTCACGTTGCCGGGGGCGAGCGACTTGACCACGCAGCGGTCCAGGACGGCGGTGCCCTGGCCGCGGACGATGTCCACGTCGCCCTCCACGTGACAGTCGCGCAGGTAGGCCAGGCCGTCGGCCTGGTAGGTGCCCTCGTCGCCGAGGAAGCGGGTGCCCTTGAAGGCGATCCGGTCACCGGCCGTCTGCACGGCGGGCGCCGGGCCGGGGGCGACCGACTCGTCGTAGGCGTTCTGCAGCGTGACGTCCTCGACCGTGATGCCGGTGCCGAGCACGCCGAAGGTGGCGCTGTCCGTGGTCCCCCAGGTGCCGCCGTAGAACTTCGCGCCGTTCGCGGGCAGTTCGTACGTGATGACGACGTCCTCGGCCCGGCCGGTCGCACCCTTGATCGTGAGATCGCGACGGTCCGGCCAGACCCTGACCAGCTCCCGGTAGACGCCCGGCTTGACCGTGATCACCGCGCCGCGCGGGGCCGCCCCGACGGCCGCCTGCACGCTGCCGAAGTCGCCGGTGCCGTCGAGCGCGACGGTGATGCGGCGCGGCGCGGGCCGCTCCCCGCCGAGGGGTCCGGCGCCGCGGGTGACGATGGCGGGCACCCGCTCGGCCGGGTCGAGCCGGTACGCGTAGTGGGCGGACGGGTCGAACGCGGCGCCCACGCTGTCGGTGCGCCCCCGGGTGCCGTCGAACACGTTGCCGCGCTGGACCACCTGCGAGGCCGGGTCCTTGGCCACGATCGGGTCGGGCACGGACCGGTAGTAGCTGTTCTCGACGACCAGCTTGCCGCTGCCGCGGATCATGGTCCCGTACATCCCGATGTCCTGGACGTAGTTGTTGTACAGGTGCGCGGCCTCGGTGTTGTCGATGCTGGCGTTGCGCTGGAAGGTCCCGCGGATCCAGTTGTGGTGCATCGTCACCTTGGTCACCACGTTCGAGGTCCAGCCGACGCCGATGGCCTTGTTGTGGTCGCTGAACACGTTCCAGGAGACGGTGACGTAGTCGCTGTCCTTGCGGATGTCGAGCAGGCCGTCCCCGGTCCGGGTGAAGCGGTTGTGATCGATCCACACGTGGTGGGCGCCGTCCATCTGCACCCCGTCGTAGTCCTTGCTCTTGCCGTCCCAGTCGCCGGGGACGTAGGAGTCACGGATGGTGAGGTTGCGGATGATGACGTTGTGCACCTGGCCGAGGAAGAAGCCGCCCTGGACGATCTCGGCGCCCGCGCCGTCGCCGACGATGCTCTTGTCGGAGGCGACCGCGATCTCCTTGCCGTACGGCTCCATCCGGATGGAGCCCTTGACCTTGATGACGTACGGCTCCGCCGCGGTGGCGTACCGCTCCAGGTCGGCCTGGTTGTCCACGGTCACGGTGGGCCCGGCCGCGCCGCCGGTGGTGCCGTCCACGCCGAGGGCGGTCAGCGAGGCGAACCCGTCGGCCCGCTCAGACCACCCCGTGGCCGCCGACGCCGGGGCGGGGGCGGCCGCCGTCAGCGCCGCCGCCACGAGCAGGGCGGAGAGGAGCATCCTCATCAGGACCCTCCGTTGCGCTGCTTGTAGGCGGCCTGCGCCGCGGTCAGCTTGGCCGCGAACTGGTCCAGGAAGTCCTTGGCGGTGAGCTGGCCGAGCAGCACCTTCTGGAACAGCGGCTCCGCCCACGTCTTGGTGATCTCGTTGAACTCCGGCAGGTGGTAGGGCATCTGCACCACCTTGGTCGCCGGGTCGTTCATCACCCGCTGCGCCTCGGTGATGTGGGCGGCCTTGGACGGCGGCACGTCGGTGTTGGCCGGGATGACACCGCTCTTCTCGGCGATGTAGCCGCCCATGTCCTTGGCGGCGAAGAACTCCGCCAGCTTGAACGCGGCCTCCTTGTTCTCGGAGCCGGAGAAGACGCCGACGCCGCCGACCGGGTTGGACAGCACCGACTGGACCCCGGAGTCGGACTTGGGCACGGAGAAGGAGGCCACCTTGTCGGGGCCCAGCGCCTTGATGTGGTCCTGGTAGGAGCCCAGGTTGTGCTGCATGACGGCGATGCTGCCCGCCGTGTCGAACTGGGCGACCATCTTGACGTAGTCGTTCTGCAGGTCGCCCTCGGGCGTGTTCTTCTTGTAGAGCCCGGCGTACTTCTCCAGCGCCGTCACGTTGCGCGGGTCGTTGAGCGTGGCCTTGCCCGAGGCGTCGAAGAACTCCGTGATCCCCGACTGGCCGTAGACGACCTCCAGCATCTGGGCGATGGAGCCGGCGCCGCCGCGGATGGTGAAGCCGAACCTGTTCTCGCTCGGCTTGGTCAGCTTGTCCACCGCCGTGAAGAACTCGCTCCACGTCTTCGGCGGCTCGAGTCCCGCCTCCTTGAACCAGTCCTTGCGGTACCAGAACGCCCCGGCGTTGGTGGACAGCGGGATGATGTACGTCTTGTGGTCCGGCACGATGTTCTTGACCGTCGCCACGAGCGCCTCGTTGAACTTGCCGTTCAGCGCCGGGTTGGCGGCGATGCGCTCGTCCACGGGCTCCAGCGCCTTCTGCGCGACGAGGTTGCCGAGCCCCGAGGTGGAGATGTCGGCCACGTCCGGCACGCCGCCGCCGGCGATGGCGGTGTCGATCTTCTGTGGCGCCTGGGCGATCGGCACCCCCACGTAGTTGACGTCGATGGTCGGGTTGGCCTTCTCGAACTCGGCGATGGCGTGCTGCCAGATCGGCGTGCGGGCCGGACCCGCGTTGGTGTCCCAGAAGGTGATCTTGGTCTTGCCGTCGGAGCCCGTGTCCGAGCCGCACCCGGCCAGCACGGTGGCGGCCAGCGCGAGCGCGGCGATCGGCGCGTGTCGTCTCATTGCCCTCTACCTTTCGATGTCCACGGTGAACGCCCCGAAGATCGCCTGGCCGGTGCCGTCCCCCGCGGCGAACAGGCCGAGCACGGCCCCCACCCATCGGCCCTGGGTGGCCTGGAAGGGTGCGCCGAGCTCGCACAGCCCGTCGCCGGTGTCGGCCAGGAACGTGACGAGCGCGCCCTCTTCGATCCGCGCTCCGATGACGACGCCGTCGCGGACCGGCACGGGTTCCAGGTCCCCGCACACCAGCACCGGCCCGTCCGGCGTGCTCCGCACTCCGGCGTGGGCGTAGGTGTCGCCGAGCACGACGAGGCCCGCCTCGCCTTCGCCGTCGAGGGTGAGGGTGGTGGTGACCGTGCACGGGTCGCCGGGCACCCGCTGCCCGAGCATGGACGGACGCTGCCTCAGATCCTCCGGCCCTGGCACGCAGGCCAGGCGGAGCGTGCCGTCCCGCAGTTCCCACCAGGAGGGGTCAGGGTTGGCCTGCCAGCTCCACTGCAGCCCGAGCGCTGGTCCGGCGAAGTCGTCGGAGGTCGCCGGGGCGCTCGGGGTCCCGCCTTCGACGGGCACGGGCCACTCGGCCACCGGCTCGCCGTTGTCGCCCATCGCCGGCCAGCCGTCCTCGCCCCAGGTCATGGGCTGCAGGTGCACGACCCGGCCGTAGGGCCCGCGGTCCTGGAAGTGCATGAACCAGTGCTCGCCGGACGGGGTGTCCACCCAGCCGCCCTGGTGAGGGCCGTTGACGTCGGTATCGCCCTGTTCGAGCACGATGCGGTCCTCGTACGGGCCGAAGATCGACTCGGCGCGGAAGACCGACTGCCAGCCCTGCTCGACGCCGCCGGCCGGCGCGAAGATCCAGTAGACGCCGTCGCGCTTGTAGAGCTTGGGTCCTTCCAGGGTCCGGTAGCCGGGCAGCAGGTCGGCGTCGATGACCAGCGTGCCCTCGTCCAGCACCTGGCGGGCGTCCGGGGTCATGCGGTGCAGGGTGAGCCGGTTGTTGACGCCGGCGCGGCTCTTGGCCCAGCCGTGCACGAAGTAGGCCTGGCCGTCGTCGTCCCACAGCGGGCACGGGTCGATGAGCCCTTTGCCCGGCTTGACGATGTGCGGCTCGCTCCACGGGCCGCGCGGGTCGGCGGCGTTGACCTGGCAGATGCCCACGTCCGGGTCGCCGTAGAAGATCCAGAACCGGCCGTCGTGATGGCGCAGCGACGGCGCCCACACCCCGCACCCGGGCCGCACGTCGTCGTAGCCGCTGGTGGTGGCATGCCCGATGATCGTCCAGTTGACCAGGTCACGAGAGTGCAGGATCGGCAGTCCGGGCACCTTGGTGAAGGTGGAGGCGGTCAGGTAGAAGTCCGCGCCGACGCGGATCACGTCGGGATCGGACCAGTCGGCGTTCAGTACGGGGTTGCGGTAGGTCGCGGTCATCCCTTCACCGCCCCGGCCGACAGCCCCTGGACGAGGTAGCGCTGGATGAAGGCGAAGACGATGACGACGGGCAGTGCGGCGATGACGCCGCCGGCGGCGAGGGCGCCGAGGTCGACGCTGTTCTCGCCGAGGTTGTAGGCCAGGCCCACGGGCACGGTGAACTTCTCCTGGTCGTTGATGAACATGAGGGCGAAAAGGAAGTTGTTCCAGCTGTGGATGAAGGCGAACGAGCCGACCGCCACCAGCGCCGGGCGCAGCAGCGGCAGCACGATGGCCAGGAAGCCGCGTAGCCGCGAGCAGCCGTCCACCCAGGCCGCCTGCTCCAGCTCGTACGGGATGTTCCTGATGAAGCCGCTGATGAGGATCAGCGAGAGCGGCAGCTGGAAGACCGTCTCCGCGATGACCAGGCTCCACAGCGAGTTGGTCAGCGCCAGGGTCCGGAAGATCTCGAACAGCGGGATGATCATCAGGGCGCCCGGGATGAACTGCGTGCACAGCATCCCGACCATGAACGCGCCCTTGCCGCGGAAGTCGTAGCGGGCCAGGGCGTACCCGCCCGCCAGGGCCACGACCGTGGTGGCGATCAGGGAGGCGATGCCGACGAGCAGGCTGTTCTGGAAGAAGACGGCGAACCCCATCCCATTCCAGACCGTGTCGAAGTGCTCGAACGTGATCGGCCACGGCACGATCGACATCGATCCCGCCGGGCGGAAGGCGAAGACCAGCATCCAGTAGAACGGCACCAGCGTGAACAGCAGGTACAGGGCGAGCGGGACGTAGATCTGCCAGCGGGACACGCGGTTGGCCCGGGCTCGCACCGGGGCGGACACGACGCGCGGACGTTCGGACACCAGGGTCATGACTTCGCCCCGAACTTGCTCAGACGCAGGTAGACGATGGAGAAGAAGGTGAGGATCAGGAACGCCACGGTGGTCAGCGCCGTGGCGTAGCCGAAGTCGTGCGACTGGGCGGCCAGCCCGGCGACGTACAGCGGCAGCGTGGTGGTCTGGTGGGCCGGCCCGCCGCCGGTCAGCGTGTACAGCAGGTCGACGTTGTTGAACTCCCACACCGAGCGCAGCAGCGTGGACAGGATGATCGCGTCCCTCAGGTGCGGCAGGGTGATGTGGAAGAACCTGCGCATCCGGCTCGCGCCGTCCACGGAGGCGGCCTCGTAGAGCTCCTTCGACACCGACTGCAGGTCGGCCAGGAGCAGGATCGCGAAGAACGGCACCCCGCGCCACAGCTCGGCCACCACGGCCGACCAGAACACGGTGTTCGGGTTGGCCAGCGGCGCTGCGCCGTACTCCATGAGCCCCAGGTCGGCCAGGTAACGCGACACACCGGTGAGCGGGTTGTAGAGCAGGACCCAGATGGCGGTGGTCAGCACGCCGGAGACGGCCCACGGCGAGAAGACCAGGGCCCGCGAGATCGCCCGGCCGATGAAGCTCTCGTTGACGATCAGCGCGAGCCCGAGCCCGAGCACGAACTGGAGCGCGACCTCGACGACCACCCAGCGGGCGGTGAAGCCGAGGCTCTGCCAGAAGAGGGGGTCCTCGAACAGCAGCCGGCGGAAGTTGTCGAGCCCGGCGAAGCCGTTGTCCCAGGGCTTGGTCACGTTGTACCGCTGGAGGCTGTAGTAGATCACGCTGGCCATCGGGTAGACGAGGAACCCGAGCATCGCGACCACCGACGGGGCGATCAGCAGGTAGGGCGTCAGCGGGCCCCGGCGAGGACGACGGGTCGCTGGAACGGCGGCCACGTATGCGACTCCTTTGTTACGGTTCCGGCCGTTATGCCGGGGTGCTGCAATCGGTTGCAGGAAACGTTGCGGTAGCACGGACGCAACGTCAATGGCCTGTGGCGGCACGGGAGGCCGCTGAGCAGGCGAAATCGCTACAATCCCGAAATTTTTCGGTGCGATGGTCTGGTGGCCTGCGGACTCCACGGAGCACAGTGTGAGGATGACCGGCGAAGACCCGACCACGACGTTGCCCAAGCTCGCGCGGATCGCCCGTGAGGCGGGCGTTTCCGTGGCAACCGTTTCCAAGGCGCTCAACGGCAGGCCGGACGTGTCGGCGCACACTCGCCGTCTGATCGCCGAGGTGCTGGAGCGGCTCGGCTATCCCGCGCAGCGCCTCAAGCCTGCCAAGGGCAGCATGGTCGACGTCGTTCTCCAGGGGCTGGGCTCGCCGTTCGCGCTGGCGATCCTCGAGGGCGTGGAGGAGGCCGCCTGGCGGCTGGGCGTGGACCTGGTCGTCTCCGCCGTGGTCGACCGTACCAAGCACGGCCAGCCACCGCCCGCCTGGATGGACCGGATCAGCGCGCGGGACAGCGCCGGCGTCCTGCTCGTACGCACCATGCCGACCACCGCGCAGCGGGCCTGGATGGCCGACCACGGCATCCCCGCGGTGATCGTCGAACCGCGCCGCGACCCCCCGCGGAGCATGCCCGTCGTCACCTCCACGAACCTGGCCGGCGCCCGCGCCGCCACCGAGCATCTCATCGGCCTGGGCCACGAGCGCATCGCCATCGTGACCGGCCGCCCCGGGGTGCCGTGCGCCAGGGAGCGGCGGGCCGGCTACCGCCGGGCCATGGCCGCGGCGGGCCTGAAGGCGGACCCGCGATGGGAGGTGTGCGGCTATTTCCAGATGGACAATGCCCGCGCGGCCACCAAGGAGATGCTCGACTCGCTCCCCGAGCCGCCGACCGCCGTCTTCGCCTGCTCCGACGTCATGGCGCTCGGGGTCTACCAGGCGCTCGGCGAGTGCGGGCTGCAGGTGCCCGGCGACGTGAGCGTGGTCGGCTTCGACGACTCGCTGGCGGCGGTGTACGCCGTGCCGGGGCTGACGACCGTCCGCCATTCGTGGCCGGAACTGGGCGCGGCCGGGCTCACCGCCCTGCTGTCCAGTGGCCCGCCGGAGCGGGTGGAGGTGCCGACCACTCTCGTCGTGCGGTCCAGTACCGCTCCCGCATGAAAGTTTCATGCGGCACCTCTGCTTTTCGTCCCGATTTAGTTTCATCGGTTGACATAACCGGCCGGATGCTCCTTCCTCAGTGGCTACGAGGAAGGAGAACACGAAATGGTCGTGCGCAAACGCGCAGGCACCGCGCTCCTGGCGGCGACGGCGATTGTCTGCGGGGCACTGTCACAGCCCGCGCAGGCGGCCGCCGCGCCCGTGGCGGGCGGTGTCTACCAGCTCAAGGTGACCAAGAGCGGCATGTGCCTGGACGTCGTGGGCGGTTCGCCGGACAACGGCGCGCTGCTGCAGCAGTGGGGCTGCTCGGGTGACACCTGGCAGCAGTTCACCGTGGTGTCCGGCGGGTCGGGGACCTACACCCTTCGCAACGTGAACAGCGGCCGGTGCCTCGACGTGCCGAACGGGGCGGCCACCAGCGGGCTGCGGCTACAACAATGGGGATGCGGCGACGGCACCAAGAGCAACCAGTTGTGGCGGTTCGTCGCCTCGGGCAGCGGTACGTACCAGGTCGTCAGCGCCGCCACGGGGCTGTGCATGAGCGACGAGGGCGCCTCCACCGCCTCCGGAGCCGCGATCATCCAGGAGACCTGCACCGCCAACACCAACAAGCAATGGGCCTTCGACCCCGTCTCGAGCGTCAAGCCCACGGTCGCGGCGGACGGTTCCGGCACGTACCGGACGGTGCAGGCCGCCGTCGACGCCGTGCCCGCGGGCAATGCCGGCCGGGTCACGATCACCATCGCGCCGGGGACCTACCGCGAGATCGTCCGGATCCCCTCGACCAAGCCGTACATCACGCTCCAGGGCCTCGGCTCCTCGGCGGCCGGCGTCGTCATCGTCAACAACCACCACGCGGGCGAGTACGGGACGTCCGGCAGCGCGACCGCGTTCGTCGACGGCCATGACTTCATTGCCACGAACCTGACGATCTCCAACGACTTCGACGAGAGCTCGGCCTCCAGCGGCCACCAGGCGGTGGCGCTCAACCTGAACGCCGACCGGGCCCGCTTCTCCAACGTGCGCCTGCTCGGCGACCAGGACACCTTCCTGGTCAACAACGCGGCCCGGGCCTACGTCTCGAACTCGTACGTGGAGGGCACCGTCGACTTCATCTTCGGCGGCGGCACCATCGTCTTCGACAACTGCGACATCTACGAGAAGCGCGCCAGCGGCGCTCCGATCACCGCCGCCAGCACTGACGCCGCGAAGACCTACGGTTTCCTGTTCTACCGGTCCAGGATCACCGGAGCGGCCGCGTCCGGCACCACCAGCCTGGGCCGTCCCTGGCGCCCCGACGCCCAGGTGCTCTACCGGGAGTCCACGCTCGGGTCCCTGATCAGCACCGCCCAGCCGTGGACCGACATGTCCTCCAATTCCTGGAAGAACGCCCGCTTCTTCGAGTACCGGAACAGCGGGGCGGGAGCCGGGACGAACGCCAACCGGCCCCAGCTCACCGACGCCCAGGCCGCGAACTACACGCCGCAGAAGTACCTCGCCGGGTCCGACGGCTGGAACCCCGTCGGCTGACCCCGCGCTTTCGGAAGGACAAGCATGCGTTTCACGAACATCCGCACGCGCGCGGCCCTCGCGGTCCTCGCCGTGCTGGCCTCACTCGGGATCGTGTCCTCTCCCGCCCGGGCGGACACGCCCGTGGCGGGCGGCGTTTACCAGCTCAAGGTGACCAAGAGCGGCATGTGCCTGGACGTCGTGGGCGGTTCGCCGGACAACGGCGCGCTGCTGCAGCAGTGGGGCTGCTCGGGTGACACCTGGCAGCAGTTCACCCTCCGGTCCTCGGGCTCGGGCGTCTACAACCTGGTCAACGTCAACAGCGGGCGCTGCGTCGACGTCCCGAGCGGCTCCACCACCTCCGGGGTGCGCCTGCAGCAGTGGGGATGCGGCGACGGCACCAAGGCCAACCAGCAGTGGCGCCTGACCGCGTCCGGCAGCGGCACGTACCAGATCGTCAACGTGGCCAGCGGCCTGTGCATGAGCGACCAGGGCGCCTCCACCGCCGCCGGAGCCGCGATCATCCAGGAGACCTGCACGGCCAACACCAACAAGCAGTGGCTGTTCACCTCCGTCGGCGGGCGCGCCTGGTCCAACGCCGCCGACGGGTTCGCCGCCACCAGCGGCAACGGCCTGACGACCACCACCGGCGGCGCCGCCGGGGCCACGGTCACCGTCACCACCTATGCCGACCTGGTCAAGTACGCCACCGCCGGCGAGCCGTACGTCATCAAGGTCAACGGCGCCATCACGGTCACGCCGTACGGCACCGAGATCAGGGTCGCCTCCAACAAGACGATCGTCGGCGTCGGCACCAGGGGCCACATCGTCAACGGCGGCTTCTTCCTCGGCGCCGGCGTGAGCAACGTCATCATCCGCAACCTGACCATCCGTGACACCCGCATGGCCGACGACGACCCCGGCGACGACGCCTACGACTACGACGGCATCCAGATGGACACCGCCCACCACGTCTGGATCGACCACAACACCATCACCCGCATGAATGACGGGCTGATCGACAGCCGCAAGGACACCAGCTACCTCACCGTGTCCTGGAACGTCCTGGCGCAGAACAACAAGGCCTTCGGCATCGGCTGGACCGAGAACGTCACGGCGCGGATGACGATCCATCACAACTGGATGCGCGACACCAACCAGCGCAACCCCAGCACCGACAACGTCGCCTACGCGCACCTCTACAACAACTACCTGCAGAACGTCACCAGCTACGGCAACTACTCGCGCGGCGCCACCAAGATGGTGATCGAGAACAGCTACTACGACACGGTCAAGGACCCCTTCTACCCCGACTCCACCGCCCAGCTCCGCCAGAGCGGCAGCATCCTGGTCAACTGCACCGGCAAGCAGACCACCAGCGGCTCGGCCTTCACCCCGAGCTCGTTCTACTCCTACAGCCTCGACCCGGCCGCCGACGTGCCGTCCCTGCTCAGGACGTACGCGGGCCCTCAGGCCAACATCGGCACCTGACGCGCCGGCGCCTCACCTGCGCGGCGCGCGCAGGTGAGGCGCAGAACGCCTCTAGTACTGTGATCACATGGCCGGAGTTTTCAGGGTGTTCCACGCTTCTCCCGACGATGGGGATGCGCTTGGTGAGATCCACGCGGAGTCCTGGAAAGTTGCTTATACCGGCTTCTTCAGCCCAGAGTTCGGTGATGCGGCGGTGAGCCATCGGCGCAGCAAATGGCATGGCGTGCTCGCCGAGGGCAAGGACACCGTCATGCTGGCGGCGTTGGACGGGCGACCGCTGGCCTTCTCCTACTTCGGCTCCTCGCCGGAACAACCCGGGTCGGCGGAGATCTTCGGCTTCTACGGTCACCCGGATGGCTGGGGGAGCGGCATCGCGCAGGCCCTGATGACCGCCTCACTGGACAGGATCCGCGAGCAGGGCTTCAAACGGGTCCATCTGTGGACACTCCGTGACACGCCTCAGTCGCGCCGCTTCTACGCCAAGAGCGGCTTCGCCGAATCCGGTGCGGTCCGCGACCACGACTTCGGTGACGGCAACCCGATCGCGCAAGTGGAGTACCAGCTCATCTTCCCCTGAAATCATCGGGCAACACGCCTGTATCCATCACCGCTCGAGTATCGCTGCGCGTGTCGGGGACTTACCGGGTATGGGTGGAACCATGATCTTTTTCAGGCGGGCGATCCCAGTCACCGTACTCAGTCTTCTCGTCATCCCGATCGTCGCCGTCCTGCCCGCGACAGCCGACGCGCGCAAGCGGTCAGAAGCCGAGGCCGGGGCGCTGGCCCGCCGCATGCTGGCCCAGTTGAAGGTGGCCAGGCCATTATCGATCCGCGGCTACAGCCACCAGCGGTTCATGCCTCGATGGGCTCATCACAAAGGCAAGTGCAATTCGCGAGAGGTGGTCCTGGCCCGCGACGGGCGACGCGTGCGCAAGAACGCGGCCTGCCACCCCGTCAAGGGCGTCTGGTACAGCCCGTACGACGGTAAGTGGCTGAAAAGCGAGAAGCAGGTCGACGTCGACCATGTCGTGCCGCTGTCGTACGCCTGGCGCTCCGGCGCCAGCAGATGGAGCCAGGCGCGCCGGCGCGCCTTCGCCAACGACCTCACCCGCCCGGAGCTGATCGTGGTCAGCCACTCCGCCAACGTCGCCAAGGGCGGCAAGGGCCCGCAGAGCTGGCGCCCGCCGCGCCGCGCCTACTGGTGCCGGTACGCGACCTCGTGGATCACCGTGAAGCATCACTACCGGCTCTTCGTGACCAAGAAGGAGAAGGTGGCCCTGCTCAACATGCTCCGCACCTGCCGGGGGCGCTGATCGCCCGGCAAGGCCCTGGGTGTCGGATTGACGGCGGCGCCTTCAGATGGTCATGTCGTGTGTAACACCCTACGAGAGGCAGGTGCACGCGTATGTCCCAGCCGAAGGATCAGGGCAGGAAGCAACCACGCAGGATCCACGAGAAGAAGGTCAGGACCCGCGGGGAGGAGACGACCTGGCACAAGCCCGACTACCAGGTCGTCGAGGCGTCGATGGAGATGTCCGCGTACTTCCTGGCCACCAGGTAGGCCGGGGATCGCCGTGCGACTGCAGGTGCTCGGCACCGCGGCCGGTGGCGGCGTGCCCCAGTGGAACTGCGCGTGCCCTGGATGCTCCGGGGCGCGCGCCCACCCGGGCCGGCGGCGGCGCCACGCCAGCCTCGCCGTTCAGCGGGCCGGCGGCTGTTACGTCGTCAACGCCACGCCCGACATCGCCGACCAGATCGAGGCGTGCGCATGGCTGCGCCCCGGCCCGGGCCCGCGGCAGTCACCGCTGAAGGGCGTGATCCTCACCGACGCCGAGCTCGACCACACGATCGGCCTGCTGCGGCTGAGAGAGGCCGACACGCTGGAGGTGCACTCGACCCCGGCGGTACGGCAGGCACTGCGGCCCTTCGCCGACATCCTCCGGCCCTACCTCCAGCTCACCTGGGCCGACGCCGACGCCATACCTGTTTCCGGCCCGGTTTCCGGCAAGCGTCCTCGCTACGCCGCCGGCGCCCCCGATTCCCCGGGCTGGGTGTCCGCGTTGCGCCTCACCGACGGCGCCGCCACGCTGATCTACGCTCCCGCCATGGGGGTGTGGCCTGACGAGCTGGACGAGGCGTTCGCCGCGGCCGACTGCGTGATCGTCGACGGCACGTTCTGGGACGACGACGAACCCCGGCGCACCGGGATCTCCGCCAAGACCGCCACCGAGATGGGCCATCTGCCGATCACGGCCACCATGGAGCGCCTGTCCCGGCTGCCGGGCCGCTGCCTCTACACCCACTTCAACAACACCAACCCCCTCGTGGACCCGGCGGCCGAACAGCACAAGGTGCTGGCCGAGCTGGGCGTCGAGGTGGCCGCCGACGGGATGGTGATCGATCTGTGAACGGCTTCGAGGCGGAGCTGCGTGCCGTACCGGAGAAGCGTTACCACCACCTGCACCCGTTCAACCAGCGCATGCACGCGGGCGAGCTGAGCCGCGACGAGCTGCGGGGCTGGATACTCAACCGCTTCCACTACCAGCGGCACATCCCGATCAAGGACGCGTTCATCGTCGGCAAGCTGGCCACGCCCGAGTTGCGCCGGATGTGGCTGCGCCGGATCCAGGACCACGACGGCACGACGCCGGGGGAGGGCGGCATCGAGCGGTGGCTGCGCCTCGGCGAGGCCGCCGGGCTGGATCGCGACCTGCTGCTGTCGGGCGAGGGCGTGCTGCCGGGCGTGCGGCTCGCGGTCGACGGCTACGTCAACCTGTGCCGCAACGGCTCCGTGCTGGAGGCCGTGGCCGCCTCGCTGACCGAGCTGTTCGCACCCGACCTGATGCGTACGAGGATCGCCGCCTTCGAACGGCACTATCCGTGGATCGACCCGGAAGGGCTGCGCTACTTCCAGATCCGCGTCTCCCAGGGTCGCCGGGACAGCGGCGAGGCGTTGAGCCTGGTCCTCAACTGGGCGCGCAGCCGTACCGACCAGGACAAGGCCGTCGCGGCGCTCGCCTACAAGTGCGACGTGCTGTGGGCGCTGCTCGACGCGGTGGACGGGGCGTACCGGTGACGGCGCCCTCGGGGTGGCGTCCGGCGCTGTCCCGCTCGGCCCTGCTCCGTCACGATCCGGTACGGCAGGCGGAACTGCTCATCGTGCCCGAACGGATCGTCGTGCTGAACGAGGAGGCGGCGGCCATCGTCGGGCTCTGCGACGGGCGGCGGACCGTGGCCGACATCGTGGCGGAGATCGTGGCGGAGTTCCCCGGGGGCGTCGAGGCCGACGTGGTGGAGTTCCTCGACCGCGTGCGTGCCGAGGGATGGCTGCGGTGAACCCGCCGTGGGCCATGCTGGCCGAGCTCACGCACGCGTGCCCGCTGCGCTGCCCGTACTGCTCGAACCCGGCCGAGCTCGCGGCCAGATCGAGCGAGCTCAGCACGGGGGAGTGGCAGCGGATCATCCGGGAGGCGGCGGCGCTCGGCGTGGTGCACGCCCACCTGTCCGGCGGCGAGCCGCTGCTCAGGCGCGACCTGACGCGGATCGTGGCCACGGCCGACCGGGAAGGCGTCTACACGCAGCTCGTCACCAGCGGCGTCGGGCTGACGGAGCGCCGGCTCGGCGAGCTGGCCGGGGCGGGGCTGCGCAGCGTGCAGCTGTCGGTCCAGTCGGCCACCGCGGGGGAGTCGGACCGGATCGCCGGGGTCAGATCGTTCGCGCGGAAGGAGCGGGCGGCCGCCGTCGTGGCGGCGAGCGGGCTGCCGCTCGGGCTCAACGTCGTGCTGCACCGGGCGAACCTCGACGCCGTGGGCGAGATCATCGAGCTCGGGCTGGTGTGGGGTGCGGAGCGCATCGAGCTGGCCAACACCCAGTTCTACGGGTGGGGCCTGCGCAACAGGGCGGCGCTGCTGCCCACCAGGGAGCAGCTGGCCCGCGCGGAGGCCGTCGTACGGAAATATCGCGAGAAAACGGATGTCGAGCTGATCTGGGTGGTTCCCGATTACTTCGACGGCGTGCCCAAGCCCTGCATGGGCGGATGGGGCGCGATCTCGATCACCGTCGCGCCCGACGGCAGGGTGCTGCCCTGCCCGGCCGCCTACGACCTGCCGCTGGAGCTGCCGAACGCCCGTGACCGCTCGCTCGGCTGGATCTGGGAGCACTCGTCCGCGTTCAACGCCTACCGGGGGACCGCCTGGATGAGCGGGCCCTGCGCCGGTTGCCCGCGCAGGGAGCTCGACTTCGGCGGTTGCCGTTGCCAGGCCTATGCGATCACCGGCGACGCCGGGCGTACCGACCCGGCCTGCGCGCTGTCACCGGACCACCACCTGATCTCCGAGCTCGCCGGCGGCGGCACCTGGACGTACAGGTCGCCGGCCCCGTCGGGCGGCAATTTGACGGATAAATGACGATTTATGGCAGTAGTTTGCCGGATCGTTCACATAGCCTTCATGGCCCCTTCATAGCCTCTAGGAGATGGCAAAGCTGACAAAAGCCGCCGGGCGGGGCATGCTCGTCGCCCTCGTCTTGGTGGCCTGCGCCGCCGGCCTGAGCGGGACCGCTCTCTTGACCGCCGACGATGAGCCTGAGAGTCCTCCGGTCACGGCGTCGGTCTCCGGCTCGGGCTCGACCGCGCAGAAGGGCGCGATGGACGCCTGGCGTGCCGACTTCTACCGGATGCGCCCCGACCTGCGGGTGGACTACCGGGCCAACGGATCGGGGGCCGGGATCCGCGAATTCATCCAGGGCAAGACCGCGTTCGCCGGCTCCGACGTCGCGATGCGCCCCTGCGAACAGGCGCAGGCCGACAGGCGCTGCGGCGGCAAGGCGGTGCACCTGCCCATGGTGGTCGGCCCCATCGCGGTGACCTACAACCAGCCGGCCGTGCCGGATCTGAAGCTTTCGCCCGCCACCCTGGCCGGCATCTTCAGCGGGCGGATCACCACATGGGACGCCCCGGAGATCGCCGCCGACAACCGCGGCACGCGCCTGCCGCACACCGGCATCCGGGTCTTCCACCGCTCCGACGACTCGGGCACGACCCACAACTTCACCACCTATCTCAAGGCGGCGGGCCGCTGGCCGTACCAGCCGTCCAGGAAGTGGCGCGGCTCCGGGCAGGGCGCCGCGGGCTCCACGGGGATCACGGAGGCCGTCCAGCACACCGAGGACTCCATCGGGTACGTGGAGTACGGGTTCGCCAGCAACGCCAGCCTGCGCACCGCCAAGGTGCGCAACGCCTCCGGGCAGTTCGTCGCGCTTTCGCCCGAGAGCGCCACCAGTGCCGTAGCGGACGCCCGGATCGTCGGCGAGAACGATGATCTGGTGGTGAAGTTCGACTACCTGACCAGGAGCAGGGACGCCTACCCCATCGTCCTGGTCACCTACGAGATCACCTGCGCGAAGAACACCGACTCCGTCGCGCGGGCCTTCCTGACCTACACCGCGGGCAACGCCGGCCAGTCCTCCCTGTCCCTGTACGGCTACGCCCCGCTCCCGCCCGACCTCGTCGCCAAGGTGCGCGCCCAGCTCGGCGTCACCAGCTGAACCGCCGGCGGTTTAACCGTTTACACAGATGGGCGGCCAGTTCCTGAGTTGACGTGCCCGATTTGCCTGCGCCATCATCCGTTCAAGCGGTTACATGGGCTTACCGGGACAGAGGGAGGTCGGATGCCTCGTCGGGCCATGCCCGAAGACGGACGGCCCCGCCCCTCGACGATCCGGGACGTGGCCAGACACGCCGGCGTCTCGGTCGCCACCGTCTCCCGGATCCTCTCCGGCACCTATCCCAGCGCTCCCGCGACGCGCGGCAAGTCCAGGACCCGGCCGCGCGCGAAGGCCGGCTGTGCATCGTCGGCACCACCGGCGGCGACCCCGAGCGGGAGCTCGCCACGGTCCAGCTGCTGCGGGAGGAGCACGCGGAAGCCGTCATCCTCGTCGGCAACATGCCGGTCGACGACGCCTACCGCGAGCGCATGGCTCTCCGCCGGCCACAGACGCGTCCTGTTCCTGGGGCGGCGGGCCGGTTACACCACGCATGAGAGCCGGATCGCCGGCTACCGTTCGGCGCTGGCCGCGCACCGCGTCCCGCACGACCCCGGCCTGGAGGTCGACAGCGTGGTCATGGACCGGCGCGACGGCTACCGCATGATGCGTGAGCGGCTCGACGCCGGGCCACGAGACTTCACCGCCGTCTTCGCCGGGAACGACCTGATGGCCGCGGGCGCGCGCGAGGCGCTGCGCGAACGCGGGCTGCGGATTCCGGATGACGTCTCGCTGGCCGGCTTCGACGATCTTCCCCCGGCGGCCGACATCGGCCTCACCACCGTTCACGTGCCACACGAGGAGCTGGGCCGCACCGCCGTACGGCTGGCTCTGGAAAGCGACGCCGCGGGCACCGCCCAGCACGTCCTGCTCGGCACGCACATCGTCGTCCGCGATTCGGTACGCCCCAACCTGGAAGAACCGCTGTCACTCTGATGCTGCCACCCACCGATCTTCGACTGTCCCCGCACACCGGCTGGACCCGCGCTCACTGGGAGAGCATGGCGGACCACCTGCTGGACTCCGTGGTGCCGTACGCCACGGACGGCTTCGCCCAGTTCCGCCTGCCCGGTCCGGCGAGCCGGTCAGGCCCGGTGAGTGACGGTCTTGAAGGGTTCGCCCGCACGTTCCTGCTCGCGGCCTTCCGCATCGCCGGGGCAGGCGGCGCCGTACCGCCCGCCCTGCTGGAGCGCTACGCGGCGGGGCTGGTGGCTGGCACCGACCCCGCGCACCGGTACGCCTGGCCGCCCCTGGCCGACATGTCCCAGCCGCTCGTCGAAGCCGCGTCCGTGGCGCTCGCCCTGCACGAGACCCGCCCGTGGCTGTACGACCGGCTCTCTCCGGCGCAGCAGGAACGGGTGGTGGCGTGGCTGGCCGGGTTCGTCGGGCGGCGCACGCCGGACAACAACTGGGTGCTCTTCCAGGTGGTCGTGGAGCAGTTCCTGGCCGAGGTGGGCGGGCCGCACGACCCCGCCGAGATCATCGGCGGGCTGGAGCGGGTCGAGGACTGGTACGTCGGCGACGGCTGGTACTCCGACGGCAAGGGCAAGAACTTCGACTACTACTCCGGCTGGGCGATGCACCTGTATCCGTCGCTGTGGGCCAGAATGGCCGGCGACACCGCCCGCCGGCAGCTCTACGCGGCCCGCCTGAGCCGGTTCCTGGAGCAGTACCAGCATTTCTTCGCCGCCGACGGCGGGCCGCTGCACCAAGGACGCTCGCTCATCTACCGGTTCGCCACGGTCGCACCGCTCTGGCTGGGCGCGCTGACCGGGGCCTCGCCTCTTCCGCCGGGGCGCACCAGGCGGATCGCGAGCGGCGTGCTGCGCCACTTCGCCGAGCGCGGCGCCCCCGACGACCGCGGCCTGCTCACGTGCGGCTGGTACGACGACTTCCCGCCCGGCAAACAGGACTACTCCGGCCCCGCCTCGCCGTACTGGGCCAGCAAGGCCTTCCTCGGCCTGCTGCTGCCACCGGGGCACCCGGTCTGGACGGACGCCGAAGAGGCCGCGCCCATCGACCTCGCCGACCAGGTCGTGGCGATGCCCGCGCCCGGCTGGCTGCTGCACGCCACCCGCGAGGACGGCGTCGTCCGGATCGTCAACCACGGCAGCGACCGCGATCGCGTGCAGGATCCCCAGGGTCCGCCCGACCCCCACTACCTCAGGCTCGCCTACACCAGCCACACCGGCCCGGACATCGGCGACGAGGCGGTCGACGGGCAGCTCGCCGTGCTCGCACCGCAAGGAGCCGCCTCCCGGCGCCGCCGCATCGAGCCCCTCACGGTGGGGGAGCGCTTCGCCGCCTCGGCCTACCAGGACGGCCCGGTCCGCGTGGTGACCGCCTCCGTGATCGACGGCCCGGCCGAGATACGCCTCCACCAGGTCACGGCGCCCGCCGGGCACCAGGTGCGGGACGGCGGCCACGCGCTCGCCGACCGGCAGCCGCCCGCGACCCGATCCGAGGGCGTCCTGGCGCAGGCCCGGCGCGCGGACGGCCTGACCAGCGTGGTGCGCGGGCTGCACGGCTACACCGGGGCGGGCGTGTCGACCGCGGACGGTGTCAACGCCTTCGGCCGGCACTCCGCCACGCCGTACGTGACCTGCGACGCCCATCCCGGCGGCACCGCCGTGTACGTCAGCCTGGTCCTGCTCACGGGAGCCGGGCAGGAGCCGCCCGCGCCGGAGATAAAGGTCGACGGCGAGGAGGTCACCGTGACGTTGTCCGGTGGTGAGCCGGTCAAGATCCGTCTCGGTGACGTCACCGCCCCGCCGCACTGACGGGCACCGGCTGCGGGCGCCGCACTTCTCGGGTGATGATCGTCATGAGGAGGAGACGATGAACACCTCGGAGTGGTACAGGAGCTTCGCGGCCATGGAGGCACGCGGTCAATCCGCGATCTACGAGATGCTGGCGGGCCGGATCGCCGGCGACGCCGGCATGCTGGCCCTGCTCGAGGAGCTGCCCGAGCCGAAGCGGCAGCCGAACCTGCTGTTCGCAGCGGTGCGCTTCCTCGGCGGCCCGGTCGACGACTACCAGGCGTTCCGCACGTGGACGTCGGCCGAGTGGGACCGGGTGCGGCAGGCCATGAGCGAGCGCCGTACCCAGACGAACGAGCCGGGCCGGTGCGCCGTGCTGTTGCCGGTCCTCGCCGCCCTGCCGCAGCCCCTGGCGCTGATCGAGGTCGGCGCGTCGGCAGGGCTGTGCCTCTATCCGGACCGCTACCGGTACCGCTACGACGACGGGCCTGTGGCCGGGCCCGCCGCCGGCCCGGTCGTGCTCGAGTGCCACACGGATGGGCCGGTTCCGCTGCCCGGCGGGGTGCCCAGGGTGGTCTGGCGGGCCGGCGTGGACCTCAATCCGCTCGACGTGCACAGCGCGGAGGATATGCGGTGGCTGGAGTGCCTGGTCTGGCCGGAACAGCATGAGCGGCTGGCGCGGCTGCGGGGCGCCGTTCGCGTCGCCCGGGAGGAGCCCCCGCTGCTGGTACGCGGGGATCTCAACCAGATGATCGGGGAGCTGGTCGCCCGGGCCCCCGCGAATGCCACGCCGGTGGTCCTCCACACGTCTGTGCTGGCGTACCTGTCGATGGAGGAGCGGGAGGCCTTCGCCGAGCAGGTGCGGGCGCTGCCCTGCCGCTGGGTCTGCAGCGAGGCGGCCGGCGTCCTGCCGTTCGTGGACCGTCGCCTTCCCCGGCCGGCGCCCCGGGACCGCTTCGTCTGCGTCGTGGCTCTGGACGGGCGGCCGCTGGCCTTCGCCGGGCTCCACGGCCAGTTCCTGGACTGGTTCGGCTGAGGTCGCGTGGAGCTCAACGACTGCTGCGTGCGGTGGCGAGCAGGCGCAGCCGTTCGATGAAGACGACCTCCTGACCCTCCTGCACGCCGAGCGCGACGGCGACGTCGGGCCCGGCGTGCTGGAGGCAGGCGTTGAGCAGCCGCGCCGTGGGCTTGCGGCCCACGCCGTCGCCCTGCTCACGCCCGCGTAGACCATCAGGTCCTGCTCGGCGGGGATCAACGTGTCGGGCTCGCAGTCGCGGATCACCGCCCGCAGGCGCTCGCGCAGCTGGTGGTCAACGGTGGATCACTCCAGGGCTATGAGAGCCCAGGACTGGCCCGCAGCCAGCCCCGCCAGCTCGCGGCCGCACTCATGAAGCGCCTGCGGGCTCGAGGTGATGTGCGCGGTGCCGGTGTGGACGTCCCTGAACAGCCGCTGGATCAGCCCGTCGCGCACGGCAGTAGTGCCGCCCGACGCGTAGACGAACTGGGCCACCTCGGCGACCGTCCACGTGATGTGGTTGAGCGCGAGCCGCACCATCGTGTCCTGGCGTACGTCGAGGTGGCGGCCCGAGTCCAGGGCGCCTTCCACGTCGTCCCACGTCTCGTGCACCAGGGCCTTCGCCGCGCGGAACTTCGCCTCGGCGCGGGCGAAGCCGGCGTGGAAGGCGTCGCTGCCGGCGATCTGGCCGGTCCGCCCGGTCCGCGCCGCGACGTAGCCGATCAGCTCGTCGAGCAGCCGGCGGCCGACGCCGAGTGCCCAGGCGGAGTGGCAGATCAGCGCCTGGTTGACCAGGCCGAGCCGGTAGATCGCGCCGCCCCGCAGCGGCTCGTTCTGGTCGAAGACGTGCGTCTGCGACTCCGGTACGAAGGCGCCCTCGATGGCGTAGTCGATGCTGCCTGTCGCGCGCAGTCCCAGGACGTCCCAGTTGCCGACCATCTTGGCGTCCTCGATCGGGGTGATGAAGATCCGGGCCTCGTCGGTGCCCTCGACGGTGCCCAGGCTGTGGACGTACTGGGCGTGCAGCATGGCCGAGGCGAAGCTCCACTGCCCGCTGAGGCGGAAACCACCGTTCTCGCGTACGGCGGTGCCCGGCCGGGTGCCCTGGCCGGCGAAGAGCGGCATCCGCGGTCCCTTGAAGATCCGCTCGACGGCGTCGTCGCCCAGGTAGGCGCCGGCCGTGCCGTTCTCCAGTGTGGTGGCCATGACCACCCAGCCCGTCGAGGGGTCGGCGTACGAGAGCTCCTCGAAGACGGCGATGAGTTCCCTGGGGGACAGCTCGGCACCGCCGAGCGGCGTGGGGACCCATATGCCGAAAAGTCCTGCCTCGTGCAGGGCGTCCACGACGGGCGTGGTGAGCCTGCCCTGCGCCTCGGCGGCGTCGGCGTCGCGCTCGATCAGCGGGCGCAGGTCGCGGGCTCGCTCCAGCAGCGCGGTGCCGGCGGTGTGCAGTCGCGGCGTATCGCTCATGTCCAGGTGCTCCTGTTCGTGATCGTCGGCGCTCTTACTCCGTCAGATCACGTAAGTGCCGCGTTGTCCAGAGCCGGTGACGGGATCGGGCCGGGCCAGGCGTTCTGGTCAGCGGTTGGCGAAAGCGAGCCGGCGGCGGACCCACTGTCCGCCGCCGGCTGAGGCCTTCTCCGTCGTGCCCGGGTCAGTCGGTGCCGGACTCCATCGCGGCGTGGTCGAGCAGCACGTCGTCGTCGGGGACCTCGCCGACCTCGCCGCGCGAGGCGATCGCCTCGGCCCCGCCCTCAGGCATCGCCCCGATCAGCCCGGTGGCGGCCGCCTGCGCGGCGCCGATCAACGTCGGCTGCCCGCTGCCGACCAGGCCGAGCCTGGCGTACTGCTCCAGCTTGGCGCGGGAGTCGGCGATGTCGAGGTTGCGCATGGTCAGCTGGCCGATGCGGTCGAGCGGACCGAAGGCGGAGTCCTCGGTACGCTCCATGGAGAGCTTGTCCGGGTGGTAGCTGAAGGCCGGCCCGGACGTGTTCAGGATCGAGTAGTCCTCACCGCGCCGCAGCCGCAGTGTCACCTCGCCGGTGACCGCCGCCCCGACCCAGCGCTGCAGCGACTCGCGCAGCATGAGCGCCTGCGGGTCCAGCCAGCGGCCTTCGTACATCAGCCTGCCCAGCCGCCGTCCCTCGTTGTGGTAGCTGGCGAGGGTGTCCTCGTTGTGAATCGCGTTGACCAGCCGCTCGTACGCCGCGTGCAGCAACGCCATGCCGGGCGCCTCGTAGATGCCCCGGCTCTTGGCCTCGATGACGCGGTTCTCGATCTGGTCGGACATGCCCATGCCGTGCCGGCCGCCGATGGCGTTGGCCTCCAGCACCAGGTCGACGGCGGAGGGGAACTCCTTGCCGTTGATGGTCACCGGCCGTCCCTGCTCGAAGCCGATCGTGACGTCCTCGGCGGCGATCTCGACGGCGGGGTCCCAGAACCGCACGCCCATGATCGGCTCGACGATCTCGATGCCCGCGTCGAGGTGCTCGAGCGCCTTGGCCTCGTGGGTCGCGCCCCAGATGTTCGCGTCGGTGGAGTAGGCCTTCTCCGTGCTGTCCCGGTAGGGCAGGCCGTGGGCGAGCAGCCACTCGGACATCTCCTTGCGGCCGCCGAGCTCGCTGACGAAGTCGGCGTCCAGCCACGGCTTGTAGATCCGCAGGGAGGGGTTGGCGAGCAGGCCGTAGCGGTAGAACCGCTCGATGTCGTTGCCCTTGAAGGTGGAGCCGTCACCCCAGATCAGCACGCCGTCCTCGAGCATGGCGCGCACCAGCAGGGTGCCCGTGACGGCCCGGCCGAGCGGGGTGGTGTTGAAGTACGTACGGCCGCCGGAGCGGATGTGGAACGCCCCGCAGGCCAGGGCCGCGAGCCCCTCCTCCACGAGGGCGGCCCGGCAGTCGACCAACCGGGCGACCTCCGCGCCGTACGCCTTGGCGCGACCGGGCACCGAGCCGATGTCGGGCTCGTCGTACTGGCCGATGTCAGCGGTATAGGTGCACGGCACCGCACCCTTCTCGCGCATCCACGCGACCGCTACCGAGGTGTCGAGGCCGCCGGAGAAGGCGATCCCGACGCGTTCGCCGACAGGCAGGGAGGTGAGCATCTTGGACACGAGTAGAAGTATATACACACCAATGCATGGCCATGCAACGCGCGCCGCCCAGTTGTCAGAAGTCGACCCGCATGACCACCCGCCGGACGGTGGGGTGGCTGACCTCCTCGAACCCGGCGTCGGCCGCGGCCGCGGTAGCCCTTCCGGATCACGAAGCAGGTCACCGCCCAGACGCCGTCATCGTCCTTGTCCTCGGCACGGCCGGCCCACGGGACCCGAGAGGTGCGCAGCTTGGGGTAGGCCGTCCGCGGCTCGACCGCGACCCACCCCGCCGGCTCGTCCCCGACGTAGGCCACCAGGCCGCTGGTGGCCGCGGCGTCCGGGTCGCCGCAGGCGGTCTGCGCCCGGAGCATCGCGGTCCGCTGCTCCTGCGTGGAGTCGCGCCAGATCCAGCCGACGACCTTGAACCTCTGGCACTGGCACCGGCCCGCGTCGGTGCCGAAGATCGCGGCAAGGTCGTCCCAGGACGCCTCGTTGGCGGGGACGATGGTCAGCTGCTCGGCCGTCATCGACGGTTCAGGGAGCGTGGTGTCCGGAACGGTGTCCTCTGTCATGCTCGGCAGGCTAGGACCCGTTCCGGACTTCCGGATCGCGAGGCCAGCTCGCGGGAGGCACGGCGGTGTCAGAACTGTCCGGCTCGGATCAGCCGATCCTGATCGGGAGTGTACGGGGACCGCGGACCTGGCTGGCGGCCCAGGTCACGGCCGGGGGATCCGCGAGCGTGAAGTCCGGAACGCGCTCCAGCCAGACCTCCAGAGCCACGCGGAGCTCCATGCGGGCCAGGTGGGAGCCGACGCAGCGGTGGATGCCGAGGCCGAAGGCGGCGTGCCGGTTGACCTCGCGGTCGATGACGACCTCGCCCGCCCGCTCGAACTGGGCCGGGTCGCGGTTGGCCGCCGGGAACGGCAGGAGGACCCAGTCCTCGGCCTTCATGTCCACGCCGTTCCAGTGCATGTCCTCCTTGACCAGGCGGGCCATGGTGACGGGCGCGTAGGCCCGCAGGAACTCCTCCATCGCCGTGGGCAGCAGGGCGGGCTCGGCGGCCAGACGCTCGCGGTCGGCCGGGGTCTTGGCCAGGTGCCACAGGGAGGCGCCGATGGCGCTCCAGGTCGTGTCGATGCCGGCGATGAGCAGCAGGTTGATCGTGCCGAGGACGTGGTTGGGGTCGAGTTTCTGGCCGAGCAGCTCGGCGTCGAGGAGGTAGCTCGTCAGGTCGTCGCGGGGGTTGGCGACGTGGTCGCGGATCTGGGTCAGCAGGTAGTCCGACAGCCGGGTGAACCGCGCGATGCGCTCCTCCTGCGGCCGGTTGATGCTTTCGAGCGCGCTCTCGACGAACTCGCCGAACATCGGCGTGTCCTCCTGCGGGAAGCCGAGCATGTCCGCGATGACCCGCGTCGGGATGTGCTGGGCGTAGTCACGAGCGGCGTCGACGACGTCCCGTCCCGCGAACG
This sequence comes from Nonomuraea sp. B19D2, assembly GCF_040137845.1. NCBI lineage: Bacteria > Bacillati > Actinomycetota > Actinomycetes > Streptosporangiales > Streptosporangiaceae > Nonomuraea > Nonomuraea sp. B19D2. Next base: position 13,484 of record NZ_JBEFAK010000056.1, on the reverse strand, counting down.
CGTCGATGAGCTGGTGGCAGAACGCTCTGGTCGCCGGCTCCAGCTTGGCGACGGCGTTCTTGGTGAAGGCGGGCAGCAGCAGCTTGCGCGCGTCGTGGTGGAAGGGCGGGTCGGAGGAGATCGGCGGCACGGCCCCCACCGGAGCCAGATCCTTGGGCGGCCTGACGTTGCCCACGACGATCGCCCGGGAGCTGAAGTGCTCGGTGTCGTACGCGATCGCCGCCACGTCCTCGTAGCGGGTGGGCAGCCACGCGCCGCCGAACCGCTCGGTGTGCGCGATCGGGCAGCGCTGCCTTAAGTCGTCCTGGATCGGGTACGGATCGGCCGCCCACTGCGGATCGACGTGGGAGAAGTCGGTCGCCCAGTCCGAGACGGGATCCGTGACGATCTCGCTCTGGTAGCCGTTGCGGAACCGTTCGTCGCGCGACTTCTTGAGGTCTTCGCCGAAGCGGTCGTCCACGGTCATCACCCGGCTCCTTCGAGGTCGATCGCCCGTTCGGGACAGTTGGCCGCCGCCAGACGCGCGTGCGGCTCCTCGCCCGGCGAGACCGAGCCGTCGCCGAGGACCGTCCCGTAGCCTTCGTCGTCCTCGCCGAACAGGTCGGGGGCGAGGTCGTAGCAGCGGCCGTGCCCGTGACAACGTTCGGAGTCGATCAGTACTCTCATTGCCTCGTTCCTGTCTGGGTCCTGCCTGACTGTCCGGTGGTCTCCGTTCCGTGAAGGTGCAGGTTCGGCGGGAGTGACGCCTACGACGTCGCCCCCTATGAGCGATATCAAAAAACCGTTCATTTGATATGTCAAGGCTGACGCGCAACGACGACGCCTTGTCTGACGCTCTTGAAGACGACAGTCCGTCACGGCAACTGGAAGCGGACATGGAAGCGCGCAATTGGGGTTGGCAGTAGCGGCGTGTACGGCAGGAGGTTCGGCCCGGGAAATGGTGACGGTCTGGCCCCGGCGGCTGGCGCTGGTGGTGGCACCGGTGCAGGGCGAGTCGTTCGCGTCGTGGGTTGATCGCATGGCCCTGCGGAACGGATGTCCGCCGTGGGCGATGGTCGAGGCGTTGGGGCTGGATGTAGCCACGTCGAGTGACGTTCGTTCACTGGCGTACGGCGTCGTCACGACGCCGGAGGCGTGCGGAGCGATCGAGGCTGCTACAGGCCTGAGCTCCGAGATCGTCCGTGGGATGCACCTGGAGATGTTCGACGGCTCGGCCATGGACCTGGCAGGCGTCCGCGTGGGCGATAAGGAGTCAGTCCGCCGTGCAGAGACCCGTGAGTGGGCGCAGCTCTTCGGCAGGTGGGCATGCCCAAAGTGCCTGGCGGCTTCGAACGGAGCGTGGCTGGTGTCCGTTCTCACTGGTCCTTTCAGCGTCTCACTGTGTTGCGCGCAGATCTGGCGAATTCTCAGGCGCCGGCCTAGCTGACGGCCTGGTTCGCCCGGTTCGCACCAGTCTGGGCTGATGTGAGCGTCATCGGAGTTGGCGTTTCTCATCAGTGTCTGCCGAGGCCGAGGCGATCATGACCATGCCCGTCGCACGCACATGCCGAGTTCAGGGTGTTTGCGGGAGCGTGGACGCGATTTCGGTCGTGCCGATGAGTTTTGTGCGGATCCGTGGTCGATACGGCTGGACACACCGACAGCGGTGGGCCTGCGCTGGGAACGTTCAGCGCGGGAGGAAGCACATGGAGGCAGTGATGAGCGTCGACGACTCCAAGCAGGAGCACACCATCCGGACTGGCGAGCAGGGGACGCGGGTGAGCGGTCCCAGGGTGTTGGTGGCGGGGGCGAGCATCGCGGGACCCGCGCTGGCCCACTGGCTGCGCCGGCGGGGGGCCGCGGTGACCGTGGTGGAGCGGGCTCCCCGGCTGCGTCCCGGCGGGCAGGCGGTGGACGCGCGCGGGGTCGCCAAGGAGGTCATCGGGCGCATGGGGCTGGACGCGGCGGTGCGCGCGGCCCGCACCGATACCGCTGGCGCGTACATCGTGGACACGGACGGGAACGTGCTGGAGACCCACCGCGCGGACGACCACGGCGGCGATGGGTTCATCGCGGACATCGAGATCCTGCGCGGGGACCTGTCCCGAGTGCTCTACGACGACACCCGGGACGGTGTCGAGTACGTCTTCGGTGACCGGATCGCCGAGCTCAGCCAGGACGCGGACGGGGTTGACGTGGTCTTCGCTGGCGGCGGCCGGCGGCGCTTTGACCTGGTGATCGGGGCCGACGGGCTGCACTCGCAGTTGCGAGCGATGGTCTTCGGGCCGCGCAAGCACTTCATTCGCCATCTCGGGCTCGTGCTGGCCTTCTACAGCGTGCCCAACGAGTTCGGAGTGGACCGCTGGATGATCGACTATCAGGAGGCCGGACGGTCCGCCGGCCTGCGGCCCATCCCGGACGCCACCCGGACGATGGCCATGTTCTCCTTCCCCGCGGCCGACTTCGACGTCGATTACCGCGACGTCGCGGCGCAGAAGCGCCTGCTGTGCGAGCGGATGGACGGTTTCGGCTGGTTGACCCAGCGCATCCTCGCGCACGTGGACGACACCCCGGACTTCTATCTGGACCAGGTCGCTCAGGTGGTGATGGACCGCTGGTCGAGCGGACGGGTGGGGCTGCTCGGGGACGCGGCGTTCAGCGCGTCGCCGATGTCCGGGGCGGGCACCGGGCTGGCCCTGGTCGGCGCCTACCTGCTGGCCGGAGAGCTGGCCGCCGCCGGGTGGGACCCCGAGGCCGGGTTCGCCGGCTACGAGGCTCGGATGCGCTCGTTCGTGGAGGCCAACCAGGAGATCGGCCGGTTGCACGTACACAGCCTCGAGGTCCCGGGGCCGGACGCCGAGCCGAGCCCCGATTTCGCCAGCGAATGGTTCACCGAACTGGTCGAGCGTGCGATCAACGGCGTCGAGCTGCCCGACTACGCAGGGGGGCCGGACTCCGGGGCGTCGGCCGGACTACCGATGATCTCGTCGGCCAAGCCGTAGGTTTCACCTAACGTGTCGAGAGGGACCACGCTTCGGTGGGACACCGCCGGACGACCTCCGCTCATGCCGCGTAGTGCGCGTTGGAGCGCCCGTTCGGCGGCCACGCCACGTTCCGATGAGGCGGTGTTGACTCGGAAAACTGACAAGATCGATGAGATTCCACCGCGGCTGGTCTCAGCGGTTCTGTCACTTGCCTGGTCGGCGCTCACCGGAACTGACAAGACCATGGGGACATCGACCCTGTGACGTCCAAGCCCATTGATCCCCAGCTGAATTGCTCGCCCGTCTTGTCTCAAGGCGGTTGTCGGTGCGCAGCTCGCCGACATGGCTCCCTGACACGATGGATGAGAACGGACAGCTGGGCTGGTGGAAGCTGAGCTGGGCTGCAGTTTGTCCCGCGCATCGGACGCTGCTGGTGGATCTCTGCCCGAGATGCCGCGTTTCTGTGCGACGGGGCCCGGCCGGCCAGCCTGCGCGTCTGTCTCGCTCGCGGATGCCGGCTCCGTTGCAGTGCGGCGCGCTCCTCAGCGGGGCCGTATGTGATCAGTCGATACCGCAGATCTGCACGGGCGCGGTGAGTGACAAACTCACTGATCAGCAACGGCTTGTGCTTGAGGTGGCGACGCGCCGCCGGCCTGCGCTGATCGCAGGTCAGGTGGTGAATGCCGGTCAATGGTTCGCGGTCTTGAAAGCGACGGCGATGCTGGTCCGGTTGGGGGTGCCGGAGGTTGGCCCTGTTGAACGGGCCTCCGGATAGTCAGGGCGCGCTGGTCGCAGAGGCAGCTAGTTGCCGCAGCAGATCGGGTTTGCCTTGTTTCGTGCGCCATGCCGACTGAAATCCCGCCTCGGTCGGCATGATCACTTGAGACCGCTCAGGTAGCTGAGCGGGTTCGCGGACGAAAGCCACCGCTACGCCTACGACGGGAACCCAGGGTCCGCCGAAACGTTCTAACGTGCAGACCGACCCGAGGAGAGCTGCGTTGAAAGACCTGTTCCAGTACCTCCCGCTGCTGTTCGTGGCGTTTGGATTAGTGATCATTTTGGTTTCGATCAGAGGGATCATCAACGGCAAGCGGTTCGTACGGCAGGCGCACCGGGTGCAAGGCGTGGTCAGCGACGTCCGAACCAGGTTCACGGGACGGGGCGAGCACTTGAGGGCGAACCAGTGGCCGGTCCTGACCTTCACGACCCTGGAGGGGCAGGAGATCACCACCGAGGCGGCGACCACCTCCGGCCTCGGCACTGGCGACGAGACCGAGGTGCTCTACGACCCGCAGGACCCGAACACGGCCGTGCCCGCGGAGAACGCCGGCGGCAGCTACGGTGGCATAGTCGTCGGGCTCATCGCGGTCGTGATCGGCGTGGTCTTCTTCTTCGGCTTCTGGGACGGCGGTAGTAAGAGCGGGTGCGAGATTCAGCGCCCCGATGGCTCCTTCGAAAGCGTCGCCTGCCCGCCCGGCATCGGAATCGGCGGATGACCGGCCTCCAGGGCGTGGGCTGCAAGTGCCGCGTCAGGCCACGTTTGTCCTGTTGACGATCCTGCGAAGGCGCTCCTGGTCGAAGCGGGCCCTACTGATCGCCTTGACCCTCCTTCGTGATCTCGGAACCATGCCGACATGAGTGTCGGCCTGATCATCGCGATGCCTCTCCGCCAGTGGGGGCTCATCGACGCATCCATGGACAACGACGCCGGCGTCGAGACGGTGAACGGCAATCGCCGACGGGCCGACCTCGCGCGCAGCATCCGAAGGGCCGGTTGGGGTCAGATCGCCCACTGGACACCGGGCGTTCCAGGCTCCGGTTCGTGGCCGCCGCCGGACGACATCGTGAAACCCAAGCTCACGATCGCTCAATGGCTTCTCACGATCGACGTCCTCGAACGCTGGGCCGCAGCCGCCGATCGCACCGGGCGTCACGAAGCCGCCGCCCAAGAACGCGAGCTCCGAGAGCTGATTCTTTCCCGGCTTCAAGCGCACGGCGTCCGACCCCCTGAAGCCTCCGCGGGCAACCCTGGGCCAGAACAACCACGAACTCCGGAGTCATAGCCTTCGCTCAAGGGGAAGCGATCTTCGACCTGGTACTGCCAACTTCGATGACGCGAGCGCCGATATTTCGACACCCATCGAAGTGGCAGTGCCCAGGTTGGGAGCAGGCTCCACTGTCATCTTCGCTGCGTCCAGACACAGATGTCTGGCGTCGCCTCAACTTGAGAGTTCGGCACGGTACTTGATAGTTGACCTGATAGTGAGAGCTCAAAATGACAGTTGGCCTCCCTCGGCGGCGGCGTCTGGCACTGCTGGTTGAGCCGCAGCCGGGTGAATCGTTCGCCTCTAGGGCTGATCGGATGGCGGTATGCAACGGATGTCCGGAGTGGATGATCGCCGAGGCGTTAGGGCTGGATGTACGTGCGTCAAGCGATGTCCGTTCACTGGCGTACGGCGTTGTTGTGACGTCGGAGACCTGCAGGGCGATCGGGGCTGCCACAGGCGTGAGTGCCGAGATCGTCCGTGGGATGCACCTGGAGGTGTTCGACGGCTCGGGCCTGGATCTGGCAGGCGCCCATGTGGCCGCTTCGTGTCACCCATCTCACTCATGAGGTTTACGGCATTCCTATAGTCCGGTCCGCGTGATCGCCTCGACGACGGGCGCGGGCGTGATGTCGAACAGGCTCTTGCCCTGTTCGGGCAGCAGCGCGGCCAGGTAGACCACGCGGGCGAGCCGTTCGGGGATCGTGCCGGCGGCGATCGTGGCCGGGGCTCCGCCGTAGGAGTGCGCGACGAGCACCACCTCGGTCAGGCCGCCGTATTCGATCGCGGCCGTGATGTCGCGGGCGTGCGTGGTGAGCGTCGTGGCCGGCGAGCCCAGATGCTCGCGATCATGAAACCGGTGAGCATCAGCGGATGCACCTGGTGGCCGTACGCGGTCAGCAGCGGCGTGACCCGCTCCCACGCCCACGCGCCCAGGAACGAACCGCCGACAAGAACGCTGGTCGACACCAGCCGACTCCTTTCGGATCGCGATCAGTCGCGGCGCAAGGCTAGGAGGGATTGTGGACGTTTTCTGCCCTCATGAGGATCGTGTCCCGTCCGGCGACCCGTCCTCGCGCTGCTGGAGATCCTCCAGGACCGCGGCCTGGTACCCGCCGACGAGCTGACGCGGCGGCTGGGCGTCGACGCCCGCGCCGTCCGCCGGTACGTCGCCGCGCTGCGCGGCATGGACACCCCGGTCGAGTCGGTCAGGGAACGTCACGGTGGTTACCGGCTCGCCCGCGGCGTACGCCTGCCGCCACTGATGCTCGCCGACGACGAAGCGGTCGCCCTCGCCCCGCACCCGGCCGCCGCCACGAGCCAGGCCGCGGCCGTCTGCCCGACCGGCTATCTGTGCCTGCAGCCGAGCGCGTCGTCGGCCCGGCCCGTGCTCGTCAAGGAGGGGGACAGCCGGACCTTCTCCGGCGGGCTCAAGGTCACCCAGGTGTCCAACCAGACCAGAGTGGCGTACTGCGTCACCAGCACGCCCTACAACTACGCCCTGTCCTCCAGGCAGTCGGCGACCCGCGCGCACACCGTGCTGTCGGTCCGGCCCGCCGGTGTCTGCCCGGCCTGATTTCCGCATCCCGTGAGGAGGAGGGCGAGCCGGCCTCGCCCTCCTCCTCGATCGCTCAGTACGGGCGCTGCAGGTAGCGGCCCAGCGACGGGTCGTACACGCGGCCCGACACCAGGACCGTCCCGTTCAGTGTGGTCGGCCGGAACGCCCCGCCCAGCCAGCCGTAACGCACCGGCTGGGACGGCACGCCGTGCTCGTCGTACCCGATCACGGTGGCGAGGCCGGTGTCGAGCTCCAGCTCGGTCCCGACGCTGCCCCCGATGGTGAGCAACTGGACGCGCACCGACCCGGCCGCCCCGGTGAGCGCCGCCAGCTCGCCGCCGATGCCCGCGACGTTGCGGACGATTGTGCCGTTCGCGGCGGTCCAAGAGGGCTTGTCGCCGTCGGAGCCGTAGTGGTGGACGGTGACCGCGCCCGCCTCGGTCGTCTCCGAGCGGATCCGGCCCGCCGGGTCCCGGGTCCAGGTCAGGCTCTGCTCGCCGGCGGTCTGCCTGGCGGGCAGCCCGTCCGCGAAGTAGCCGATGGTACGCCCGCCGGGCAGCGAGGTGGTGCGGCCCGCCGCGTCGTAGGCGTAGCCGTCGCCGGTCAGCCTGCCGTCGGAGGCGTAGCCGTACGTGGTGATCGCCGAGGCCGCGTCGTCGGCCACCGGGCAGTCCTCGTCCGACGACTGCACCGCCAGCCGGGTCCGGTTGCCCGCCCCGTCGTGGTCGTAGCGGCGCAGGGTGCACTTCGGGAACGCCATGTCCAGCGCCGAGGTGAGCCGGCCCGCCTTGTCGTAGCCGAGCTGCCGCTCGGCCATGAGGTCGGTGCGCATGCTCAGCACCTCCTGGCCGTGGACGTTCCGGCCGACCTGGTCGATCATCACCGGGCCTTCCACGCCGTCCCGGGTGTAGATGCGGGCGTAGCTCTGGCCGCGCTCGTCGTAGCCGGTCTGCAGGTGCAGACCGCCCGGCAGGTCGCCCTCGATCTGGCGGCCCTCGGCGTCGTAGCGGGCGGTGAAGGTGCCCGCGACCGAGTCGGTCACCGAGGTGGCCAGGCCGCGCGGCTCGGCCTTGGCGTCGTAGGCGTAGACCCTGGTGGACGGGGAGGAGTCGGTGACCTTGACCGGGCGGTCGAGGTCGTCGTACTCGGTGCGGGTCTGGCCGCCGTCGGCGTCGGTGTGGGAGATGACCCGGCCCAGGCGGTCGTAGGCCGTGACGATCTTCTCCGTGCCGCGCCACCGCTGTGCCGGCCGGCCGGTGGCGGGGTCGTAGCCGATGCCGATCTCGGCCTCCCCGCCCGCCTTGGTGGCGGTGAGGCGGCCGGCGGCGTCGCGCTTGAGGGTGGTGACCGTGCCGCCCTCGGTCACCGTGGCGGGCAGGCCGGCGGCGTCGTGGGTGTACGTGCGCCCGCCGTCCTGGCACACCAGGCCCGCCCATTCGGGCCGCCCGCCGCACGGCGCGCTGCCGGTCGCGGTGTAGAGCACGGGGTTCGCGGCCGGGACGGCGACCGCCTTGCCGCCGGGGTCGCGGACCGTCCCGGCCTGCTGTCCGGTGGCCCACTCGTAGGCGATCGAGGTGGTCCTGACGTCCGCGTCCGGCTTGGTCTCCCGGCCGACGATCACCGCGCCGGTCTTGACGGTGGTAGGCAGGTCGCGGGCCGTCGCGCCGGCCGGGCGTCCCTCGTCGTAGGTGTAGACGGTGCGGGTTCTGGCGCCGATGGCGTACCCGGCGGGCAGGTCGTCCACGTCGGACTCGAGGTTGACGATGTGGACCGGGCTCAGCTCCGTCAGCTTGCGCCGCCCCGTGGCGTCGTAGACGGAACGGGTGGACAGCAGCTCGGCGCGCTCCTCGGGGTCGTAGCCGGTGATGGCGAGCTCGGCGAGCCGATAGTCGGTGATGTCGCGCTGCGACAGCTCCCGGTTCGCGGCGGTGAGCACCCGTACGGTGTGGCCGAACCGGTCGTAGTCGGTGGCGGACAGATGCCCGCCCGGCGTCAGCCCGTTGACCGCCCTGCCCGACCCGTCCAGGTACGTCACCGTGGCGGCGAGCCCTGGCGGCTGCACCGACGTCGCGGTCATGGGGGCCACGGCCTGCCCCCACGCCGACACCTCCTTGGCCGTCACGTCGGCCGGGCCGCCGCCCGCGGTGGTGAGCGGCACCCCGTAGGTGACGGTGGTCTTCGCCTCGCCGGCGATCTGGTCGGAGGTGCCGGGCTTCAGCGTGGCGCGGGTGACGGTGCGCAGCCGTCCGTCGGCCGCGTAGACGAAGGTCCACGGCAGCTCGCCGGGCGGGGTGAGGGAGGCGACGCGGCCGGCGGCGTCGTAGCCGTAGAGGGTCTTCAGCGCCGGGCTGATCCGCGGGTCCCACGCCTCGGCGAGCCGTCCCGCGCTGTCGTAGCCGTACTGGGCGATCACCGTGCCCTGGAGCGAGACGGTGGTGAGGCGCCCCGCCGAGTCGTAACCGAGGTCCAGCGTGCGCCCCGACCTCGTGATCGACTTCAGCCGGCCCTGGTCGTGGACGTGGCCTTCGGGGACGTACAGGTCGCCCTGCTTGGTGAAGGCGGTGACCTCGCCGCGGGCGTCGGTGAGCGTGTAGGCGCCGGTAAGGGTCAGGTGCTCGGCGCCGGGCTCCGGCTTCCAGCCGTCCGCCGTCCTGGTGAACTGCACCGGCGCGCCGTCGGCCCGCGTCACCTCCACCGAGGTGGGCGAGGTCTCCTTGAGCGTGGGCAGCGGGAGCGACCAGGCGGCGTCGCGGGAGGAAGCCGTGCGGGTGAGCGTCAGGCCGGAGGGGCCGCCCGCCGTGGTGCTGAGGCGGTAGTCGCCGGTCTGGAGATTGAGCACGCCCGGCCCGACCTCTTTCGTGGCGGCCCGGGTGGCGCGGCGGTCCACCACGACCTCGACCGGGTCGGACTGCGCCGTGGACGTGCCGGACACGACCGCGCGCACCTGCACCGCGGCGTCGCCGAGCTGCGTGCCCGCGTCCCAGGTCAGGCCGGACAGCTTGCCGGGGGCGGGGACGGGCCAGGCGGTGAGCGGCTTGCCGTCCGCGCCGGTGACGTTCGCGACGGGCAGGTCGGCCCAGGCGTCGGTCGCGGAGCGCCGGTACTGGAACGTGGCCTGGGTGAACGCCGTGCCCGTCACCGCGAGGGGCACCTTGCCGGTGCTGCGCAGGCCGTCCACGGGCGCGGTGAGCGAGGCCACGGCCGCGCCGGAGCCGACGTTGAAGGTGTAGGACGTCGTCGGGGAGGCGTTGCCGGCCTTGTCGATGGTGTAGACGCTGAGCGTGTGCGCGCCCGTCGTCGCCGGGGTCACCTTGGCGGTGACGGCCGGGCCGACCGTGGTCACCTTCGTGGTGGCGCCCGCGTCGAGCTTGTAGGCGATCCAGCCGGTGTCCGTGCTCGCGGGGGTGAGGGTGAACGTGCCCGCCTGGCCGGCGTCACCGTGCCAGCTGCCGTCGTTCGGGTAGTCGGCGGAGGCCACCTTGGGCGCGGCGGGCTTGACGGTGTCGACGTTGAACGTCGCCGTCTGGTACGCCTTCGAGGTCAGCGAGCCGTCATGGGCCCACGACCGGATCGTGTACGTCTTGCCCGTGGCCAGCTTGCCCGCCGGCACGTTCGCGCCGGAGAAGCCGTTGCTGGCCACGTACGCGCCGTAGAGGTCGTCGATCAGCATCGTCGAACCCTGGTACAGGTCGAACTTGCCGCGCACGTTGCCGCCGTCGGGGTCGCGCACGTGGTTGCGCAGCTGCGGGGTGAGCGTGTTGGTCCAGCGGACGCCGCCGTAGTCGCTGTACGGCGCCAGCCACGTGGAGACCGGGGTGCTCGGGTAGGAGTTGTACGTCACCGAGATGACCGGCACGTGGGATGATGCATTGCCCGAGTTGAACCGCTTCCAGGCGTACTCGTCCGACTCGCTGGTGGCCCGCAGGCCCATGCCGGACTCCTTGTAGCCCTGGTCGGCCCAGTACTGCGCCAGCGAGGTGACGTTGGCGGTGACCCAGCCGTCGGCGCAGCCGCTGCCGTGGCCCTTGGTCTGGCTGGAGGAGGCGTACTCCTTGACCAGCGCGGGGCCGGGCCAGCGCGAGGCCGTGGAGGCCTTGTTGGCCGACCAGACCTCCCACGAGCGGGCGTTGCAGGACCACGAGTGGTAGTTCCAGAGCTTCAGCGTGGCCGAGATGATCTTCTTGCCCGCGAGGCCGGGCGTCTTCCACGTGATGAACGAGCGGGCGACCTGGCCGCTGCCGTTGTTGCCGATCTTCAGCTCGTCGGCGCCCGACTGGTCGGTGCCGTAGCCCTCCTGCACGAACGTGTCGAAGACCTGGCCCAGGTTGAGCGAGGGGTCCACAGTGACGGGGTACGTCGTGGCGGGGTCGTTCAGGAAGGCCGGGTCAGGGGTGAGGACGAGGTCGCGGCCGGAAACCTTCATGTCCACCGGAGCGCGCCGCAGGTGCTCGCCGGAGACCGGGTGCGTGGCGGCGTCCCACATGACCGGCGCGGGGATGGTGACGGCGACCTTGCCCTTGGCGTCGGTCAGCTCCACCCCGCCGTCCTTGGCCGCGCGCGGCGTGAGGCCCGCCGCCTTCAGCCGCAGCGTGTACGTCAGCGGCGCCGCCGGGCGCGACTTCAGCACCAGGAACTGCTCGGCGCCCGTCCGGGTCGCGGTGACGACCAGGTCGGCCCCCGGCAGCACGTCCGGGTACGTGGCCGTCTCACCGGACAGGCTCGGCGCCGGCAGCGCGCCCTTCCACTGCATGGTGACCTTGCTGTTGCCCTCGCCGATCGTGATCAGGTCGGTCAGCGCGGCCGCGCCGGCCTGCCGGGCGCCGGGGCCGGGCCGCCCGCCGCCGAACCTGAGCGCCCTGCCGTGGCCGCGCGGCGCGATCTCGCCCGACGCGGTCCTGGTGAGCGCGATGTCCACCGGCGCCCACGCGCCGTCGCGGCGGAACCTGACCGGGCCGGCGAACGTGTCGACCGTCAGTGTGCCGTCCGGGTTGGCGTAGGTGGTGGTCGTCTCGGTACGGGCGTCGGCCACCTCGACCCGCCGGCCCGTCAGGCGGGCGGACAGCCGGGCGGAGGCCTCGTCGGGCGCGCTCGGCTCGGCCGCGACGCGGGCGGGGTCGCTCGGGTCGGCCGCCGCGGAGGCGGGGTCGCTCGGGTCGGCCGGGTTCGCGGGGGCCTGCGAGGCGGCGGTGGGAGCCGGCGGTTCGGCGGCGGCCGGGGGCGCGGCCAAGGGAAGAAGCAGGAGGGCGAGGCCACCGGCGAGGGCCCGTGGCGTACGAGCAGGCATGAGAGCTCCGGAGGTGTGCGGGTAGGGCGACGCCCCCGCCGAAGCCCGGCGGGGGCGTCAGTTCGAAGCGGGGGTTACTTGCTCTGGCAGCTCTTCTTGCGGACCTCGTACCAGACGATGCCCGGAGCCTGGAACCGGATGGCAAAGCACTGCTTCTTGTTGGCGGCCTCCCGAATCTTGTAGATGACGGACGCGCCACCCGCCGTGTAGGCGATCTTGCAGATCAGCTTGGCCTTGCCCTTGAGCTTGTCGCAGGCGCCCTTCAGCGCCTCGATGGCGCCGGCGACGCCCGCGACAAGCCAGACGTTGTAGATCTTCTTGGTGAGGCTCTTGGAGAAGATGAGCCGGCACATGGCCTTCCACCACTCGCACTGCAGCTTGAGTGCCGGGTCGGCGACCACGGGGTAGGCGGCGCCCGCGTGGTTGACCGTCTGGATGAGCGTCATGCCCTCCACCCGGTAGCTGGTCGGCACCGGGTTGCCGTTGGCGTCCTTGGCCCAGGGCAGGTCGATCTCGGCGAGGTAGAAGTCGTGGTTGTAGATCAGGACGGTGCCGTCGTCGTCCTCGACCTCGAGCATGCTGCCCTCGGGCGCGCTGATCGGGAAGCGGTACTCGGTCGGCGCCGAGGCGTCGTGGATGACGGTCAGCGCCCGGGCGATCTGGCCGGTGCGCTGGTGGGCGAAGGTGACGCTGGGCTGCTGGGCCGCGTAGGTGACCAGGCCGGGCAGCGGCTGGTTGCCGGCGCCGGTGGCGTCCGGCATGCCGATGCCGATCGTCTCCTCGCTGACGTTCACCGACAGCGTGTGGCCGGGGTCGGTCGCGGCGGCGAAGGGCCGCTGCACATCGCCGTCGGGGATCTCGGTCGGCGGAACGGTCTTGGCCTCCTCGACGATCTCGGGGACGACCTGGGTGAGGGCGGCCAGTGTGGCGTCGCCGTCCTGCGCGAAGGCGGGGGTGCCGGCCACGTTCGCGCTGCTGAGTGCCAGGGCGGTCGCTAACGCGACGATGAATGCCCGAGCGGAATTGCGCATTGATGTCCTTCCACATGCGGTGGGGGCAGTGCACAAACGCCGCAAACGTAAAGATCGCCGGCTGCTATTGGGGTGATCTCGGATTGATGATCCGTAAACGTTTCCCGTCTTCGAGATGTCGCCCGTCCAGCCTGGCACGACCGTTCCGTTAACACAGCGCGCTCATACCTTGAGGTAGGCGCACATACACGATCGGTGTTTGCCGCACCGGAACGGTCGGCCTGTCCGACGACGTCGAGGATCCCGGCCATCCCCCTGTCCGGCGTCAAGCATGGGGTGGCGGAGGTGGCCGCGTTCTTCACCGAGTTCGGCAAGGCCGGCTTCCAGGCCGATCCGATCTTCCTGCGGTCCGACGAGGAGCACGTCGTGGACGTCCACCGCGGCTGGACCACGCGCGAGGCGTCGGCAAGGTGGACACCCTGTGGGCGCTGGTGTGACGCTGGAGGACTTGGCCATGCTGCTGAGCGACCGGAAATTGGGCTCTGGATCAAAGTTTGTGAAGCGATCGGCGATCGACCAGAGCCGCGGGAGCTCTGGGGTTCGAGTGGCAGCTTGACGATCCAGCCGGGCGGCTTTACTGCTCTTGAACGAGTTCTCGTTGGG
>NZ_JBEFAK010000055.1:0-59958 GCF_040137845.1 Nonomuraea sp. B19D2 | reverse complement strand
CTGATCAGGCCCCCGCCGTGATCAGCGCGCCCCACCACCGGCTGTCCTTACTGGAAGCCGACCTGCAGATACCTGTCCGGAGCCGGGGTGCTCTGCTGGACGGCGCGGTCGTCTGGGGTGCTGGCCAGGACCCACCAGAGGATGGCGAGGGCCACAATGGCGAGCAGCACGCCCACGGCGACGTAGATCAGCGGCTTCATCCGGCGACCTCCTTGGCGGCGGTGCCGGCCGCGGCCTCGATCCCGAGGACCTGGGCGAGGGTCCACTCGCCGACCAGCGTCGTCGACTGGATGTCGCCGCAGCCCGCGCACCGCCGGAGCACGGCCGTCTGGACCGGCCCGAACGGCAACACCTTCGTGTACGAGACGGCCACCGGCGATGGCTGGCACTGATGGCGGCGGCTCGCGCTGGACGCCAAGTAGCTGAACACGACGAGCCCGCCCAGTACGGCGATCACGGCGCCGAGGATGACGCCCGTGTCGGGTGCTCCGATCACTGCGCAACTCCAACCCTGCCGCTGTCGGCGAGAGCGGCAGGGCCGCCCTCCTGGTCTCCCAGGAGAGCAGCCACCACCTCGACGGTGAGGTACGCCCGGCGCGGCTCAAGCGCCTGCTGGAGGGCGGTGATCGTCGGCAGTTCGACGTCTTCCTGGCCGATCTGCCACAGGATCGTGTCGTGGACGTCTCTGGCGTACGCGGTGAACGTCCGCCGCTGGGCGTCCCACGCCGCGTAGACCCGCAGCCTGCCCCACCCTCGGAACTCGTGGTGCATCAGTTCGTCGGCCTCTGCGTCTGCTGGATCAGGCCGAGGAAGCCCTGCCCAACGGTGAACTTTGGCTTCCACTTCTCGGGCACGGAGACCTCTGCGCCGGTGCTGGGGTTCCGTGCGGTGCGGGCCTCCTGGTGGACCAGGGTGAAGCTGCCGAAGTTCGTGAACTGTACCTTGTTGCCCTTGGCCACCTCCTGCTGGATCGCGTACACCGTCGCCGTGACGGCCTTCTTCGCGTCCTTCGCCTCGAGGCCGGTCGCTTCCGCGACGATCGCGGCGATGTCCTTGAGATTGCGGTTTTCGCTCATGTGTCCTTCTCTCGTGCTTTGTCGTTGTGCTGGGGGTCAGTGGCTCGGTGTGGACGCAGGGGGCCGGGCGGGCGGGTTGAACGCGGCCGTGCTCGGCATGGGCGCGCGACTGTCGTGGACGAGCTGCAGAGCGGTGGTCTTCCCGGCCGGACCCTGCGGGGGGTCGACGACGGCGAGGCCGTGGCCCGCGCACTTCGGGCACCCGTGCCCGTTGCAGTTCTGGCAGGGCGGGTTGTCGACCCGGTAGCAGGGCGCGTCCTCCCGGTGCACGGTGTATGGCGCGGACGTCTCGCCGCACATGCACTGCTTGGGTGCGGTGGCCTTAGGCTGCTCAGCCCCGGCCTGGGGCTGCGGAGCCGCGACCTGGGTGTGAGCGGCGGCCAGTCTGCGCTGCTCCACCTGGTTCTCCAGGAATGCGATGCGGGCCTGCACGTCGCGGTAGGCGTGCTCAGCGGCAGCCGCGACCTTCTGGTAGATGGCGGCGTTCTCCTTCAGCTCGGACAGGTCGGTGGTCGACGTCGGCAGCCGGTACGCGCCGATCGACAGCGCCGCCTCCAGCTCGTAGCGGATGTAGCCGATGCGGTCGAGGCCGAGATGGTCGGACTCCACGTACAGGGGTCGCATGAGTTTCTCCTTGAGGGTTGGGGTCCCGGCCCTGGGTACGGGCCGGGGCGAAGGGAGTCAGTTCAGGGCCTACTCGGCGCGGGCTTCCTGGATCTGGGCGAGCGTGGCGTCGTAGGTGTCGAAGTCACCGCTGGCGGCCTCCAGGACGTCGATCGCGTCCTGTACCTGCTGCGGGGTCGGCGGGGCGGACGTGTCCACGTTGGCGCCGGTGATGATGCTGATGTCCCGCAGGACCTCGTCGCGGTCCTGGATGCCGAGTTGGCCGAACAGGTTCAGCATGTGGGCTCGGCGCGCGGCCGGGTCCTGCTGCTGGGCCTGCTGGGCGGTGGCCTGCTTGGGCTTGCTGGGGTTGGTGATCGGCATGGTCTTCAGGCGTGCCATCACCAGGTCGGCTTCGCTCTCGGTGAGGTCCGTGGTGGACTCGATGGGCGGGCCGCCCGCCCGCTTGACGGTCTCGTTCAGCCATTCGGCCTTGGCTGCCTTGTTCGCCGCGGTGCTGCCCCTGCCGGTGTGCGGGGTGATGCCGCGCTCGCCAATCATGATGTTGAGGCGCGTCAGACGCTCCTTCGCGACCGGCGGGTCATCGACCACGTCGGCGTCGACGATGTCTCCGTCCTCGATCTCGTCTGCCGGCGGCACCACGACGTCGTCCGCGCTGCGGCCGGCGGGCGGCTGCACGGGCGCGGCCTCTTCGTCGGTCGGGGCCTCGGGGGGCTGGATGTGCTTGAGGAACTTCTCCAGCTCGGCGGCCGTGGCCTCCTCGATGCTGCGGCCTCGGGAGAAGTCCGCGAACTCGCCGTGCAGCGCTTCCATGTCGCCACCGGACCAGGCGGTGACGACCGCCTTCCACGCCTCGGTCAGCCGGTCGATCTCCTTGGCTCGCTTGGCCGCTTCCGCCTCGATCTCCGCGCCACGAGTCGTCCACGCGTCGCGGTCGGCCTTGGCCTGCCGCCACAGCTGGGTCACGGTCTCGCGGGTCTGCGCGGCGCGGATGGCCGTGATGTAGTCGGTCTGGTCGGGCTTGCCCGACTCAATCTCCAGCCGGTCCTCCGACGCCCCGGCGCCGAGTTCGGCGTGCTCGGGCGCGGCGGCCATGATGCGTGAGGCGGCCTGCATGGCGTTCATGCCCCGGATCGCGATCTCAACCTTGGTGTACAGCTTGAGCTTGCCCTTCTCCCGAGCCTTGCCGGGGACGAGCCAGATGCTGACCGGGAGCGCCACCTTGTCGCTGAACATGCCGCGCATCATGTCGACGAAGCCAGGCAGCTCCGCCCCGGCGTTCGCTCCCTTCGTCTCTAGCAGCCACGTCCCGATGTCCTGGATCTCCGGGATCCAGAGGTTGAGGCGGGTGTGCAGCTTGCACGCCGCGTCCTTCGGCGCGTTCTCCCAGAACCGCGGTCCCCACTGCGCCTTGCAGACGCAGGGCCGGCCCAGGTTCGCGACGGTTTCGCCGTCGCAGCGGGCCTGCTTGCCGCCTCGGCTCCACTTCTCGTACGCCTGGTCAAGGGGGTCACGGAGGGGCGGAATGATCGCTTCGAGGGACGTCAGCTCGGGGTTCATCAGCCGCCACTGCATGCCGCCGTCGCCCTGCGGCTTCCACTGCTCGACCTCGCCGCCGTAGATGTCGGCCATCTGCCGGATGAAGTGCTCGAACTCGCTCGTCGGGATGAAGAACTCGCTGGCCTTCGGCCTGCCCTCGTACGTGCCGAGACGAATACGGCCGATCGTGCGGAGCCGGTACTGCAGGTCCTTGATGCGCCCGCCCATCAGGCTGCCTCCTCCTCGATCTCGTCGGTGTCGTCGGTGGGGTCGTCGTCGACCAGGGTCAGCGGCTCGCCGATCACGTTCTTGGCGAGGCCGGTGTTGAACTCCGCAACCTTGCGGATGGTCTGGAACACCTCGTACATGTCATCGCCGCACCGGGCCGGGTAGAGGTTGTAGCCCTCCGGGCGCAAGTGCAAGATCACTCCGATGTCGTGCCGGGGCGGCAGCTTGATCCGCGTGCCGTCGCGCAGCCACCCCCACGGGGCGGCCCGGTACGCGCTCATCTGCAAGCCGGCCTCCGGGTACACGCCATGCACGTTGCCGTCGTACGTGGTCCCGTTGAGGGTGCCGCCGGTCTTGGTGTCGCCCGGGAAGATCGTGTCCTCGGGGACGCCGAGCTTCCGCGCGAGCGGCCGGGACCGGAACAGGTAGTCGAGCGTGCCCGCGTAGCCGTCTTCGTAGTGGGCGACGACCATCTCCGACGCCTCGAAGTCGATCTCCCACTCGGCGACCCACTGGTTGAAGTGGGAGATGTACGGGCGCAGATCCGGGTTGGCCAGCAGCCGCACCGGCGCGGGCTCACCCAGGATCTTGCACTCGACCAGCTTGTGCACCGCAGAGCCGACGTCGGCCCGCTCGTCCTTGCGCCGGTTCGGCTCCTGCTTGAGCCAGTTGATGAACTCGTCGCGGCCTTCCTCGGTGCGGGCGGCTTCCAGCATCGCGAACACGTTGTCCATCGCGGTCTCGGCGGTGACCTTGGCCGCCCAGTAGACCAGCGCCTCGTGCGCGCTGCCCTGGTTGAGGATCGTCGTCACCGACCGCAGCAGCACGCCGGACGAGGGGTCCTTGTAGAAGCCCGACTTCGAGCGGCGCGGGATGCGCGCGGTCAGGATCGGAGCGCCGGAACCCTTGCAGGGCAGCACGTCACCCTTGTTGACCTTGTGTTTGCGGATCGTGCCGCCCTTGTTGACCTTTTGCGGCTTCCCGCACTCCCCCGGGCAGAGGAAGACCTCGGGGAACACCGCCTCTGCGGCCTGGTCCCAGTCATCGGAGCCCTCCGGCTCGGCCAGCTCTTGGACGGCGGCGGCGGCGAGTCGGGTCACCTGCTGGTCTCCATTTCGTACATGACCTGCACGTACGGCTTCGTCTGCTGGCCACCGGGCCATGGGATCTTCCGGGGCTCGTCCGCTTCGACGCTGACGATCACGCCGCGCGCGACGCTGATCAGGTTGTCGGCGTGCAGGCCCGCGTCCTTGGTCGAGTAGCCGTCTTCGATGAGCAGGCCGATGAGGAGCTTCCGTAGCGGGGCGAACGATGCGCAGGTCATGTGCTGGGCGGCGTGCATGGCCACGACGGCGAACGTCCGGTCAAACCGCAGGTCTGAGCCCTTTGACGGGGTCGCTTCTTTATCGCTAGCTAAAGTGCTTGCGTCAACGGTCATGGTCGTGTGGTCTCCTATGTGTGGTGCTGGCGGGTTGGTCACGAGACGGTTTGGGTGGACCGTCTACGTCGGGGGGGTGTGTCGACACCCTCGACCAGAGCAAGCGTGACCTCCGCCTCGTTGATGCGTGCGGTGAGGTCCGCCAACTTGGTCTCCGCGTCCTGTATGGCCCGCCGCGCTTCGGCGAGTTGCTGCTCGGCGGCCGTGAGCTGTCGGGGGGCGAAGCCCTGCAGCAGGTACTCGGCCAGCAGCGGCCGCGGGATGCGATATCCGCGCTTTCCGGTGCGGATATAGCTGAGCCGGTTGTCCTGCAGGAGGTAGAGGACGGCGCGGTTGGTCACTCCGAGGACCTTTGCGACCTGCCCGACTTCGAGCATCTGCTCATCGTCTGGTACAGCGGCGTCGATGAGGTCGCCGACGATCTGCTCCGGCGTCGTTGCCGTGTTTCCGCTGGTCATTGGCACCTCCCGAGTGGTTTGTGATCTTTGTTTTGAAGATCAGCGAACTTCGAGAACGACACTACCCGGTTGTTCGCGAAAGGCAAGCTATTTCGCGAAATTTCGCGAATTGAGAGAAGTTACGTAGCGTGACGTATCTTTCGCGAAAGGTGTGCGCGTTCGCGCAACGACTGATACGGTGACGCCGTGCAGCAAAAACAGAAGCCCACCGCAAGAACCGAAGGGGTCAGGCCGCTATGCCGCATCCGTCGCCGCGAGACGAAGCCCACCTCCCATCCGACGCCGCCCTCATCCAGCGCCTACGCACCGACCGAGGACTCGAAGGCCCCCTGAGCGTCGCCCGATGCGCCGAGATGCTGGGCACCTACACCACTAAGCCGTTCAGTGACCGCTCCTGGTCCGCGTACGAGCAGGGCAGAAGGGCCATCCCCGACCGGGAGTACGTCCTCATGGCCCTCGTCGTCGGCGCGACCCCGGATGACTTGAAGGCCGTCGGCCGCGACAAAGCCGCCGAACTCTTGGCCCAGGAGCTCGACCGGCGCCGCGCGCCTGCACTGAGCAGTGCATCCGATCGGACGATCAAGCGGATAGAGCGCGCCATTGCGCAGATCCAGGCGATGCCCTTCAGCCAGGACACCCGCGACGGGATGGTTGCGGCGCTGATGCAGCACGTAGAGAACCTGCTCGATCTGCAGGAGAAGCAGTTGGACATCATGCGTCACGAAACGCCGTGACGTTACGGATTGCCGACGTTACGGATTACTAACGCCGTTACATTACGGACACCAAAAACTCTGTAAATCCAGATGGATTCCTGACAACCAAACCTATGCGGTACGCGTCATGGCCTGCCAATCAGGCACTTTACACACCTACACTGTGGCAAACGCGTCTAGATTCTGTCTACATGGCCGACATTAGCCATGACGAGTTTCGGTCATGATTTTCCCTAGACGAATACGGTTCGGAAGCTTTACTACTAGATGTCGCCGTTCCACGGCCGTCAGCGGGGCCCAATGACCCCGCCGCCGTTTTGGAACGTTCAGCTAAGCCAAACCGTCTAGGAGCAAATTCATGCCTACGTTCACCCGTCTGCGTCTCCCCGCCGCCGCGCTCGCCCTGACGCTGCTCCTGTCCGGAGCCACGGCCGCCTACGCCGACACGCCGGCTGCCCCGGCCTCCAGCACCACCGCCAGCCCAGGCGTCACCAAGACCGAGACCGAGTCCACCCAGACGGTCACCAATCCCGACGGCAGCAAAGTGATCACCAAAACCAGCACCACCACCATCACCACCATCACCGTTATCCCAGCGCCAGACACCACGCCCACCCCCGAGACCACCGACCCGGCGGCGGAGCCTAACAGCAGCACAGGCGGCATGTAGCAAACCGAAACCCCAACCAACCCAGCAGAGGCGGTTCACCAGCAGACCTCCTGAACCTGCCCGACCTTCCCGAGGACTCTTGTGCCATTGACCGAGGACGACAGCGATGAGCTGCGTCTGTACAAGTACCTGATCGACCACGGACCCACCCGAGCGGAGAACCTGCTCGACGTCGTGCAAGGCCCAGAACACACCCTGGAGTGGTTACGCGGCCAAGGGTTCGTAATCGGCGATCCGCCCCGCGCTCGGCGCCCACGTCACGCCCTCACCCCGGCCGTCTCCGAGGCGGCCCACACCCTGGATCGGCTCAAGCAGCTCATACAGGACCTGGAGCAGCGCTACGAGGACAGCCCGCACTACCAGAGCGCGGGTGAACCCCTGTCCAAGCTCACCAGCAGAGAAGAGGTCACCACCGTCTTCGACCTGCTGCAGAAGACCGCCAGGCGGGACTGGATGCAGCTCATCACGTCGCCGTTCCTCCCCATGGCCGGGGCTCACCCGCCCGAGCGGAGCACTGACCCCGCCATCGGCCATAACTGCCGCCGGCGGGTGGTGTACGAGCGAGAGGCCATGTCCAACCCGAAGGTCATGGAAGGACTGCGCGCCACGCTGCGCTGGGGAGGGGCACAGATCCGGTTCACCGACCGGCTACCGACGAAGCTACTCATCGTGGACGGCGTGGTAGCGCTAACACCAGCGGAGGAGCGGGGCAGCCTGCCCATGCTGATGATCGAGTCGGCCCCGCTCCTCGCCGGTCAGATCGCCCGCTTCGAGGAGGAGTGGGAGAAGGCAATCCCGTACAACGTCGACATCTCCAGCGCGCCCGCAGACCTGGACCTGCAGGACCGCAAGATCCTGCAGCAGGTCGTCGCCGGCGAGACCGACAGGGTGATTGCCCGCGTGTGCGAGTCCTCACCCCGGACCGTGGGCCGCCGCATCGCGCGGATGCGCCAGCTGGCCGGTGTGTCCACCCGAGGACAGCTGATCCACTACGCAACAAAGCATTGGCTGTAGCCATAACTCAACGTCACCACCGCACTGGGGGATTTCTTATGCTGCGCACCGATCGCGCCTTAGTAATATCCGTGACCGTCGCCGTGTTCGGCTGGATCGCGGCGGGGGCTGCCACCAGCTGGGTCGCCCTCAACCCGAACGTGCTCTATCCCGCGGTCTATCTGCTGTGGCTGCACAGCTTCGCGATCGTGGCGACCATCAACGCCGTGGTGCTGGTCGCGCTGCGGACCCTCCAGCGCATGGTAGGCGAAACCAAGCAGGCGTACGCGCTCGGGGTAGAGCACGGCATCGACATTCGGGACTCGATCGCGATCCCCGGCCATGAATCCCTCGGCGATTTCGCGCCGTCGAGCCCTGAAGCGCAGAAAGCTCCGGCGGCGGCCGGAGCTTCCCAATAACAGTTCGACGGGAAATCTACTCGTCCTGCCTCGTGAGGTCTGACACGACCTTCAGGATGGTGTAGAGAGAGAACCCCTCCCCCTGGGGATCGGCCTCTTTGGTGATTTCCACCATGCGGCGGCGCGTCACCAGGGACTTCTTGTCGCTGGCGGGCACGCCTTCGGGCGGGCCCGCCGCGGCCGCGAGGGCTTCGTTGAACTTCCTGGTCGGCTCCTCGATGGCCGCATAGTAGGCGCGGGCCGCCTCCAGGAGGGCCTGCTCTGCAGCGGCCCTCTGCTCCTTCGGGGGGAGCCGCCCGGGGTTCGGGTTCTTCATGAACATCATTCTGCCATGCCTCGTTTCGTTTTCGCACCAACCTTCCGAGATTGGCGGCGCCGCCCCACCAGCTCGGCCACGTGCTCCTCGTACTCCTCCCAGGTCCACAAGCTGCCGCACCCGCCCACGTCCTCACGCGCGTCGCATTCGATGTACCGCTCCCCCGCCACCCGGATCAGCGCCCGCAGGCCGCACGACGGGCACGGCCCGATGAGTTCCTGCACGTGGACAGCCCACGGCGCGAGCCCATGTGCCCACCGGCGCAACGCCCCCACCTCGCCGATCATGTCGTCGATCCACGGTTGGCCGGTCGCCCAGTCCAGGTGCCGCAGCAGCCACGCCGACAGCTCGTCGACGTCGGCCCGCTGCGGGGAGATCAGGCCCCGGTGCTCGGCGATCAGCCACGCCCAGTTCTTCAACGTCGACGGGATCGACGGCGGCCCGATCTGGTCGTCATCGTCGCCGTGGATCGGCGTCGCCCCCTCATGCAGCATCGACAGCACATCGAGCCGCGGCGGCGTGCCGGCTTCCTGCGATCCGGACACCTTGTCCCCGCCGCCCTGGCCCGGCGTCTTGTACTGCTCCAGCCACCGCATGAGCAGCGGGGCGATGTCCAGGTCGCGGCGCAGCCTCGTCGTGCAGGTCGCGCAGATGAGACGCCCGTTCGCTGCCTGGCGGGGTTCACCCCATCCGCAGCGAGGGCCGATGCACAGCGGGTTCGTGGTCTCGGGCAACGCAGTCCTTCCAAAGTCCAAGAGGGGCAGCGAGCCGTACAGCTATTGCTAGCAATACGGCTCGCATCATCGGACTACGGTACGTCCTCCCTGGCAGCTGCCCCACGGACGCCGGGGCGGTGACGAAGGCGACCGCGTTCACCTACGCCTGATTCGGCGTTCAGGCGCAGCGGGCTCCGGCCTGTTGCGCCTGAACGGTTTCCCCGCTGTGGAGTCCATGCTCGACTGGCTGTATGCAGAGCGTACTCACCTCTCTGATCGCAGTAATGGGGACTCTCCTCGGGTCATCGCTGACCTACATCTTCCAGAGTCGGGCCAGCCGCCGTGCGGAGCGATTCGCTCGCGATGAGCGGCTACGGCAGGAACGCATGACGGTCTACAGCACCTACGCCGGCGCGGTGTTCGACTTACGGCGCAAGAACGCTGACCAGTGGGCAGCCCGCGCTGAGGGGACGTCCGATTCGCTCGCCTACAAGGAAGCGCGGGCCGCCAAGACCACGAGTCGTGTTGCGGCCTACGAAGGTCTAGCGAAGGTCATGTTGGTAACGGATGATGAGCAGGTCATCGGCCTGGCGCGCACAGCGCTTGAGCTCACCAGGGGCCTGTACAAGGTCGAATCCGCAGAAGAACTCGACTTGCGCCAGAAGGGCATTAGGCAAGCGGTGCAGACGTTCGTTGAGGCGGCTGCCGTTCACGTTAAGTAGTCGCACCAGAACGCTTTGCTCTCGGCGGGCGACGTTAACACCAGCTTCGGGCACTTTGCCCCGGTTCGTGCGCCGGGAGGGGGCCCCAAGGTGAGCGTGCAGCTCGAACACAAGTCGGCGGCGGTTTCGCCGATCGCCGCCGCAGCAGACGATCCCGTGGGGACGATCCGCTGCTTGGTCGCGATCACGGGGATTGAGGACAACGTCGGCGACATCACCATGCCCGGCGCGTTCTCCCGCACGATCGCCCTGCGGAAGCCGAAGGGCATCCACTCGCACGACACCAAGGCGTGGGTGTCCCGCGCGGAGGAGTACGAGGAGTGGCTTCCCGGCGATCCGCGCCTGCCGGAGGAGGCGAAGGACGGCAAACCGTGACCTGCGGGGGCGGGCGCGGTGTTCGTGCCTGCTCGACGTGATGACCGTGGGCGGCTCGGGCTCGGGCTCGGGCTTCTGCTTCTCGACGATACGCAGGCCCGATCGGTTCACCGCTTCGAGCAGCCGCTCGGCCAGGGCGAGCCGGTCGCGCTCGCTCATGGTCGCGGACAGGCCGGCCCTCGCCATCTCGTCGACCATCGCGTAGGCCGCCTCGAGTCTTGGGCTGAGCTTCGGCGGCTGGGGAGTAGTGGTGGCGGCCATCACACCGCCCCGTACTTGTCGTCGATGCGGTCCCAGACGGCGACGCCGAGCTCGACGAGGGACTCCGGCTGGTCGAAGAAGTCCAGAGCCCAGTTCAGCGGGTTCGACTCGTCCCAGGCCGTGGCGGCGCAGGCCGCGGCAGCGAGCTTGACCAGCTCGCGCACCTGGTCGTCGGTGAGACCCAGATGGGTCAGGTCGACGCTCACAGAGAGTTCCTTTCAGCGGTGGTGAGGGGGAACCGGCGGGCGAACCTCCGGATGATGTCGAGGGCGACGCGCCGGTCCTCGGCCTCGTCATAGTCCTCGATGAAGGTGTAGGTCTTCCGGCCCTTGTCGGCCTCGAAATCGTAGTCGTGGTAATCGACGTCGAACAGGTCCGGCCGGTAGGGCATGTGGTCCTGCCAGTCGTCGCCATAGTGGGCGGCGTCCTTCCGCGCCTGCTCCTGGACCTCGCGGACCTCGACCCACGCCCGGGTCAGGGCGATCGGGTTCTCGAACTCGCCGTTGATCGTGGTGGCCTGAACGTAGGCCCGCTCGGCGGCACCCGACCTGGCGCACAGCAGGCCGGCCACCTCGGCAATCTCATCGCGAGTGATGCACCCGCGCGGGCGGTTGCTCATCGGCTCACGACCGCCTGCAGACGCTGCTCCAGCTCGCGGATCGTCCCCTGAAGGTCGCCGATCTGGCACGCCAACTCGCGAAGGCGCCCCTCCAGGGCCCCGTCGCGGTTCTCCGACGCCCACCGGTTGGAGTCCACGGTGCGGGACAGCATGTCCACCTCATGCCGCGCGTCGTCGGCGGCCCGCTGCGCATCGCGGGCGGCCGAGCAGTCGTCTCCGTAGCTCATGCCTGTAGTCCTTCCTGGGGTTGTACGAAGCGGGCGTTGTCCGGGTACCGGTGCCTCCACTCGGCCGGCACGGTTCCCTGGTGCCAGAGGTTGCGCGTCGTAGCCGTCCGGCCGTCGAAGAACGCGATGTCGAAACGGCGTCCGCCGAAGCCGCGGAACCCGCCAGTGTTGCCGCCGATCACCTAGTGCCCGCCATCGACCACGACCCTCGCGGCCGGGTCGACGGCCCATTCCAGGTAGCCGCCAGGCCCCCAGTAGACGAAGGTGTTCGCGGGCGTCACCTGCGGACTCCCTGCGTGATGGCGTCGTGCACAACTCGCACGCAGCGGGCGTCGCCGAGCGCGGTGTGCCGGTCGGCCTCCTTCTGGAGGACGCCGACGATCTCCCAGGCCAGCACGTCCGTGGCGCCGTCGACCCAGTCGTGCACGTACGGGGCGACGTCGGGCGCGAACGCCTCGTCCACCTTGCCGTCGTAGGCGGACAGACGGCCGCAGACGTAGCCGGTCAGCATGGCCCGGACGTCCTCCATCCGGTGCGATGCCGTGAACGCCTGCCCATGAGCGTGCAGGAACTTGCGCAGGAAGTCCCGATCATGGCGGGGGTTGTTCGCCACGATCGTCGCGCCGTCGAGGAGCCGGGCGAGGCTGAGAGCAATCTCGCCCGCCGTCACGTTCTTCATGACCCGGCCCCCAGGGGCATCGGCGAACTCCGACCCGCACACCAGTTGCACGCCGAAGCCGACCTGCAGGGCGCAGACCTGGCTCCTGGCGTAGTACTTGCCGATCTGCAATGCCTTGGGGTCGGCGTAGGTGAGATCAGGCTTCACCTGCCACCAGAACTCCTGGTCTCCGGCGTCGGGAAAGTAGGTGTCGCGGAAGATCGCAGCGGCCTCCCAGAGGGAGCCGAATTCGGGGTCGAGGCTGGTCGTCTCCGTGTCCAGATATACGTACTTCACGGGTTTCCCTTCTATGGGGTCACAGCTCGGCGAACAGGTCGAGCTGTTTCGGCTTGGCGTTCTCCTCGGGCTGGCGGGCGAGGTCGCGCGGGTGGGGTTCAGGTTTCTGGCCGACGTCGCGGCAGTAGCTCACGCAGGTCCGCCTATGGATGTCCTGGCAGGGCTGGGAGTAGATGCAGATGGGGTGCTGACAGAGGCTGTGTTCGTAAACGTGCTGCCTGGTCCAGGGGATGTTCTTCTGGCCGCACTCGACGCACTTCACCAGTCACGCTTGTTGTCGAGCCACGCCCTGACGAACGGGTTGAGCCGGGCGGCCACGATCTCGTCGACCGGCCGCAGGTCAAGGCTGTTCTGGCCCTGCTCCTTCGCGGCGACCCAGAGCTGAAGGATCTGCGTGAGCGTCGCCGTCAGCTCAGCCGTGAGGCTCCCCGGTGGGTAGTCCGCCTCGATCGCCTCCAGCAGTTGGGAGTAGTCGCGCAGGTCCATCAGCGTGCGGTACTCGGCGGCGCCGGCCTTGAGGCGGAATTTCTGCCAGCGGCCTTGCCGGGTCCACAGGATGACGCTCGTGCGGTCGGTGATGTAGTCGGTGCCCTGGATGACGAAGCCGCGGTTCCACCGACTGACGTAGGGGGTGATGTATTTGCGGGGGATGTGGTGTTCCCGGCACAGCGCGGCCAGGTCGTACCGGAAGCCGCGGACGACGTTGCTGGTGTCGCCGTCGACGTAGTCCATCGGCACGGTGCGGTGTGGCGGGGTCAGGGTTGCATGGCGCATTGGGTTCTCCGAGGCGGTGGGGCGGGCGGCCCGGCGCGTGGTCGGGCCACCCTGGGGGTCAGTCGGGCCGCCGGGTGTCGCGCACGGGTGGCGCCGCCGAGCTGGTGCTGATCGGCTTACGGTCGGCGTTGCGGTGGTCGCTCCGGTGGATGCGGGCCAGCTCCTCCGCGCCGGCCTTGACCGAGTTGAGCTGGCTGGCCCACGGGCCGCCGTCGACGCCGAGCGTGCAGCCGACGGTGTAGCAGACGGCCTGGTGACGGGGCTTGCCGTCGACCTCGACCGGCTCTATCTTCACGACGATCCGCGCCATCAGAGGCCCGCATTTCCGCTTGCATCAGTGGTCTGGACCTCGGTCCAGTCCTCCCAGTGGGTGCCGTCCATGCTGATCCATTCAGGGTTGACGACACGCATGCCGTTGCAGGCGATCCCGACGAACCAGCCGATGTTCTGGTGCCGGGTGTCGTCCTCGGCGGGCTGGACTCCGCAGACCGGACATGTGATGGTCAGCCACCTCTGGATCGACTTGGGGCACTCCTCGATACCGACCGCCAGGTTCGCGAGGTAGCCGGCGTCATCGGCGAAGAACGAGTGCTCGTCGAGCACAACCCGGTCGCTGGAGCCGTACTCGTGCTTCTCCATCTCTTCCAGCCACAAGTCTTCGTGGTCGGTGAGGTAGGAGGACAGCTCCTGCGGAGTCACTCCGGCATGGACCTCGAGCTCTATCTCCGCGTCGTAGGTGACCAGCTCCTCGAACCGGATGCGGATCCTGCGCGTTTCGCGAGGAAGGGCCTCCTCGACTTGGTACGGCGGGGTCGGCATGTAGCAGCGGCGGTCCGTGTCGGTGGTGTGCTGCCACACGTCGGGGCGGCCGTCTGCGGCCAGGTTGCGGATGGGACCGCCGCAGTCGGTGCAGGTCGATTCCGTGTTCTCCACGGTTATCTCCTTCGGGGCTGGGTTGGAACGGGTGGCGGGCGCTGGGTGGCGCCCGCCGCTGGCGGGGTTAGGAGCTGATGCCGCGCTGGCCGGTGGAGTCGAGGCGACGGCCGCCGCCGATGTCAGCGCGGTCGCCCGCCTCGCGTCCAGCGAGGAAGGCGTGCGCGTCTCCGATCTTCGGGCCCTTGCGGGAGCGCGTGTTCGGGGCCTGCCGATTGAAGTAGCTGTCCACGGCGGCCTGCCTGTCGCGGAGGACGAGCGCGGTGGAGGTACCCATACTGCTGGTGGGGGCTTCGGCGGTGGCGGCCTTGTTCGCCTCGCGCAGCTTCTCGCCGACGCGGGAGGCGAAGCCGAGCATGAAGCTTTTGCGGGCGGCGGCTACCCGCCTGGCAGCGGTGACGTTCTTGACTTCCTTCGTCATCTGCAGGGCCAGGGAGACGTAGAGCATCTGCACGGCGTCGATGTCGCTCTGGTAGCCGGACACCATGAGGTAGGTGGCGTCGGCGACCTTCCACGACAGGACGCGGCACGTCTTGGCGTTGGTGACGGCAGCGAGGAGCTGGATACGTTCGGGCTGGTGGGGCCCGTCGACGACGAGGGCCCAGCTGGTGAGTTCGTCGGTGATCTGTCCGGCGGCGGCGAGGTGCGCGCGTTCGACGCCGTACTTGGCCATGAGGTTGTAGGCGCGCTCGCGATAGGTCTCGGCTTCTTCCGGGCCGGTGTTGGGGTGTTCCGCGACGGCGAGGGCCTTGCGGATACGGTCGAGCGTCTTCTCCGAGGCGGTGGGGGTCACGGCCTGCCTTCCTGGGTTGGTTGGTGCATGCGTTTTTGCTTGCGTGAGTTGGGTTGGCTCACGCTCGCTTTCGTTTGGATCTTGCGCCATTCTTGCACGTTCGTTTCGTTTTCGCAACGACCCTTAGAGCGTGCTGAAACGCTCCCTGAGCGGCAGCGACGCGCGGAACGATCAGTGGCCCGCAAACCATGATCCACAACGTTCACGCTGGCTCTGAGCGTCGCGTGCGCACGCTCTCAGTGTCACGCCACGGGCGTTCCCTGGTGGCGCTCGCCGCCCCCTTGGCCGCCGAGACGCAAGCAACGTCACTTGCAGAAAGAACCGAAGCACGGAAAGGTAGTGAACGACAGCACGCCCGCCCGCCAAGGAGATGCCGCCGCCCATGGCCCGCTCAACCCAAGCAGCCGCCGCCCGCAAGGCACTGGTCAAGCAAGCGGAACAGCAAGCGGCATCTCGCATGCGCACCAAAAAGCGCAAGGACAAACCCACGCTCGCCGTGCGCATCAGCTACCACACCAACGAACGCCTCAGCCACGCCAACGAGGAAACCGGCCTCGGCATCTCCGGCATCGTCGAAGCCGCGCTCGTCGACTACCTCGACTTCCTCGGCATCCCCGCTGACGCCAAACCTCCCCTTAGCCCGGACGGTACCCGCCCCAAGCGGGAACGCAGTATCAAGAGGCGCACCCGCCGGTCCAAGGAAGAGGTCGACGACGTGCCCATCGGTCCGCGGATCACCCACCAAACGGACGACCGGCTTACCGTCGCCTGCCTGAGCACTGGCACTGGCCCCCAGGACATGGTCGAGACCGCCCTCAGGGCATGGCTGCTCAAGCATGGCATCCCGCTCTACCGGCACACCCCCGGCACCTGACAACCGCAAATACCGCCCCGCCCCGCGGGTCCGCGCCGGGGCTCGCGTCACAGCACACCCCCAAACAGGTCGAGCTGGTCGCCGCCGACCGGCGCCATCTCGGCCTCCCGCTTCTTCGCCGCGAGCGTGCCCACCTTGTACGACCTGTTCGTCCCCGGGTCCACCTCGTAATGCCACTGACAGATATCCGCGAGGCGGCCACGGTACAGCCCTTGATACCAGCCGCCTCGCAGCCAGTTTCCCGCCGCCACCTCCCGGCCGCGCTCGATGCTGTCAGCCTGAGAGTCCGAGATCAGGAGCCGCCGCCCGCACTCGCCGTACTCGCAGTCGACGACGACCAGCGCGTCCAGCGGCGGCGCGTCCGGGTGGAGCGCGGCCGCCAGTTCCCGAGCGTGCGCCACGGTGCGCACGTCATACCGGTAGGAGGTCACGCCCTCGGCGTACGGCGACACCCCGCGCTCGTACAGCCAGATCCATGCAGTCACTCGGCACCCCCGGAGGGGAATTCCAGATCAAGGGTCTCTTGGGGTGAATTGTTCCGCTGCTTCTTCGCCTGGTAGTACGTGGCGGCCAGGTCGTAGCCGCCGCCCGGCGCTTTGCCGGGCTGGTGGCGGGAGAACCGGGAGTCGGTGCGGACGGTGACGATCGGGCCGCCGGCCTCCAGCCAGCCGGGCGGGTACGCCCGCTTGATCTCGGTCAACCATCTCTCGTAATTCGACTTCGGCAGCTTCACCGCGGGCAGGTTCCGCCACCTGGGCCACGCGTGATCGTGCGCGTCCTCGACGGCGTCGCCGTACCGAGGTCGCGTCTCGCCCTCCCAGTCGCAGCCGAGGCACGCGCCCCGGTACAGCTGGTGCCAGGACGGTTCGTCGACCACGCGGGCCAGGAGGGTCGGCCGGTGCTCGGGCGCGGTGGAGACGAAGGCGCCTTGGTCGCGCGCGCCCGGCTGCCCGAAGTAGATGCCCCACATGCCGCGCTGCTGCCCGGCCGGGGTCTGCTGCTTGGCGGCCTCGCGCGAGGCCGCGCCGCGCGGCTCACTGTCCATCGGGCTGCCCCTGCTCGGCGAGCGACCACAGGGTCACCTTCACGGCACTGCCATAGTCGCCATCCTTGCGAGTGCAGATCTCATGCCGCACGAGGCCGTCGCGTTCGAGGCTCCGCAGCGAGTTGTTGACGCGGCCGCGCAACGTGTCCGGGATCTTGAGGGCTCTAGCGAGAGAGCACGAGGTGATCCGTAGATGCGGGTACTTGCGCAGGTGGGCCAGCACGAGCGGCTTGACCTCCGGGTACACGATCCCTCGCCGGTCGACGTTGCCCTGCAGCTCCCGTAGGTAACGCTGGATGGTGCGCGTATGGACGCCGGTACGGCTCGCGATCTCAGCTGGGTTGGTGACGCCGAGGTCCAGTAGTTCCGCAGTTTGTTCCTTCCGCGCGGCTCGCCGGTGGCGGCTGGCGGCTGCGGCCGTGGCGGCGGGGCTCACCATGGCCGCCCCCTCTCCAAGTCGTCGTCGGCGCGTACGCGGGGCTCGTCGGCCGCTGCCATGACGGCTTCGACCGCGCCCTCGTCGGGCTGCAGCGTGGCTGCGGGCGGCTCCCAGTCGGGCTTGGAGGCGACCATGGCCAGGTACAGCCAGTCAGGTAGGTGCGCCCACGACTCCGGGGCGGCTCCGTGACGCCGTTCGGTCACGGTCATCAGGCCGACCTCGCCGTTCGCCTTCCTGTTGGGTCCGTTCAGCTCGTATAGGTTGAGCGTCCAGCCGCCCTCGGGCGTCCACACCCACCGGTAGATGGCGTTGCGGGGGAAGAAGTCGCGCTGACCCGGCCGGACGATGGGCTCGGCGGCGGCGAACTCGTCTTCGACAGTCACCGTCACCTTCTGCCGGGTGACCGTCGTCCAGCCTCGCGCGGCCGCGGCCGTGTCGGTGGCCGGCGGCGGGTCGAACAGGGTGTTGTCCATGGTGGTCCCCTTCACAGCAGGGTGAGTTGATCGGGCTTGGGGCGCGGCGTGGGTCGCCGCTTCTGAGGTGCGGGCTTACGCCATGACGCGGGGTCGTATCCGCCGTCCCACGGGTCGAGGTCGTCCGCAGGTGGGTCGAACAGGCTGGGCGGGTCGTCGTCGCGGAGTGCGTCGTGCCAGCGGAGGATGGTCGGCAGCGCCTGGTCGGGACCTGCGCGTTGCAGGTAGGTGCCGTCGACGGAGCGGGCCCAGTCGACGGAGCGGTAGCGCGTCAGGGAGTTGACCCGGCCGACGTGAGTCCAGATGCCAAGCGAGTTCGCGACCCTGCCGAGGTTCTCCGCAGCGGGTGACAGCTTCCACTCCGTCGACCCGCCGATGAACAGGCAGTCGAAGTCGTCCCAATCCCACAGGGGACAGACCTCCATGTAGTCCCGCGCGACGAGAGCGGCAGGGAACCCCATGAGGCGGATCTCCGTCAGCATCCGCCGTGACCGCGCCACGGTGGCGAACGCGTTGCCCACCACATCGGGCGCGGTCACGAACAGGCACCTGTCGGCGTCGTCCATGAACCGCTCCAGGAACCGGAGGTAGTCCACGTCGGAGGGGTACTTGCCGCTGAACACCGCGTTGTCCACGCCGAACAGCCCCTTCGCGGGCAGCTGGTTGCCGCTGGCCGGGTTGAGGATCGCGCCCAGCCGGCCAGCAGCGATCTCTGCCCGGATTGACCGGGTCGACGGCGGGGCAAGGTAGAGCGGCGGTGCCATCAGGAGTTCTCGGCCGCCCTGCTCAGCACGGCCCGAAGCTCGCGGAGCCTTGCCGGGCCGAACTGCCTGATCCCGTTCAGGGCGTCGTCGCTGTAGGGGGCCAGGTCGCCGAGGGTGAAGATGCCTTCCCGCCCCAGCAGGTTCCGGAGCGCGAAGGACATCGGCAGGTGGCCGAGTTCGGTGTCCAGCGGCAGCCCCGTCCGCCG
Source organism: Nonomuraea sp. B19D2 (assembly GCF_040137845.1). Lineage (NCBI taxonomy): Bacteria > Bacillati > Actinomycetota > Actinomycetes > Streptosporangiales > Streptosporangiaceae > Nonomuraea > Nonomuraea sp. B19D2. Next base: position 41,305 of record NZ_JBEFAK010000055.1, on the reverse strand, counting down.
CACCAGGTCGGCCGTCGTCGCGAGCTGGTCGGCGAGCTGGTCAACGATCTGGTCGCGCCAACTGCGGACCTGCGCGCCGTACTCGGCCGCCTGCTGGTGTTGAGGGCACATGCCGGGGTCGGCCTTGTCGCAGTCCAGGCAGTCGCCCAGCCACGGGCGTTCCTCGGCCTGATCGGCGTAGTCGCCGAGCCGGTCGCAGAGGTGGTCCCAGACGTCGCTGGTCAGGGTGACGGTCAGCATCCGGTTCGGGTCGTCAGCCATGAGAGGGTCCTTCGAGGTCGTCGGGGGTTGGTGGTCACGAGGTCGTGTCGCCTCGGCAGATGCGGCACCACCGGTCGCGGGGCGACAGGGAGCTGCAGCTGTAGCGGTGGGTTCCGTGGCTGCTCAGCAGATGGCTTTGGAAGGCGTTGATCGCGCCGCCCTGGTGCAGGGCGGTGACCCACGGGTAGGCGAGCGAGTCGGGGTCGTGCGGAAGGAGGCAGCTGATGGAGGCGTTGCCGAAGCCGCCCCACCGCTTCCCGGTACCGACCTTCACCCCTGCGACGGAGACCTCTACGGACTCGCTGCCGATGGAGACGTCGATGCCGTCGATGGGCCGGTAGTCGCTGACCATGTGCCCCACGCATGGGTCCGGGCGCCCACGGGGCCAACCCACCTGGGCGTTGATTGCGTCGAGCGCTGCGACGATCGCCTCGGGGACGGGGTCGATGCAGGGCCCACTGTTCCAGGTCATAGGAAGCTCCTTCGAAGATAGCGCTAGCTGTTCCGCTTGCATGAAGGTCAAGCGGCCGAGGTCACCTTGTTGAGCAGGTCTTGGGCCTGCTGCACGGCGGCTGCGAACGCGGCGACATCCATGAGCTGCTGGTGGTGTTCCAACACGGCCTTGCGGTGCTCGAACGCCACCCGTTCGATGTCGCCCACGGCGAGGGTGTCGCCGACGTGGATAAGCACGTTCGGACCGAGGTCCCACACGACCGAGTTGACGGCTGCGCACGCCGCGGCGGTCGAGTTCAGCTCGCCCATCACCCAGTAGAAGTCACGAGGGTTGAAGTCGAGCTCGCGCAGCCTGAGAGCAGCGGCGCGGACCATGCCGCCAGTGCCGGCGGCGGGCTCGCAGATCCGCATTCCCGGCTTGATACTGCCGGGCTGCAGCAGCATCGAGGCCATCGCGTCGGAGACCGACGCTGGGGTGTGGAACTCGCCGAGCGCGTCGCGGCTGCCCTTGGACCGCAGTTCCGTCAGCAGGGGGCTCAGCACGTCGGCCTGGGATCGCCACATCGGGTCTGGGTCACCGGTGATGGTTAGCAGGCCAGCCTTGATGGCGGCCTGCGCCACTGCGTGCGCGGCCTTGACGACCTCCTTGTATGGGTCCTTCTCTTGATTGAGCCACCAGCGGAGCGGCGCCGCCACCTCCATCAGGTACGGCTGGGCGATCCAGGCGACGGCCCAGATCTCCCGCAGCGCGCCGAGAAGTTCGTCCGGATCGAGGGCGAGCAACTGCTGTTCCAACGACGGCCCCTCCGGGTCGCGTTGCCGCACGAGGGTGAGCGCAGCGACGACACCGAGCGGAATGTCGAGGTCGCTGCCGCCATAGTGGCTGTGCCACGCCTGCGCGACGCGCTCGGCCAGCCGCTCCGGGGCGACAGGAGGAGTTCTTCTCAGGCGTGGCCTGCTAGTCGGCGCTGCCGTCGGCGCGGGCGCGTGTTCAGGTTCGGGCTGGGACGTGGCTGCGGCAGCCGCAGCGAGGCCAGACAGGTTGATGGTCTTGTCGGTTGCCGGCGGGGGCAGGGTGGGGATCGAGGGCTCGCCGATCTCCATCGCGAAGAGGTCGAGCTGGAACTGTTCCTTGGACGTGGGGCGTACGCGCCGCTTGGCCATCAGGATCTCCGTGGGTTGGTTGGGCGGGGGCGGCGGTGGGTGGCCGCCGCCCCACGGGCGGGTGAGCGGCCGGGCTAAGACCGCTGGAAGGTCCAGCCAGGCGGCAGAGACACCGGCCGGTCACAGTCGGAGCACTTGAAGCCCTCGTGGCCGGCGGTGCGCTCGTCCAGAGCAGTGGATGCGCTGATCACGTGGTCGTGGGCGATGTAGACGGGGTTCTCGTCGCCGTCCGTGGTCGTCTCCACGATCGAGTCGCCCCCGCAGCTGCTGTAGGGGCAGGCCAGGGACATGCGGAGGAACACGGTCGGCGCAGCGTCGCACGTGAGCCCGAGCGTGGCCTCACTCATCGCAGGCTTCCCCCGATCGGGTCGTCCGCGGTGCGGCACAGGTCCTTGTGCAGGCACGAGAGCTGGTAGTGATCCGCCTTGCCCTCGATGGCGGCGGCGCGGGCGTTCAGCCGCAGGAGGGACTCGGGATCGTCCTTGCCGACGATGCCGATCTCCACGTCTTCCGGCAGCGGGGTGCCAGGCCGGGCGACCTGCAGAATCCACGCCTGCGCCGTGACGTTGTGCTCGCACACCGGGAGGCCGCTGACGGCCTTGACACCTATGGGGGCCGGGAGGAACGGCACCTGCAACCAGGCGTCGTCCCACGGCAGGCCCATCTCGTGGGCGACGTCGCCGACCGCGCCCTCGTACGTCGCGGCCAGCTTGTCGAGGCTGGAGCCGTAGCTGTCGACGTACGCCTTGACGCGCCGCACGATGGCCTGCGGCGTGACCTCGACCAGGAGGACAGCATCGTCCGCACGCCAGCCCTCGGCCATCTGCTCCAGCTTCCCGGCCGCGTAGTAGCGGCCGTAGCCGAGCTCGCCCACCCAGGTGAGGTCACCGGCGACGGGCCGCGGGGCGTTGACGACGGCCAGGCCCTGCGTGCGGATGAGGTGGTCGTGCTCGCCCCAGCCGGGCATCCCGGCCAGGACGTACCGCTTCTCCAGAGTGATGTCCGTGGTGGTGCTCATGGCTGCTGCGGTCCCTTCGGGCAGTTGTGCAGGAGGTGGGTGTTCATGAGGGCGTCGAGCGCCTTGGTAACGCTCTCGCCGTAGCCGGGTTGGTCGCCGCTTACTCGCTCGCTGCACAGGGGGCAGTTCACGGCGATCGTGAAGGTGTCCCGGTTGTGGAAGTAGCCGTGACGGCGGGACTGCTTCGCGATCTGGGCTCGGCCGGTCTTCGTGGCCGGGTTCGGCGGGCGGGTCACTCGTCGGCCTCGTCGTCCAGGTCCTCCGCTCCGTCGGCCGCCGCCTCGAGGAAGTCGAGGTCGAAACCGCCCTCGTCGCGGAGGATCTCGTCGAGCAGTTCGGCGACTTCCTCCCGCGTCGGGACCGGGCCGACCACCGGCACGTACACCGCGCACGAGCCAGGGCAGGTCCCGCCCGGCTCGGTGCCGCAGTGCTCGCACGGCTTCTTCGCCGGGACGGTGTCGCGGACGTCGAACACCCGCTCGGCGGTCCAGCCGGACCACTTGCCTTCGACGGTCTCCTCGGTCTCCCCGGTGTCCGGGTTCTCGCTTTCGACGATCTTGTTGCCCTTGCGGCGCGCCAGGACGCACATCGGCTGCGCCTCGGACCGGACCGCCCGCCCCTCCCGCGCCCAGAAGAACGCCGAGTTGACACGGATGGCGTCGGGGCGCTGAGCCATCATGCCGAGGGCGTTGCCGAGGGTGCGGTGGCCCATGACGCGGCTCGCGTAGATCCGGAAGGGGTCGAGCAGGTCGGGCCTCTGGGCCAGGAGCGCCGCCGCGCTTTCCCGGGCCGCGATGGCGGCCTGCTTGTCGGCTTGCTTCCGCGCGGCGTACTCGGCGCGCTGCTCAGGGGTGAAGTTGGCGCGGGGGCGCCGCCTGGTCCTACGGGTGGTGCTTCCCATGGGCTGGTTGGCCTTCCTCGATAGCGGTTGTGCTTGCGTGATGGCCGCTGGCCCTGGGTGGGGCCAGCGGCCAATATGGATCGGCCCCGTCAGAGCTAGTGGCGGGTGGCGTCGCGGTCGTCCTGGGTGAACCCGCCGCCGCCGCGCGACACCAGCCGCCCGGCGCGGGTCATGGTCTCGCTGGTGCGGTGGGAGGAGTACGACAGCGTCGTGTCGGCACCTATGCCGACGTCCCGGGCCGCAGCGAATGCGTCCTGGTCCGCGCCGAGGAAGATGAACGTCCAGCCCTTGTTCTGCAGGCCCTCGATCAGGTGGCGGATCTGGCGGCGGGAGCGCCACTCCTTGGAGTCGTTCTCCTCGCCGTCCGTGAGGATGACGACGGAGACGCTGCCGGGCACGTCGCCCTCGGGCATGGCGTCGAACTGGGTGACCATGCTGGTGAGGGTCTTGCCGATGGCGTCGAGCAGACGAGTCATGCCACGCGGGTGCAGTTCGTAGTCGGGAACGTCGGCCAGGGGGCGGAACTCGTACACCGCCTCGTAGTCGCTGCCGAAGTGGTAGAGCGACACGAACGTCTCGCCCGGGTTGGCGGCCTGCTCGGCGAGGAACGCCCGCAGACCCCCTTCGGTGTCGGCCTTGACGCCCTGCATGCTGCCGGAGCGGTCCAGGATGATCGTGATGTGGCGGCGGTCCGCGTTGGACATGTCGGTCCCTTTCGGGTTGGAGGGTTGGCCGCGGCCGGCGGACGCCGGTCGGCCAGGGGCATGGTCAGGAGGTGGCTGCGGGCGCGGAGTTGGTGCCGTCGTAGTCGGCCGCCCAGTCGCGCATCCGGTCGAGGAACTGCTCCCACGTCTTCGTCGCACCGTCGCGCGACTCGATTCCGAGGCTCGCCTTGCGCCCGCCCTCGGCGAGCTTGACGATCTGCCACGCCCAGCCGTGCGGCGTGGCCCAGCAGTGGAACATGGTGATCCCGTCGTTGCACGGGATGTACTCGACCTTCATGTGGTCGTCCATGAGGTGGAACAGCTGGAAGGCGGACACCGCGGCCTCGGTGGCGGCGGCGGGGGCGTTCGGCCTCGAACCGGCCGAAGCCGGGGATCTCGGCCTCGTACCGGCCTTTGCCGTACGTCCTCATGCGCACGATGTCGGCGAGTTTCGCCACGGGGTCTCCTTGTCGAGAGGGGATGGCGCGCGTGACGCATGCGGAAGTGCTTGCGTCAGGCGCGGAGGTTTACACGTACTCGTGAATCCATGCCAGGCCGGTGTTGTCGAGCTCGTACTGTGCGCGGGTCACGGTGACGTAGGCGAGCATGGCGTCCGGGCGGGAGATGCGGCCGGGCTTGCCGTCAGAGGTGGGCTTCGGCTCGGGGAAGTCGTCTACCAGAACACGGTGCCATTCGCGGCCCTTGGCCTTGTGTGCGGTGGACACCTCTACGTCGGCGTAGTCGGGATGGGCGAGCTTCGACACGGTGTCGAGCACGACGTCGGGGCCATGCGCGTCGATCAGGTTGACGAGCGGCCGCAGGTCGGCCCCCTCGTCTTCCTCGACGTAGTCCTGCAGCTCTCCCCACGTCTTGAAGGCGAATAGCTCGGGGTGGGAGCAGCCGCGCCCGCCCTTGAGCTGGATCGCCGCCTCGGCCAGCTTGCGGATCTGGTCGCCGCCGCCGACGAGGGACACGCGGCGGCCGGCCTGCAGCTGTCCCATGACCTGGGCCATGGCCGCGCCGTTGGTGCGGCAGAGGATGGCGTCCGGCTCGGCTACTTCGGTGATGCGAGAGCTGATCTGGTCGAAGCCGCGCAGCCGCAGTGGGGCGTCCAGGAGTTCGAGCCACACGTTTGCCTCCTCGGCAACCGCCTCGCCGAAACGGAACGACTGGCTCAGAGTCTTGCGGACGCCGTTGAACCCGGCCATGGCGTTGTCTGCGCCGCGCCATCCGTAGATGGACTGGGAGTCGTCGCCGACGAGCACGAGCTGGGAGTGCCGCTGCTGCTCGACCACCTTCGCGACGGGCGGGTTGCTGTCCTGCGCCTCGTCCAACAGCACGTAGTCGTAGCGGAGCTGCGGCTCGGACAGGCACCACATCTTGAGGTAGCAGTCGTGCGAGAAGGGCAGCTGCCCGCGGGGGTCGCAGATGTCGTCCCACGCCTTCTGCGCGAGGTGCGGGATCTCGGCGGCGAGCGTCGCCCTCGTCTCGGGGTCGGTGAAGCCGGGAATGGCTGGGACCGGCTGGGCGAGGATGTTGGTTCGGGCGCTGCGGGTGAACGCGGTGACGGTGGCCATGACGATCCGGGCGACGTGGACCGGGGGGATGATCGCGTTCGGCGTGTAGATCGGGCTGTTGATCTTCAGCAGGCGGGCCACGTCCTCGGACTTCACGCGCGCCCCCTTCAGCCGGTGGGCGTACTTGCGACCGACGGCACCGAACGCCAGGCCGTGCGAGGTCTTGCAGGTGACGGAGTCGGGGAACGACTTCTGCGCCTCGACCTGGATGGCCTTGTTGTACGCGATGTACAGGCCCTTGCGCTTCGGGACGGCGCGCGCCGCCATCTTGAGCAGGGTGGTCTTGCCGCAGCCAGCCCCGGCCAGGACGACCATGTTTTTGTCGCCGGGGATGAAGGTTTCGATCGCGTCGGTCTGCTCAAGGGTGGGCTTCGGTGCCATGGCCGGTTCTCCTTAGGGCTATGCCGTGTCGCAAGCCTTAGCGCTTGCGACAACGGCCGGGTTGGGTTGGTTGTAGCAGGCCGGCGGTGGGTGGGCGCCGGGGCCGCAGGGGTGGGTCAGCCGGTCTGGCAGGCGTACATTGCCTGGCGCAGCGTGGTGCCGTGGGTCATGGCGTGGTGGATCGCTTCGAGAGTCATGCCGCGCGGCCAGTCGATCTCTTGCAGCAGGGAGGCGAGGCTTTCGATGAGCTGGTCGGCGACGCGGTCGTACTGGTCAGGCGAGATGCGCCGGTCCTGAGCCGTGCCGAGGTGGCGGAGGACGTTGAGCATGGTCTCGGCGATCTGGGCGGTGGTGGGGAGTTCGGCCGCCGCCTGGGGTGTGGTGATGGTCATGCTTGCCTTTCCGCTTGCGTGAGTGGTGCCGGGACGGTGTCGGTGAGGGGCGGTGTGCCGCCGCTTCTTTTCCGCCGCGTTTCCGCAGGTCAAGTTGTGTTTTGCTGAGATCATCTTGGCACAAGTTCGTTTCGTTTGCAAAACGACCCTTTGACGTTGGGAAACGCGCGTCTCAGAGCATCCTGAGCGCTTCGAGGAGCGTCGCGACCCGTCGTGTGGGAAACGCGCTCGGAAGCGCTCACACGCGACTCTGGCCATGCGTAGACGCAAGCAAGAGCGCTTCCGCCAATGGAGGGCGTGAGCTCACGGCTCATCGCTCCGATTCGTGCGATGAGAGGACGTGGTTCGCCGACCGGAGATCCGAGTACGACGCAGCGTCGCTGGCATGCCGATCAGGCCCTTGGCGCCCAGATGCAATCAGAATGTCGTGGTCTGATCAATCCGGGCCACTTTTCGTATTTCGTCCTCTGTGATTCCCCGTACGCCCGTCAGGTCGGCGCCCCTCAGGTCGGCGCCCGTCAGGTCGGCGCCCGTCAGGTCGGCGCCCGTCAGGATCGCGCCGCGCAGGACCGCGCTGGTCAGGTCCGCGTCGGTCAGGACCGCGCGAGTCAGGACCGCGCGAGTCAGGTCCGCTAAGGCCAGGTCCGCGTCGGTCAGGTCTGCGTCGGTCAGGATTGCGTCCCGCACTTTTGCGTTAACCGCGTTTGCGTTTCGCAGTTTCGCGCTGCGCAGGTCCGCGTACAACAGTTGCGCGCTGCGCAGGTCCGCGCCGTCCAGGTTCGCTCGGAACAGGCCGGCGAGAGGGGTACGGATTCGGAGGAAGCTGGGAGCATGCGTATCTCGGGCAACGTCTCGGCGGCCAATGACGGTCAAGGCTGCTTGCACGTCAGCGGTGAGCGCCAGAGGCCGACCATCGTCGTCGATGTTGGACTTCGGGTCGTACTCGCGAACGAACGCGGCAAGCACGTCGTAAACGGCCTGGTGGTCGCGCGGGGAGTCTTGCGCGAGCCGTTCCAGGGCGTACAGCCCGCCCAGACGAACTGCTCTCTTGCTGGAGCCGAGTTGTTCCGCAGCCTTGGTGTACCGGTCGGTGATCTGCCCCTGCTCGGCGGTCCGCTGGGCCTGCAGGGAGGCGTCGAGGGACTGCGCTGTGTACCACAGGCCCTGTGCGGTGAAGACAACACCGCCGATGACGACCAGCCCCGTGGCGGCCTGAATCAGAGTGTGGCGGGCGGAATTGACGGCCTCCACGCGTTCTGTGGCGGTCATCTCGCCGCGTTCGGCCTGGGTGAGCGGGTGTTGTTCACCTGCCAGGCGGCGGGCAGCCGGCCCGATGAGAACGGCGATGCCGAGGACGGCGGCGCCGGCAAGGGCGATACCGGCCAGGGTCCAGCGTCCCCAGCCTGGGATGTTCTCGTTGGTCGCCGCGACAGCGGCCCCGGTAATCCCCACCAGCAGGGGGATGAGCCACAGTAATCGGCGCATCCACCGGCGCGCCCACTGCCCTGGGCGGGGATCGGCAGGCGGAGGAGCAGGTTCTGCGGTTCTAGCCATTCGACGTGCCCTCGTTGCGGTCGCCGCCGTAAGGACCTGCCGGGCTGGTAGTCGCGCCTGTCTGGCTCTCATGTCCCTATTGGATCTCTTCCTAAGTGCGGGCGGTGCCGCGGTTCCTCAACCGTTACGGCAGGGCATGGCTGTTTGTTCGTTAACCGCCGGCGTTTCGCACGTCGGCTATCACGCTCCCACCGCCCCGAGCCACCGCCTGACACCGCGGTTCCTCCCCCGGACCCGCTCACAAGAGTGAATTGAGCCGATCACAACCGCTCAGCAAGGCCCTGCTTCTAGGCTCAGCGCATGACGGACAAGCGTCGACGCCTGCCCTCCCAGCGCACGCTCCTGCTCGTGGCTGCGGTGTTGCTCCTCGCCGGTCTCGTCTGGGTGCTGGGGCCCGGTGCCCGATGGGTTGTCGACCTCGATGTGGACGTCACCAAACTGCCGGCGAAGGACCTCGCGGCCGCGGCCGACGCCGTACGTGGGAGGGCACTCGCGATTGCCACCGGCCTGGTTGCGCTGGCCGCTGTCTACTACACAGCCCGCAATGCTGAGACGGCGCGCCGTGCCGTCGAGTTGACCCAGCAAACCTCAACACGCACTTTGGAACTGACCGAGCAAGGCCAGGTGACTGACCGATACACCAAAGCCATTCAGCAGCTCGGCGACTCCGATAACCTGCACATCCGCATCGGTGGCATCTACGCACTTGAGCGCATCGCCCGTGACTCCGCACGCGACCATGGCACCGTTCAGGAGGTCCTTACCGCCTTCGTACGCGAGTACGAACCCGAGCTCGGCCAGCCAGCTGCTCAAGTGGCAGAAGATGGGACGACGCAGGTTGCGCACATCGGCAAGGTACCAGCTGACGTTCAGGCCGCTCTTGCCGTAATCGGCCGGGCAGACATGCTGGGCGTCGACCTGACCGGCGCGAACCTGGCCGGCGCGAACCTGGTCGGCGCGGACCTGAGCGGCGCGGACCTGAGCGGCGCGGACCTGAGCGGCGCGGACCTGACGAACGCGGACCTGATCGACGCGACCCTGAGCGGTGCAGATCTGAGCGGCGCGCGTCTGAGCGGCGCGGACCTGCGCGGCGCAGTCCTGACCGGCGCGGAGCTGGCCGACGCGACCCTGAGCGGCGCGACCTTGACCAACGTGGACCTGACTCGCGCGATCCTGACCCGCGCGATCCTGACCCGCGCGGACCTGACCGACGCGACCCTGAGCGGTGCGAACTTGACCGACGCGTACGTGACTCGCGCGGACTTGACCGACGCGGGCCTGAGTGGCGCGAGCCTGATCGGTGCGACCCTGACCAGCGCGAACCTGACCCGCGCGGACTTGACCGACGCGGACCTGACCCGCGCGAGCCTGATCGATGCGACCCTGACCGGCGCGAACCTGACCAGGGCGCAGTACGACTCCGCGGCAGCGAAGAGGTACGCAATCCCGCCTGCCCGCTTCCTTGACGATCCGCCCGAGGAGCAGGCCCAGCCGTCTTAGCGCTGCGGCTGGCCTGGGCGCGTGCAGTGAGCCGTGCGATTCCGCGAAGGACTCCCCAAGCTTCATCCCTTTTGCTTGTCAACCGGTGCCGCTTTCGCCCTTGCGGTTCGCGCGCTCCCACCGCGCCCGAGCCACCGCCCGACGCCACGCCTCCTCCCCCGGATCCACCACCGGCTCAGGCTCCGGCTCCCACGTCTCAACCGCCGCACCAGCCACCACCGCAGCCGCCGCAGTCTCATCCAACCGGCGCCACCGCTCCCGGTCCTCACGCGTCCCGGTCTTCCCCGCGCGCACGGCCAGCGGCTCAGCGGCGGCTGGCAGCACCTTCGCCACAATCTCCCTTGCACGTGCGGCCGCGGCCGCGGGATCCGTCGACGCCCGATGCTCAGCCTCGGCCCGCGCCGCTCGCGCAAGCGCTTGCGCTCGCATTCTCGCCGAGTGAGCGCGGGCGACCTGCTGCGATCGCGACAGGATCGGCTGCATCGACTCGTCCATCCAGAGCCGCAGCCGGGCCTTGGCCACCTCCCACCGCGTCGGGTCGCCCCACAGCGGCGACCCATCCGGCGAGTTGTTCAGCGCGTGCAGCACGTCCCCATCCGTCCATCCGGCCTCGAAGAACCGGCCAGCCAGGTCCAGCAGGTGCGCAGGCACCTTCAGCGGCGAACTGCCCGTCACGCGCCCTCCTTTAACCGGGCCCACAGCGCCGCCCTGGCGGACAAGTACTCCGCGGGTGGTGTCCGCCGCTCGGCCAGGCCAACCATGGGCGTGGCCTTGTCGACCGGCTCAGGGTTGGGCGTGCCCCAGATGACGGCCAGTCGACGCTCCTGGGCCCGCCACATCGCAACCTCGGCGTCCTCAGCCTGCTGCGATGCCGACCGCGTCAACGGCGTGCCGTCGGCGTCGACCCACAGGCCCACGCGGTGACGGATCCGCGCCCGCATCCCCCGCTTCCGCTCGACCGTGCCCGCCAGGCGGCCGGGGTCGATGTCGCCCCAGCGCTGCCCGTCCGGCATCCGGTTCAGCGCGTGCTCCACATCGGCGACGGTAAACCCAGCAACGAACAGGGGGCGCAGCAGCGACCGCAGGTCCTTCGCCGACAGGATGCCGAGCGTGAGCCGGTTGTCCTGGCGGAGCCGCTCGCATGCCGCGATCTGGTCTCTCTTGCTGCCAGGCGTTGCCAGACGTGACCACGAGGGGGATGGGTCCGTGGTCTCGGAGCTGTCGCGCGCGCCCGCGTCGGGGAAAGATCCTCCCAAAGAGCAACCCCAAACAGCGGGGGTGCAAAGATCTTCCACACCCTCGCTGACGTGGGAAAACGTGGGGCGCTTAGCGACGGTTTCGACCGGCCACGGGATCGCTTCCTCCTCTGCGGGCTCCCGCGCCTCGAGGTCGTCGACGTCGTCGGCCAGTAGCTCGGCCGGGATGGTGAGGGCGTACTCGGCGGCGAGGTTGCCTAAGCCGTCGTCCTTCCGGCCCCACAGGCTGCCGGGACGGGTGTGGGGGGTGGAGCCGGTGGTGACGGTGATGAGCAGCTGGCGGTCGCGCATCCACGCGAGGAGGTAGGCGATGGTGCGGCGGGATACGCCGACCTCTTCGGCGAGCACATCCCAGGTGGCGCCACGCTTGGGCGCGGTCATCATGGTGACGTCGGTGCGGGTGGCGAGCTGCCATGCCAGGCGCATGAGGTTGCGGTGCCGCTGCTGGTTGCAGGCGGCACGGGCGAGGTAGTCCACCGCGTCGAGCCATGCGGCGCGGGTGGGTGCAATTTTCCGGCCATCCATGGGGACGGGAGCGATGGGGGCGTGCGCCGACGTGCGGCGACGCGCCCCCATTTCGGTTTGTTCGCAAACCGGGGACAGGCGTGTTATCTTGAACTCCGAAAGCAAGGCCCCCACGGGGGCAACGCGAAGCACCCCGCTCGGGATCGCTGCCAGGCAAGCGAGCAGGGATAGCAACGCGATGAAGTTGGTTACTTCAGGGGCGGCCCGCACTGCGGGCCGTTTCTCGTTTAGCCCATAGTTTTCCTTTGCGAAGGTCGCCGGATTACCCCACAGGCTCCCGGCTTTGCCATTTTCTGAAGCGGCCGGTCAGTTCGTGACGCCTGGTCTCCCCCCACGCCGAGTGGACGATGATCCACGCCGTCGCGGGATCCTGCCGGTACACGTCCACGTGGCCGATCACCTCGGCCAGGATGTTCCGCAGCCGATCAGCAGGCAGGCTGTCCCACTCCTGGACGAGCCCTTCGATCACCGGCACGCAGTCCATCGGGTCGATCGGTTCCGGTAGGTCCTCGAATTCGGTGAGCGAGTCCAGAACCTCTTCGCGTTCGCTGAGCAGCTTGTCACGCAGCGGCTCGTACGACGACTGCGGGATCACCTCGTTGATCAGCAGCTCCGTCTGCCGTTCGAGGGCCCTGTCGATCCGCTCCAGCTCACGGCGAAGCATTTCCGGCCGAGAGTCCTCGACTCCCGGGATCTCCCGCAGGCCAGCCGCCGCCGCTGAGGCTGCGGCCTCGATGTCTGGCAGCCACTCGACGAGCACCTGCTGGATCGCTTCCTCCACGGCCTCCATCGTCACGAACCGGGTGCCGCAGCGTGGCACGCCGTAGCGCTTGCGGTAGACCGAGCTGCACACCCACCCCATGCGGCCGGTCGCGTGGACCTTAAGCGGGTACATAGCGCCGGTGCAGTAGCCGCACTTCAGCAGCTTCGAGCACGGGTAGACGGCATTCCTGGCACGTGGTGGCAGAGCCGAGGTGATCTTTCGGTACCTCCGGTAGGTCTCCCACGTCTCCATGCTGATCATGGCCTCGTGCGCGCCGGGGTGGTACTCCTTCTTGCGGCAGCTCGACGGCTTGGCGCACCGGCAGTCGCGATGGTGGACACAGATCAGACCGGCTGCGAAACCCCGGTCCATCACCCGCGCCAGCTCCCCCGGTCTCCACAGCCCGCCGACCGTCGTCCGAGCACCGCGAGCGTTCAGCCAGTCGGCCAGGCGGGAGAAGTTCCGGTCGGCAATCCACCGGTCGTAGCTCTCCGCGAGCAGGCCAGCCATACCGCTTGCATGATCGGGCTCGTAGCGCTCGGGCCCGTCCTCGGGCGCAGCGAGGGTCCGGTCCTGGTAAAGCGGGTGACGGGCCCGACCGCGCCTGATGTACCCGAACTGGGGGGCGCCGAGCGGAGGAAGTCCGCGGGCGAGACGGTTCTGAAATGCCTCGCCCCACTGCTCACCGGCTCGGTCGGACTCGAACGCGGCCAGCTCGAACAGCACGCCGCGGGTGAGCTTGCCGACCGCTGTTCGGGCGTCGATTTCTTCGGTCGCGGAGACCAGCTCACCGCCGGCCTTCTCGACGCGGGCGAGGTTGAGCTGATTGCCGGTCCGGTTGCGTCCGAAGCGGCTGTACTTCCAGACGAGGATCGCCTTGGCTTTGCCTTCTTCGATGTCGGCGATGACTTTCATGATCTTCCGCTGGAAAGTCCGGCCGGAGACGTCCAAGTCCGGGACCCAGTCGACGATCCGGTAGCCACGGCGGCGGGCCAGCTCCTTGATCGCAGCCCGCTGGATGTCCGGGGAGATCTTCTCTTCCAGCATCATCGACACGCGGATGTAGCCGATCGCGGGGATCAAGTCCTGACCTGGGAGGGTACGCACGATCACACGTTACTCACTTGCGGACAGTGCGCTCGAGCACGGCGGAAAGTTCGGTACCGGGGGCACTAGCCGCACTTTCGCTCACCGTTCACCCTCTCCTGCTGGATCGCTTCCCGGGTCAGAGTAGAGGAATGGCCGGACAATAGGCGCTCCCGGTCGTGAGGGGGCGTCGGTGACGCCGCGCCGGAGACCGTGCTCCATCCGGAGAAATCCGAAGAGCGACAACACCCGCCGGCCGCCGGCAGGCGGCGCGCTCTTCCGCCAAGGCTTTGCCCTGCAAGCCGTAAAGAGAAGGATACGAACCACCTGCTGACCGGTTTCTTCATAATGGGGAAGCGTAAATTGGAGCATGTAACAGATGCCTGGCGGCAAAAACGCATTGGAGCGTCAGCATGGCTAAGCAGATTCAAGAGATCTTCATCGACGACATCGACGGCAGCGAGGCGTCGGGCACGACCAAGTTCGCTCTCGACGGGACCAACTACGAGATCGATCTGTCGGGGAAGAACCGCGACAAGCTTGAGAAGGCACTTGCTCCCTTCATCAACGCCGCACGCCCTGTTCGTGCCGAGCGTGGCCGTGGCCGGCGCGGAGCAGGTGGCGCCGCGCGCGCCATGAGCCGTGAGAAGTCCGCCGAGATCCGGCAGTGGGCCAAGACCCACGGCCTGCCGGTCAGCGAGCGTGGCCGTATCGCGTCCTCGGTGGTCGAGAAGTACGAGGCCGCGCACCGCAAGTAAGCACAATGGACCCTCTCCTCAGGTGAAATAGGGGGTTCGTCGTGCCGTTCCTGAGGCGCCGGCGGCGGCGCCCAAATGATAGTCGGCTGTACGCCTTTCTGGGCACCGCTTTCGGGTTCGCCCGGCCGCTCGAGGAGGCGCATCAATAACATTGACGACGTAATATGTGTCCTGGTATTCGCATTGTCAGCGTTCATCGGCACGTCGTGCGCATCGGATCGCCGATCAATGTCGTCAACGCCGCCCCGCTCCCCCGCCGGCGCCGACGTCGTCCGGTACGCCGGCCACCACCACCACGACCGGGCACACATCCGTCGGCCCGCGGCTGATGCCCAGCCAGGCGCTACTCTTGTCGCCCATGAGCCAGGTGGGAGATGCGACGGCGCGCGCCCTGCTGCGCAGGCTGGCCGTCGAGCAGGCCGAATGCAGGGTGCCGTCGCTGGTGGCGGCGATCGTGCGCGACGGGCGGCCGGCGTGGTTCGGCGGGCGCGGCCGGGTGGACGGCGCGCCGCCGACCGCCGCCACCCAGTACCGGATCGGGTCGATCACCAAGAGCATGGTCGCCGTCGTGGTCATGCGGCTGCGCGACGAGGGCGCGCTGCGGCTGTCCGACCCGCTGGAGCAGCACCTGCCCGGCACGCCGCTGGGCCACCTGACCATCGCCCAGCTGCTGTCGCACACCGCCGGCCTGACCGCCGAACCGCCCACCGACTGGTGGGAGCGCACCCCCGGCGTCCCCGTCACCGACCTGCTCGAACGCCTGGGGCCCGGCGAGCTCAAACACCGGCCGGGGCGGCGCTTCCACTACTCCAACGTCGGCTTCGCCCTGCTCGGCGAGCTCGTCGCCCGCGCACGCGGCACCACCTGGCTCAAGGCGTTGCAGGCGGAGGTGCTCGACCCGCTCGGCATGAACGACACCACCGCCCGGCCGCGCGTCCCGCACGCCACCGGCTACGCCGTCCACCCGTACGCCGACGTCGTGCTGGCCGAGCCCGAGCACGACGCCGACGCGATGGGACCGGCCGGGCAGCTGTGGTCCACGCCGCACGACCTGGCGCGGTGGGCGGCGTTCGTCGGCGGCGACACCGGCGACGTGCTGAGCCCCGACACCGTCGCCGAGATGCGCGAGCCGGCCGGCGTGGACGACGGGGACGCCTGGACCGGCGGCTTCGGGCTCGGCCTGCAGCTGGCCCGCCTCTCGGGGCGGCGCCTGGCCGGCCACACCGGGTCGATGCCGGGGTTCCTGGCCACCGTGTGGGCCGATCCCGCCGACGGGGTGGGAGTGCTGTTCATGGCCAACACCACCACCGGGATGACCGGCACGCTGCTGACCGACCTGCTGGACATCCTGCAGCAGTACGAGCCGCGCCTGCCCGAGGAGTGGCAGCCGGTCGCGGCCGATCCCGACCTGCTGGCGCTGACCGGGCTGTGGCATTGGGGGCCCAAGCCGTACACGCTGCGGCTGCTGCCCGATCGCGGGCTGTCGCTGGAGCCGGTCGGCGGCAGCGGGCGGGCCTCGCGGTTCGTGCCCCAGCCCGACGGGACGTGGCTGGGGCTGGACGGCTACTACGCCGGGGAGACACTGCGGGTGGCGCCCGGCCACCTGGACCTCAACACGTTCATCTTCACCCGCACCCCGTACGACCCGGGCGCGCCGGTGCCGGGCGGGGTCACCGACTGGCACGCCTGACCGCGCCCCCTTTCACCGGAGGGGTCCCGGCGCGGCGCAAGGGGGGTCGCCGCGCCGGGAGTCATGGGATCACTAGTCGCAGGCGCGGTCGTCGGTGTAGATGATGACCGACTGCCAGGTGTTGGTGATCTGCGAGTCGTGAACGGCGTGCGCCCGGCCGGGGCTGAGGCAGCGCGAGTCGCCGGTGCCGTTCGGCCCGGTGAACAGCTTGATGTCGAAGCGGGTGTTGTTCTTCGCGCCGGTGACGTTGTAGAGCTTGCGGTCGGCGAAGTTGTTGAGCTGCGGGCGGGAGAACGGGTCCCGGTAGAGGTAGTCGCTGCCGCGACGGTCGAGCCACCCCGATATCAGGCGCTCCCAGACGCACAGGTGGTCCGCCGGGCAGGCCTTCCTGGCCTGAGCGCTGATCGCGCCGGTGGCCGCGGAGACGCTGTGGGCGGGTGGAGCCGCCTGCGGTCCGGCCAGCGCGGCCACGGCGGCGGCGACGACGGCCCAGCGGCCACTCCAGGCGCGCACAGTGAGCTTGTTCATCAGCGACCCTTTCCCTGAGTGACGATCCGATGACGGAGCGTGTTCCCGTCGACTCGATGATGGATCAGAACCGGGCCGGACGGAACAGGTTTTCTGCGGCCGTGTCGATCGCGGCCGCGGGCGGAGGTCTGGATGCGGCAGCCAGAGGGCGAGGACACCCCTGCGTTCGGGGCAGAAATCCGCCGAAGGCGCATCGAAGCGGGTAAACCACTCAAAGACCTCGCAGAGGAGGTGCACTGCACCAACCGGTTCAGCGGCCGGGACCGGGCCGCGGCGGTGCGCTACCTGACGCCCACGGCCCGCCCGATGGCGCAACCGCACCCCCGGCCGGCGGACTCCTGCACCCTGCTGATCGTGGATCGGTTCGGGGAGCTGTTCACCCTGTGCGGCGACGAGGCCGAACGTGACGCCTTCGCCGGCGAACTGTGCCGGCTCATCCGGGTGGGCCTCGCCGTCCTATGGCGTCCCGACGGTGTCGGCGGGCGCGGTTTCGCATGTTCGGCGCTCTGCGATCAGTACGGAGTCGAGCAGGCCGGGAAACAATGCGTCGAGGTCGTCCCGGCGCAGCCGTACCAGCCGGGATCGGCCCTGCACAGTCGTCCACGTCACGCCGGCCTCGCGCAGCACCCGGTAGTGGTGCGACAGCGTTGTCTGGTGCACGTCGATCTCCCCGCCGATCGAGTTGCAGGCGTCCTCGCCCATCTGATCGAGTCGCCGGACGATTTCCAGCCGCACCGGATCGGCCAACGCGCGCAGCACCTCGACCAGTCGGATGGCCTCAGTCGCCGGCTGTGACACCTCACGCATCGCCGCCCCTTGGGTTCCCCATGCCCGCACACTAGCAACACATGGATACATGGACAAGCATCCATATATTCGCTTAGGCTCCCGCCCAGTCACTTCCGAGAATCCTCTGCAAAGGCGGGATCCACCCGGTGTTGAAACGACTTCTTCCCCTGGCCCTGGCGACCTTCGCCGTCGGCACTGACGGCTACGTCATCGCGGGCCTGCTCCCTGCCATCGCCACCGACCTGCGGGTCTCCACTCCCGCCGCCGGGCAGTTGGTGACGGTGTTCGCCCTGGTGCTAGCCCTGTCCGCGCCGGTGATGGGGGCGCTCACCAGTGGACTGGACAGGCGGTCTGCACTGCTCATCGCGTTGAGCGTCTTCGTGGTCGGCAACGCCGTCACCGCTCTGGGCACCAGCTACGAGGTGGTGATGATCGCCCGCATCGTCACCGCGATCGGGGCCGGGATCATCACCTCCGCCGCCTCCAGCACCGCGGCGGCCATCGCACCCCCAGACCGCCGAGGCAGGGCACTCGCTTTCGTCTTGGGCGGCCTCACGTTGGCGACGGCGTTGGGCCTTCCCCTCGGCACATTGATCGGCCGCACGGACTGGCACATCACCCTGTGGGCCGTCGCCGGTATCGGTCTCATCGCAGCCCTTGGAATCGTCAGCGGCCTACCCGGCGTGAAACTCCCCGCCGCCTCGTTGAGCGATCGGCTGCGCCCGCTCAAGCAGGGCCGGGTCCTCGGACTTCTGGCTGTCACCACGCTGGTCTTCCTCGGGGTCTACACCCTCTACACCTACATCGGCCCGGCCCTCCAGGGGACGACCGGCGGCTCCGAGTCGCTGCTCACGGTCATTCTGCTGGCCTGGGGAATCGGCACGCTGGCCGGAAATATCATCGCCGGACGGCTGGTCGACCGGCACAACCCCGCGCACGTGTTGACCGGGACCCTCGTCATCGCCGCCGTTGCCCTGGCCCTCACCCCCGTGGTGACCGCCGCCCTGGTGTCCACCCTGGTGTGGGCTGCGATCTGGGGTGCGACCGTGGGCGTCATCGTCGTACCCCAGCAGCACCGGCTCATCGCCCTCAGCCCGGCGGCCGCCCCCGTTCTGCTCGGCCTCAACTCCTCGGCCATCTACATCGGGGTCGCCCTCGGCGGCGGCCTCGGTGGACTGGCGCAGGAGTGGCTCGCCCTCGCGCCCGCCCTGCTGGGGCTGCCCGCCGCCGGCATCACCATTCTGGCCCTGCTCCACCACCTGACCACGGCACGCCGCCGCACACCCGCGGCGCCTCTGTAAACCCCGTCCACCACCCACCCCGCAGAGGTGTCCGCGAGGGCCTCGGTCAGGCGCCGACGTAGGTCGCGAGGTGCTCGCCGGTGAGGGTGGAACGGGCGGCGACAAGGTCGGCGGGAGTGCCTTCGAAGACGATCCGGCCGCCGTCGTGGCCCGCGCCGGGGCCCAGGTCGATGATCCAGTCGGCGTGCGCCATGACCGCCTGGTGGTGCTCGATGACGATGACCGACTTGCCGGCGTCGACCAGCCGGTCGAGCAGGCCGAGCAGGTGCTCGACGTCGGCGAGGTGCAGGCCGGAGGTCGGCTCGTCAAGGACGAACACGCCGCCCTTGTCGGCCATGTGGGTGGCCAGCTTGAGCCGCTGCCGCTCGCCGCCGGACAGCGTGGTGAGCGGCTGGCCGAGGCTGAGGTAGCCGAGCCCCACGTCGGCGAGCCGGCCGAGGATGGCGTGCGCGGCCGGCGTGCGCGCCTGGCCGGCGCCGAAGAACTCCTCGGCCTCGGTCACCGACATCGCGAGCACCTCGCTGATGTCGCGGCCGCCGAGGCGGTACTCCAGCACCGAGGCGTCGAACCGCTTGCCCTCGCACTCCTCGCAGGTGGTGGAGACACCGGCCATCATCCCCAGGTCGGTGTAGATCACGCCGGCGCCGTTGCAGTTGGGGCAGGCGCCTTCGGAGTTGGCGCTGAACAACGCCGGCTTCACGCCGTTGGCCTTGGCGAACGCCTTGCGGATCGGGTCGAGCAGTCCGGTGTAGGTGGCCGGGTTGCTGCGTCGTGAGCCGCGGATGGGCGTCTGGTCGACCGAGACGACGCCCGCGGAGGCGGGGATGGAGCCGTGGATCAGCGAGCTCTTGCCGGAGCCGGCGACGCCGGTGACGACGCAGAGCACGCCGAGCGGGATGTCGACGTCGACGTCCTGGAGGTTGTGGCGGGTGGCGCCGCGGATCTCCAGCGTGCCGGTGGGCTTGCGCGCCGACTCCTTGAGGGCGGCCCGGTCGTCGAGGTGGCGGCCGGTGATGGTGCCGCTGGCCCGCAGGCCCCCCAGGGTCCCCGCATAGCAGATGGTGCCGCCCGCCGTGCCGGCGCCGGGGCCGAGGTCGACGACGTGGTCGGCGATCGCGATCGCCTCCGGCTTGTGCTCCACGACGAGGACCGTGTTGCCCTTGTCCCGCAGCCGCCGCAGCAGGGCGTTCATCCGCTGGATGTCGTGGGGGTGCAGACCGATGGTGGGCTCGTCGAAGACGTAGGTGACGTCGGTGAGCGAGGAGCCGAGGTGGCGGATCATCTTGACGCGCTGTGCCTCGCCGCCCGAAAGCGTGCCCGCCGGCCGCGCCAGCGAGAGGTAGCCCAGCCCGATCTCCACGAACGAGTCGAGCGTGTGCGCCAGCGCGGCGAGCAACGGCGCGACCGACGGCTCGTCGAGGCCGCGGATCCATGCGGCCAGGTCGCTGATCTGCATCGCGCAGGCGTCGGCGATGTTGACGCCCTTGATCCGGGAGGAGCGGGCCTCCTCGCTGAGCCGGGTGCCGTCGCACTCGGGGCAGGTGGTGAAGGTGACCGCCCGGTCCACGAAGGCCCGGATGTGCGGCTGCATCGCCTCCCGGTCCTTGGAGAGGAACGACTTTTGGATCTTCGGGATCAGCCCCTCGTAGGTGAGGTTGACGCCGTCGACCTTCACCTTGGTCGGCTCCTTGTAGAGGAAGTCGTCGAGCTCCTTCTTGGTGTAGTCGCGGATCGGCTTGTTCGGGTCGACGAAACCCGACTCGGCGTAGACCCGTACCGTCCAGAAGCTGTCGGACTTCCAGCCGGGGATGGTGAAGGCGCCCTCGGCGAGCGACTTGGAGTCGTCGTAGAGCTGGGTGAGGTCGAGATCGGAGACGGTGCCCCGGCCCTCGCAGCGCGTGCACATGCCGCCGATGCGGGTGAAGCTCGCCCGCTCGGCCTTGCGGGCGCCGCGTTCGACCGTGATCGCACCGCTCGCCCGCACCGTGGGGACGTTGAAGGAGAAGGCTTGGGGGGAGCCGATGTGCGGCTGCCCGAGCCGGCTGAACAGGATGCGCAGCATCGCGTTGGCGTCGGTGGCGGTGCCGACGGTGGAACGGGGGTCGGCGCCCATCCGCTGCTGGTCGACGATGATCGCGGTGGTCAGCCCGTCGAGTACGTCGACCTCCGGCCGCGCCGTCGTCGGCATGAAGCCCTGCACGAAGGCGCTGTAGGTCTCGTTGATCATCCGCTGCGACTCCGCGGCGATCGTGTTGAACACCAGCGAGCTCTTGCCCGAGCCGGACACACCGGTGAACACCGTCAGCCGGCGCTTGGGGATCTCGATGCTGACGTCCTTGAGGTTGTTCTCGCGCGCGCCGTGCACGCGGATCAGATCGTGGCTGTCGGCAAGGTGCGGCGCAGGCGACTGCGTGTCCGTCCTCGTGGTCATGCTCATCGTCTCTCCATCTGTGAGGCGGAGCCGCGTCCGTGGGCTCCGCCTCCGTCTGCGTCGCCTGGCGTGTGACCAGTTTCGAGCATTATGTCGGTTCTCGTTCGTCGGTGCGGTCGCGGCAACGGCCCGCTGCCCACCTGATCTGCGGGTGCCGGCAGGCGTGGCCTTCGCTGTCGCGACGGCGCCGGGCCATGGCCGGCACTCACCGGTCCTGGAGCAGCCCCAGGACGTTGCCGTCGGGGTCGGTGACGGTGGCCACCAGGCGGCCGCCGCCGACGTCGTGTGCCGGCTCCTTCACGGTGGCGCCCGCGGCGGTCACCTCGGCCAGTTTCGCCTCGATGTCCAGCACGTGCCAGTAGGCCACCGGCGAGCTCATGCCCTGCGGCCCGCCGCCCGGCACCAGCCCGATGTGCTGGCCCTCCGCCTCGAAGCCGACATAGTAGGACTCGTCGGTCTGCGGCGGGACGCCGAGCAGGGCGGCGTACACCGCCCTGGCCTCTGCCAGGTCGGACACGGGATGCAGCACGGTCTTGATCCCCTGGGTGGAAGAGCCGGTCATGGTCACTCCTGAAAGTCGCGGTTCACATCCACCCGGTGTGTCTTGGTGAACGGTGAAGTCCATGCCGGTCACGCTAGTCGCGGCCTGCTGACCGGCGCTTCTCGATTCCTGACCGGTCCGCTCACCCGCTTGGCCACGCACGGCGGCATCCTGAACTGGGCCAGACCGGCGGCTTTTGACCAGGAGCCCGCCCGCGCCCACTGCACAAGGGAGGACGCCCCATGATGAGCCGGACATACGAGGCTGAATGCTGGCTCACCCCAAGCGCTCAGCCCCAGCTCTCCCCGATCCACGGCACCGGCCTGTTCGCCATCAACCACATCCGCCAGAACGAGGTCGTGATGCGGCTCGGCGGACGCGTCATCAGCGATGAGACCCTGGCCCGCCTCACACCGCCCTACAGCAGCCTCACCGTCGAGGAAGGCATCCACCTGCTTGTCGATCCCGCTCACCCGGTGCGCTACGGCAACCACTCCTGCGACCCCAGCCTCTGGCACCGCGACGCGACAACGCTGATCGCACGGCGCGACATCAGCCCAGGCGAGGAACTCACCATCGACTACGCCACGCACACCGGCGTCGAAGCCTGGTCGATGACCTGCCGTTGTGACACGCCTTTCTGCCGCCGCATCGTCACCGGCAACGACTGGCGACTGTCACGACTGCAGGCCGCCTACGGCACCCACTGGAGCCCGCCCCTGCTCGAACGCATCATCTCGCGGTGACAGGCCACGCGGCCCGTCACCGCACCCAGACCGGCTCGATGAGCTTGGCGGCCTCGGGCGCCTGCCGTAGGCCTGCCTGGTAGACCGGCGACCAAGCGGCACGGTTGCCGAGATCGACGCCGAGGGCTTCCTGCGCCGCCGGATCCGGCGCGAGCCGAACCACCGCGCCGTGCGCTGGCGTGTCCGCGGGGAACAGGTGGGCCAGTGGTTCGACGACGATCGCCGCCCGTGCGCCCTCGGCGAGGTCGGCGTTGGTGCCCGACCGGAGCGCACCGTCCATGTAGCGCCGGCCGTTGATCGTGATCGGCGGGGCGCTGCCGGGGAAGGCGGAGCTCGAAGCCACCGCCGCCACCAGCGCCACGCCGCTGGATGCGGTCCACACCAGCGGCTCGCCGGATTCGACGTCCACCGCGGGGATCATCAGCCTCCTGCCCTGGGGCCACTCGCGGCCCCCGATCAGGAACTCCATCCGCGCCAGGTACGCCTCCTCGGCACCGGTCTCGGCAGCCAGCGCGAGCCGGCCGACCCGGCGCAGAGCCGCAGCCGGTTCCAGCGCGGAGTCATTGAGGACGGCGAACGCCTGGCCCAGCCGCTCGTGATCCGTCTTGGCCGCCGGCTCGCCATCCGGGTCGGGAAGCACCGCGAGCCGTTCCAGGTCGTGCCCCGCCGCCAGCGCCGCACCGACGATCGCCCCCGCCGATGTGCCGACGATCAGATCGGCCTGCGCAAGGTCGAGTCCCTCGCGTCGCAACCCGGCGACCAGTCCGGCCATCCAGGCCGTCCCCAGCATCCCACCAGGCCCGAGCACTACCGCTGTCTCTTGACTCATGGCCATCAGCCTGCAACATCAAGTCAACTTGAGGTCAACATCGTCTCGAACGCCCAATGCCGTCTTATGCTAGTTTCAACTAGCATAAGACGGCGCGCCTGGAGGTGAGGCGGTGGCAGAGCCGGAGCATGACGAACTGCGTGCCTGGGTCGAAGAGGTGGCCACGTTCTTCGCCGAGCAGTACGGACACCCACCCATCTCAGGCCGGATCCTGGGCTGGTTGATGGTGTGCGACCCGCCCGAGCAGTCCGCCACGCAGATCGCCGAGGCGATCGGGGCCAGCCGCGCCTCCCTGACCACGAACCTCAACCTGCTCACCGCCTCCGGCCTGGTACGCCGCCGGGCCGGGCAGGGCGAGCGCACCACGTACTTCCGGGTCGACGACGACGCCTGGCCGGAGGTGATCAAGCGGCGGATCGCCACCCTGGCCTCGTTCGCCGACGTCGCCCAGAAAGGCATGGACATGTTCGAGCCCGGCAGCGCCCGCGCGGGCCGGCTGCGGGCGGCGCGCGAGACGTTCGCGTGGATGGCCGGGGCGTTCCAGCGGAACGACGAGCGCGATGTCTAAGGGGTCGGTGGTCGTGTCCGGCGGCGGCATCGGCGGAATCACCGCCGCCATCGCCACGCCGTCACAGGCCGCCTACAACCTGCCAACCTGCGCCTGCCCGACGGGGAGTACGTGCGGCGCTTCGACCCGAAGCTTGACACCGCGCCGATCTGCACCGGCTCCTGGCCGAGCACGTTCCCGCCGGGACCGCCCGTACGGGGGCCACGGTCACCGGGTGAGCACGACGGCGACCGGCGCGAGCGTCCGCCACCGGACAGCGGAAGGCGAGCAGGAGATCGAGGCCGATCTCGTCGTGGGAGCGGACGGCCTCAACAGCACCGTGCGCAGCACGCTCTGGCCGGACGCGCCCCCGCCTGAACGGGGCGGTCACCCGACCACCTTGTCCAGGAAGGACGACAGGTTGGCCCGGGTGCGGGCGACCTTCTCCGTCGGGGTAAGGGACTCATCGACGACTCCGTCCCCCGCGGCCTCCTTCTTGCCGCGCACGTACAGGGAGCAGTCCAGGTCGGTGCAGAGATACTGCCCGACCGAGTTGCCCTGCCGGCCTGCCTCGCCGGTCCGGCGCGCCGTCATCAGCGCCACGCCGCCGCTGGTGTGCGTGGTCAGGCACAGCGAGCACATGCTGCGCGAGGTGAAACCTCGCGACGCACTCGATGTCACCCGCAGCGCGATCCCGACGAGGCCGCCGTCGCGTTCGGCCACCAGGTAGGCGCGTTCGGGCGCGCCCGGATCTCGCCACCCGAGGAAGTCGAGGTCCTCCCACGAGCTGTCGGTGAAGTCTCTGGGAAGGTGGAGACGCTTGCTCTCCCCCTTGGAGCAGTTGACGAACGACGTGCGGATATCGCGCTCAGTGACTGATCTCATGGGCGGGGAGGCTACACATCCTTAAGGGTATTATGCAAATAATTAAAGCCTGTAAGTTTGTGTGAGAGGACGACCGATGGCACGTGCGGGCTTGACCGCGGAACGCCTGACCCGGGCGGCGGCCGACCTGGCCGACGAGATCGGCTTCGAGAACGTGACCGTCTCGGCGCTCGCGCGCGGATTCGGCGTCAAACCGGCCGCCCTGTACGCACACCTCAAGGACGCGCAGGACCTGCGGGTAAGGGTGGCCGAGCTGGCCCTGACCGAGCTCGCCGACCGGGCCGCCGCCGCGCTGGCCGGCCGCGCGGGCAAGGACGCGCTGGTGGCCTTCGCCAACGTCTACCGGGACTACGCCAAGGAGCATCCGGGCAGGTACGCCGCGGCGCAGATCGAGCTCGACCCGCAGACGGCGGCCACTGTCGCGGCAGGTCGGCACGCGGAGCTGACCCGGGCGATTCTGCGCGGTTACGAGCTGCCGGACCCCGACCAGACGGACGCGGTACGGCTGCTGGGCAGCACCTTCCACGGATATGTGTCCCTGGAGACGACGGGCCGGTTCGGCCGCCACCCACGCGACGTGGACATCTCATGGTCCAGGACCCTGGACGCGCTCGACGTCCTGCTCAGACACTGGCCGCCGGCCGCACCGGGCCCGCACCCCGGGGAGTCCCGATGAGACCCGTGCACGTGGCCGCCGCCGTCCACGTGCCGGCACCGCCGGAGCAGGTGTTCGCGATGATCACCGACTGGGAGCGGCACCGGGAGTGGATGTTCATGACCGATGCCCGGCAGGTGGGCGAGCACGCCGTCGAGGCCTACACCGGGGTGAGGCCGTTCGGGTTCCTGGACACGATGACGATCACCCGCTGGGAGCCGCCGTCGCTGGTGCGCGTCACCCACACCGGCCGCGTCGTGCGCGGCGAGGGCGTCATCCGGGTACGGGCGCAAGACGGCGGCAGCCGCGTCGTCTGGGCCGAGCGGCTGCAGTTGCCCCTCGGGCCGCTGGGCCGGGCCCTGTGGCCGCTCATCCGTCCCGTCTGCGCCGCCCTCGTCCGCCACAGCCTGCGCAAACTGGCCACCCTGCGCCCCCGGACCTGACACCCCTTCCCGGCGGCGGAACCTCGACGGCGCGGGCGGTGTAGGCATGACATGGCTCCCTACACCAGACGCCAAGCGCTCCTCCTGTGCGGCGCCGCCGCCGTCCTGTCGGCCTGCGCCGCGGACGAGCGGCCCCAGCCTCCGCCCGCGACGGCCCCACTGCCCGGGCGGCTGTTCGCCGACACCGCCGCCGGGCTGGCCGTCGCCGACCTGGCCGGCGGCACGGTCCGCGCCACCTACCCCGGCACGGTCGCCGAACCCCGCTGGGCCAGGCTCTACCAGCTGCACGACGGCCACCTGCGCACCTACCAGGCCGGCAACGGCACCCTCCTCGACGACCTGCCGACGTCCGCTCTACAGGTCAAGGCCGTCTCCGCCGACCTGGCCGCGCTCGGCCCGCCGCCGGGCCCGCGGACCCGTACCACGATCACCGTGGCCGGCGCCGGACCGCAGCGCACGCTCCACCTCGACGGCAACATCGAACCGGAGGCCTTCTCCACCGACGGCAGCGCGATGTACGTCCTGGACCGCCTGCCCCCGCAGGCCCCCGACCGCTACCGGGTACGCGTGTACGACCTGG
This sequence comes from Nonomuraea sp. B19D2, assembly GCF_040137845.1. Taxonomy (NCBI): domain Bacteria; kingdom Bacillati; phylum Actinomycetota; class Actinomycetes; order Streptosporangiales; family Streptosporangiaceae; genus Nonomuraea; species Nonomuraea sp. B19D2. The sequence goes on along the minus strand of NZ_JBEFAK010000055.1, from coordinate 15,047 downwards.
ACAACGGCACGATGGGCGCCCTGCTGACGCGCGACAAGCGGCAGATCCCGCCAGGGCGGGAGGAGGAGATGCACGGCCAGGGCCGCCAGGCCGTACTCGACCCCGGACAGAACATCCTCTACACCCTCTACACCCACCAGGACGCCCACCTGCACACCCGGGACCTGGCCGCGGGCAAGGACCTCAGCCCAGGAGCGCACGCCTTCGTGCACGTCCTGCACCTCGACCAGCGCTGGGCGTACTGCCTGGACCTGCCGGCCCCGTTCGGGCTCGGCCCGCCCGAGGCGCACGCGCTGGCGGTGGACGGCACACGGCTGTACGTGTTCGACGCCTCCACCGGACGCGTGGTCTCGGCCTCCACCCAGGACCTGACGATCACCCGATCGGGGCTGCTGGCCAAGCTCCTGAGCCCGGCCCCGGCCTCCTCGCCGGTCCGGGACCCGGACGCCGGCGGCCCGGGTGAGGCGTTCGCGGCGGCGGGGGGCGGGCGGCTGTTCATGGCGGCGGGCAACCGGCTGCTGGCCGCCGACGGCGCCACCCTCGCGCCGCAGGCCGCCTGGGACCTGCCGGGGCAGACGCGCGGGCTGGCGTACCTGGAAGGGGAGCTGCTGGCCGGGGCCGGCGAGCAGGTGCTGCGCCTGGAGCCGGGCACGGGCGCCCGCCTGGGCGCCATAACGCTCCCGGGCCTGCGCGCGCTCCGCCACGCCGAACGCACCGCCGGATGATCTCGCCGACACCGCCCGCAGGCTCCGCCCGGCCACCGCGATCAACCCTTGTCTGCACGGCACCGTAAATCCAACAGTACTTATATAAGCTCTGTTACAATCATCCTCATGGCCGACCCTCAAGCGCTCGATCCCACCCAGCAGAGCCTCTGGCGCCCTCTGCGACTTCTCCAAGCGTCCATGGACGCCGACATCGCCCAGATCTACTCCGAGGGGCAGATCGAAGGGCTCAAGCCGAGCTTCGTGATGGAGTTGCTCCGGCTCAATGCCTGCGGGCCCATGACCATCACCGAACTGGCCGAGTCGGTCGGACGGACGCATTCGGCACTCAGCCAGAAGGTCGCCGCCATGCGCGCGGCCGGCTGGGTGCAGACCATCGCGGGCGACGACGCGCGCAGCAAGAAGGTGACACTCACCGACAACGCCCGCAGCATCATCGGCCGCCTGGCGGCGGAGTGGCGGGCCACCGAGGCCGCCGTCGCCGACCTCGAGGCAGAGCTTCCCTATCCGCTCTCCCGCGTCGTCGCCGACATCGAGCAGGCCCTCGAGCGCAAGAGCTTCCACGACCGGATCGCCGAGAAGCTGGCGGAGGACCCCGCATGGGGCTGAAGCACACCCTGCTCGACGTGACCCCGCTACGGTCGTCACCGCAGTTCCGGCGGTTATGGATCGGCCAGGCCCTGTCCGGGTTCGGCAGCCAGATGACGCTCGTCGCCGTGATGTTCCAGGTCTGGCAGACGACCAAGAGCACCGCCTGGACCGGCGCCGTCGGCCTGGCCGGGGCGATTCCGCTGGTCGTGCTCGGGCTCTTCGCCGGATCGCTCGTCGACCGCGTCGACCGGCGCAAGGTCTACCTGCTCACGACCGGCGGACTGGCTGTTTGCTCGCTCCTGCTCGCCCTTCAGGGCTTCCTCGGGCACCTGCCGGCCGCCGGGGTTCTGGCGCTGGTCGCCGCGCAATCCTGCTTCGCCGCCGGCGGCGGCCCGGCCTCGCGCACCTTCATCCCGCACCTGCTGCCCAAGCACCAGCTGGCCGCCGGGCTGGCGCTGAACCGGATCGCCTTCCAGGGCGCCATGCTGATGGGCCCCGCGCTGGGCGGGCTGATCGTGGGCTGGCTGGGAGTCGGCGGCTGCTACCTGATCGACGCGCTGACCTTCGGCGCCGCGCTCTACGGTGCGTTCGGCTTGCCGCGGATGAGCCCCGGAGCCGAGCCCTCCCGCCCCGGCCTGCGCGGAGTGGCGGACGGCCTGCTCTTCTTGGCCCGCACTCCCGTCGTCCGCGGCGCCCTGCTCACGGACCTGGCCACCACCGTGCTGTCGATGCCGATCAGCCTGTTCCCCTTGATCAACGCAGAACGGTTCGGCGACAATCCGCGCACCCTCGGCCTGTTCCTCACCGCCATAGCCGTCGGCGGCGTCGCCGCCTCCCTGTTGTCCGGGACATTCACCCGGCTCCCCCGCCCCGGCCTGGTCATGCTCGGCGGATCCGCCACATGGGGCGCGGCCCTCGCGCTGTTCGGCATGTCGCCCCACCCGTGGATCGGGCTCGCCTTCCTCGTCCTGGCCGGCGCCGCCGACACCATCACCGTGGTGTCCCGCAGCACCATCGTCCAGCTGCACACCCCGAACGAACTACTCGGCCGGGTCGGCGCCGCCGAACAGATCGTCGGGCAAGCCGGCCCCGACATCGGCAACCTGCGCGCAGGCCTCGTCGCGGACGCCACCACGGGGACGGCAGCCGTGATCGGCGGCGGCCTGCTGTGCCTCGGCGCCGTCGCCGTGGTGGCCGCCATCACGCCGGACCTGCGTTCGTCCCCAGCGGCGTCCCCTGACGCCACAGCCTCAACCAGCCCATAAGCCCGGCTCCCCTCGAGATCAGCCAGACGGAGGCGCGGGTTGCCGGGACGAAGGGCGCGGCGATGATGGCATGGCGACCACCGAGGCGCTCAGAGAGCCGGCACGACGGGCACAAGCCTGACGGTGCGAGCCCGAACGAAGTGTCCAGCAAGGCCGCGCCTGACGCACCGGCCGGACCGGTTCAACCCCGCCGGTAGGAGTCGATGAGCCGTGCGAGATGCCTGCCGGCGATCTCCAGCGGCGCCTCGTCCTGGGACACCTGCGCCGCCAGCTCCGCGCCCTCCAGCATGTTGATCACGCTGTGGGCGAGGTCGTGCGCCACGTCGTCGGCGAAGCCGGCGCGGCCGAGTTTGTCGCGGACCAGCGTGCGCCAGTTGTCGTAGGCGTTCTCTGCCGCCTGCTGGATCTCGGGCACCCGGCCGGCGCTCTCCAGCGCCGTGGTGGTGACGGGACAGCCGTCCAGCCAGCCGGACTCGCGCAGCCCCTTGGCCAGGTCGCGGGTGCAGGCGACGATCGCCGCGGCCGGATCGTCCTCCTGGTCGAACGCCGCGCGCAGGAATTCTGCGAACTCTCTGTCCCCGTGACGGACCGCCTCGACCGCCAGTTCCTTCTTGCCGCCGGGGAAGAAGTGGTAGACCGAGCCGAGTGTGGCCTGGGCCTCCTGGGAGATCTGCTTGAGGCCCGTCGCCTCGTACCCCTGCCGCTGCATCAGGCGAGAGGTTGTCCGGACGATCCGCTCCCGGGTGCCGATCTCGTGCTTGGTCCGCATGGCTCCCATCGTACTGGATAGAGCGTTCGTTCTAGTCGTGTGCTACCGTGCCGTCTGGATAGAGCGTTCGTTCTAGTGGCGAGGAGAGCCGGATGAAGTCCGTGACGGTGATCGGGTTGGGCCCCATGGGGCAGGCCATGGCCAGTGCCTACCTCGACAGCGGCTACGAGGTGACCGTGTGGAACCGCACGCCTGCCAGGTCAGAGGAGCTGGTGGCGCGGGGCGCGAGGAGAGCGGAATCCGTCGAGGCGGCGCTCACCACCAACGAGCTGGTCGTGCTGAGCCTGACCGACTACGACGCGATGGATGCCATCCTCGCGCAGGCCCCGCGTACCGCCCTGGCCGGACGCACCCTGGCCAACCTCACCTCCGACACCCCGGACAGGGCACGACAGGCGGCGGCGTGGCTGGCCGAGCGCGGGGCCGTGCAGATCACCGGAGGCGTGCAGGTGCCGCCTCCAGGCATTGGCACGCCGGACGCCATGACGTACTACAGCGGCCCCAAAGACGCCATCAAGGCGCACCGGCCCGCCCTCGAGGTGCTGACCGGGATCGAATACCTCGGCGAGGACCAGGGACTGGCGGCGCTGTACTACCAGATCGGGATCGGCATGTTCTGGACGGCGCTGGCAGGCTACCTGCACGGCCAGGCGGTGGCGGAGGCCAACGGCATCTCGGCGGAGGATTTCCTGCCGCACGCCGTGAAGACCATGGACCTCCGCTATTTCCTGGAGTTCTACGCGCCACGCATCACCGCGGGCCACCACGAGGGGGACGTCGACCGGATCTCCATGGGCGTGGCGAGCCTGGAACACGTGCTGCACACCACACAGGCATCCGGCGTGGACGGCTCACTTCCGGCCGCCGTCCTGAAGATCTTTCGCCAAGGCGTCACCGCCGGCCATGGCCAAGACAGCCTCACGAGCTTGGTCGGCGTGCTGAAGCGGCGCTGATCTCGTTGCCGGCACTCCTGCGTGTGGTGCGTCGGCTTTGCCGGAGCGCGCCGGCCAGGTGACGAAGTGCCGGCTCACAACAGCTGTGCGGCAAGCTCCTCCCATTGACGCAGTGGCGGCTGATCCGGTGTGGCCGTGAGCACGTGCAGGCTGACGTGATCCGCACCGGCGTCGAGGTGCTCACCGACCCGCCGGGCGATGTCCTCAGGGCCGCCGGTGGCCACCAGCGCTTCGACCAGCCGATCGTCAAGGGCCCCGGCGTTGTGAAATCCCAGCCCGCGCAGCAGCGTCAGCCGGTTGGGCAGGGCGGCGGCCGCGTGGGTGCGGGCCAGCTCGGCCGCGCGGGAACGGGACGGATCCACGACCACGAGCTGGGTGACCGCGAGCAGCGGCCGCGGTCCGAGCAGGCTTCTTGCGTGGCGGGTGTGCTCGACCGGCATGCCCAGCGGGTGGGCGCCGCGCGCTCGTTCGGCGGCGAGCCTGAGCATCCTGGGGCCCAGCGCGGCCAGGACCCGAGGCGGTGCCAGGATCGGCGGGCCGAACGGGGCGGCGTCCATCGCGTCCAGATAGCGGCGCATCGTCGCCAGCGGCGGGCCGAAGCGGTGGCCGCGCACGCCGGTGACCAGGGCGGGATGGCTGATCCCGAGACCGAGCAGGAACCGGCCGGGAAATGCCTCCACAAAAGTGCGCTGCGCGGCTGCGGTGGTAACCGCGTCCCGGGCGTAGACGCTGGCGGTGCCGGTGGCGATGACGGTCTGCCGAGTGGCCGACAGCAGCAGGGCGGCCTGCGCCATCGCCTCGCGGCCGGTCGTCTCGGGGAACCACAGGGCCGGGTAGCCGAGGTCCTCGATCAGCGCGGCCGCTCGGCGCAGGACGGGGGCGGGACAGCGGTCCATCTCGCCCGCCCAGATGCCGACCCGTCCGAGGTCGGGGGCGCTCATCGGTCCTGGGCGGCCAGGAAGCCGGCGATCTGGGCCGCTCCGGTCCGGGCCAGCCAGGTACGCAGGTCCAGCAAGCCGGGGTGCAGCGCGCGGGCGAAGGAGACGTCGGCGCGCCAGCCGCGTTCGTTGAGCCAGGTGTAGGCGAAGGCGAACTCCTCGCCGGCCTGGGCGATCACCTCGAGCGGAAGCTGCACGTACGGCAGCGGCCGGCCGAGGGCCGTGGAGATGGCCGCGGCGATCTGTACCGGAGTCAGCTCGTCGCCTGCCAGATCCACCGCCCGGCCGATCCACTCGCCCGGCCGGGCGAAGGCCAGGGCGGCGAAGACGCCGACGTCGTCGACGGCCATGATCTGCTGCGGCACGTCGGCGGCGAACGCGGTGGCCACGGCGCCGTCGTGCAGATGGTACGAGCCGGTGTAGTTCTCCATGAACGAGACCGGCCGCAGGAAGGTCGCGGGCAGGCCCAGCCGGGTGATGTGCTGTTCGATCCGCCACTTGCTCACCACGTTCTGCGGCAGTTGCTCGGTGTTGTGGCGGCCCGCACCGGCGACCGAGGCGTAGACCAGATGCCGCACACCGGCGGCGTGTGCCGCCTCGGCGACGTTGCCGCCCCAGCGGACCTCGTCCTCGGCGGAGAAGCCCGCCGGCGTGCCCGGGGAGCCGACGGTGGGCTGCACGCTGAACAGGCCGTGGGCGCCTTCAGCCACGGCGATGAGCGAGGCGACGTCGTCCATCTCGGCGCGGACGAGCTCGGCACCCGCCCGCGCCAGCGCTCGGGGCCCAGCGGCGTCCGGATCGCGCGTCACCGCTCGTACCAGCCAGCCGTCGGCGAGCAGACGCGCCGTCACGGCCCGGCCCTGCAGGCCGGTCGCCCCCACCACCACGATCGTCTTCACGAAATGTCTCCAGAAAGTAGGCATGCGGAGGGCACCCACTTAAATGGGGGATCCCTCCGGTTCTGGGTCAGTACGATATGGAGGGTCACCCCGTTTCCGCAAGCTCGCCGGAGATCACATGTCGCAGGACAGCCGTACGACGTCGCCCGCGCGGCCGATGCGTGCGGACGCGCGCCGCAACTACGACCGCATCCTGGCCACGGCCGCCGAGGCCATCGCCGAGCACGGAGCCGAGGCGTCCCTGGAGGAGATCGCCCGGCGCGCGGGCGTCGGCTCGGCCACGCTGCACCGGCACTTCCCCTCCCGGCAACGGCTGCTCGAGGCCGTCTTCCGGGACAAGGTCGAGGCCCTGTGCGCCACGGCCGGCGACCTGGCCGCCGGGCCGGATCCGGAGCAGGCGCTGGTGACCTGGCTTCGCGCCGTCGCCACACACGCCGTGTCCAACCGCGGCCTGGCCGCCTCGCTGATGAGGGGCGCCCAAGACGGCGACCCCACCCTGGGCACCACCTGCCACACCATGATCGTGAACGCCGGAGAGGGCCTGCTGGCCCGCGCCCGCCAGGCGGGCGCCGTACGGGAGGACGTATCGATCACAGACCTGCTCAAGCTCGCCAACGCCATCTCCCTGGCCGTCGAGCAGGAACCCGACGGCATGGCACAGGCCGACCGGCTGCTCAACCTCGCGCTCACCGGAGTGCGACCTGCGGGGCCGAGACGACACCACCGTTCCTGAGCAGCGTTGCATGCCAGAAAGGACCTTCTCCGGTCTGACCCACGAGAAGCAACCCAGGCGGAGCATGCTCTCCGCCCGCACCCATTCCGCGGACGCGTCTACAGCGTGCGAGCGCCGTTCCGCCGTGACCACGATTCACTCCCGACCCGTGGACGGTTCCGCGACGAGATCAGGGGCGCGACTCGTCAACCAGCCAGGCGCGCCTATCCCTGCTTGCCGCCGGTGAAGGGGGCCTCGCCGTCCTTGAGCGCGCGAAAGCGCAGCGCCGACCACACCTCGTCCACCGCCACCTGCCCGTTGGGACGCAGCCCGTACTCGCCCACGATCGGCCACAGCGTGTCCCGGTTGATGTCCGCCTTGTTCCCCTTGGGGTAGGCGACCCACACGACCGGCGGCGTGGTGACCTGGTCGTGGTGCCGGTCCAGGACCTGCCGGGCCGCGGCGGCGTCGGCGGCGAAGACGAGCGCCACATCCGCCTCCTCGAGGTCCTCGACGTGGCGCGCGCCCTCGGGCAGCGGCCCGAGGAGCGGCAGGTGTGCGGCGTCGGAGATCCACACCTTGGACTCCGGCTTGATGAGCAGCTTGGCCGCGACGGTCTTGCTCATGGCGGGTTCAGCTCCCTTCGTCGGTGGAATGCCCCAACCATTCCACCGACAAATAAGATTGTCAAGACGACTTTGATTGTCAGGACTTCAGGAAGTGCAGCACGGCCAGCACGCGCCGGCTGTAACCGGTCGTGTGCGACAGGCGCAGCTTGTCGAACAGGGAGTTCACGTGCTTCTCCACCGCGCTCTGCGACACGTGCAGCCCCTGGGCGATCGAGGCGTTGGTCAGCCCCTGCGCCATCAGCTCCAGCACCTCCCGCTCCCGCGCCGTCAGCCGCGCCAGGGGGTCCACCTGCGTGGTGCGGGCCAGCAGCTGGCGCACCACCTCCGGATCGAACGCCGCCCCGCCCGCGCCCACCCGCTCCAGCGCGTCCAGGAAGTCGCCCACCTGCGCCACCCGGTCCTTCAGCAGGTAGCCGACGCCTTCGACGTCCGCGCTCATCAGCTCGGTGGCGTACCTCTTCTCCACGTACTGCGACAGCACCAGCACCTTGACCTCGCTCCAGCGCCGCCTGATCTCCAGCGCCGCCCGCAGACCCTCGTCGGTGTGGGTCGGCGGCATGCGTACGTCCACCACCACGATGTCCGGCCGGTGCTCGGCCACCGCCGCCACCAGCGCGTCGCCGTCGCTGACCGCGGCCGGCACCTCGTGGCCCTCCTCCAGCAGCAGCCGTACCAGGCCCTCGCGCAGCAACGTGGAGTCCTCGGCCAGGATCACCCGCACGGCAGCACCGCCGTGATCGTCGTCGGCCCGCCCGCCGGGCTGCGCACCTCGAACGTGCCGTCCAGCGCCGCCACCCGCCTGGCCAGCCCGGACAGGCCGCCGCCCGACGCCTGCGCGCCGCCCGCGCCGTCGTCTCGCACCCGTACGACCACCGCGGCGTCCTCCTCGTGCACCTCGACCGTGATGAGCGTGGCGCCGGCGTGCTTGGCGGCGTTGGTGACGGCCTCGCACACCACGAAGTACGCCGCAGCCTCCACCGCCATGGGCGGCCGACGCCGCAGGTCGCAGGCTACCCGCACCGGAACACCCGAACGCTCGGCCACCCCCGCCAGAGCCTCGCCCAGACCGAGGGAGTCCAGGCCGCTCGGGTAGACCCGCCAGGCCACCTCGCGCAGCTCGGCCAGCGCCTGCTGAGCCTCCTGGTGCGCCTGCCCCAGCAGCTCGGGGCGGCCCCGCCGGGCGCGGCCGATCAGCATCGACAGCGCCACCAGGCGCTGTTGCAGCCCGTCGTGCAGGTCACGCTCGATGCGGCGGCGCTCGGAGTCGACCGCGGCCACGATCCCGGCCCGGCTCTCGGCCAGCTCGGCGATCCTGCGCTCCAGCGCCTGCGTCGGGTCGGGACCCAGCATCCGCAGCGCCAGCCGCCGCTCCAGCGCGTGCACCCCGACCACGCCCGACAGGTCCAGGAACAGCAGCACCACCCCGCCCACCACGAAGTAGGCGACCAGCGGGATCGACGGCAGCATCCCGTCGAACGGCTCGCCGCGGCCCCACGCCGCGAGGATGAGGACCGCCGCGCCGGCCCCGTACACGAGCAATGTGATCACCAGCCCGCCCAGCACGCCCACCGGGACGCGGGCGGCCAGGTAGGGCAACGGCCTGCCCTCCTGCAGGGCGTCGGGGTCCAGGCGCAGGCGGCGCGCCTCGAGGCGGGCCAGCCGCCGGGCCGCCGCGCCGACGTTCGGATTGCCCAGGAACGGCAGCGCCAGCAGCAGGAACACCAGCTCGGCCGGCGCGGTGAGGGCGCCCAGCGCCACCGCGCCCAGCAGTCGCAGCCCCTCAGCGGCGAGTCGCATGCCTGCCCCTGCGCCGCTCGGCCAGCCGCACGCCGACGAACACCAGGATCGCCAGCACCACCACCGCGATCACCACCTTGGTGCCGACGCCCACATAGGTCTCCACCACCGACCAGTTGTCACCCAGCAGGTAGCCGGCCATCACGAAGATCGTGTTCCAGATGAGGCTGCCGGCGCTCGTCAGCAGCGTGAACGTCACCAGCGGCATCCGCTCCACGCCCGCCGGAATCGAGATGAGGCTGCGGAAGAGGGGGATCATGCGGCCGAAGAACACCGTCTTGCGGCCGTGCTTGAGGAACCACGCCTCGGTCTTCTCGATGTCGGACGGCTTGACCAGGGGGAGCTTGGCGGCGATGGCCAGCGTGCGCTCGCGGCCCAGCAGCGCCCCCACCCAGTACAGCGCCAGCGCCCCGATGACCGAGCCGAGCGTCGTGCACACCAGCACGTCCAGCAGGTCCATCTGCCCCCTGCCGGCGGTGAAGCCCGACAGGGGCAGGATCACCTCGCTGGGGAGGGGCGGGAACAGATTTTCCAGCGCGATCGCAAGCCCCGCCCCAGGCGCTCCAAGGCTCTCCATCAGTCCAACCAGCCAATCAGTCATAGGCTCAAGGCTAGGGATGATCGGATATGCCGGGAATGAGGTGGACTTCTGATCGGAAGGTGTGGGAAACCCCACCCCGCCGTACCGTACACTGTACGGCCGTGAGCTCGATGACGGATCTCGTACGGCACTCGGCAGTCTTCCAACCCGGCGACCCACCCAGGTCCGGGCACATGGTCTTCCTCGACCCGGACGGGCCGTCCGCGGTGACGGTGGCCGAGCCGCACGGGGGCACCCGGCAGGTCGCGGCCAGGCTCGTCCCGGTGGGCGAGGCGGTGGCGGCGCTGGCCAGGGCGCGCGTGGCCGCGCAGGCCCACCCGGCGGCCCGCTTCTGGGGCGCGGTCGCGCTGGTGGCACTCCAGCTCGTCACCCGGGGCCGCATCCTGCCGGGGGTGACGGCGGGCGATCACGACTCCTGGCGCGCCGGCCCGCTGGACGCCGCCGACGCCCAGCGCATCCGCGAACTGGCCGCCGCCATGCCCGCCTCCGCCCGCGCCCTCCCCCTCGACGGGCCACCCGGCCCGGCCGGGACCGGTGACGAGCAGCCGGGCGAGGTGTGGCTGCCCGAGGCGGAGCCGCTCGTGCGGGCGTTCCTCGACGCGGTCGCCGACGCCATGCCCCGCTCCCCCGGCGCCGTGCGGGCCACCGGACTGACCGCCTACGCCGCCGCCAAGCCCGTCAAGGTGCCGCACCTGCGCCCCTGGGCCGAGGAGGTGGCGGCCGGGCTCGACTCCGGCGTACGGCTGTCGCTGCGGCTGGAGGCCGACGACCTGGCCGCCGCCGAGTTCCGCGCCGTCCTCCAGCTGCACAGCCTGGCCGACCCCGCACTCGTCGTGGACGCCGCCGACCTGTGGCGCGGCCACGACCCGGGCTTCGGCCCCCGTGCCAGGATCGAGACCACCCTGGCCGTGCGCCGCGCCGCCCGTACCTGGCCCCGCCTGGAGCGCCTGCTCGACAGCGCCGTGCCCGACGAGCTCACGCTCACCGACGGCGACGTCGAAGACCTGCTGGCCGGAGCCGCCGAGCGCCTGGCCGCCGCCGGGGTCGAGGTGCACTGGCCCAAGGCCCTCGTACGCGGCCTGAGCGCCCGCGCCGTCATCGGCGAACGCGACAGCAAGCCGTCCGACATGCCGTCGTTCCTCGGCGGACACCACCTGACCAGCTTCGACTGGCAGCTCGCCCTCGGCGGCCGGCGCCTGACCGCCGAGGAGATGGACCGCCTGGCCGAGGCGCACCGCCCCGTCGTACGGCTGCGCGACCAATGGGTCCTCATCGAACCCGACCTGGCCCGCAAGGCCCGCCAGCGCGACCTCAAGCCCCTGACCGGCATCGAGGCCCTCGGGGCCGCCCTGACCGGCACGGTCGAGGTCGACGGCGAGCAGGTCGCCGTCGAGCCCACCGCCTGGCTGCGCGAGCTGCGTGAACGCCTGTCCGAGCCCGCCGACGCCGACCCGCCCGACGGGCTGGCCGCCACGTTGCGCGACTACCAGCTGGCCGGGCTGCGCTGGCTGGCCCGGCTCACCTCACTCGGCCTGGGCGGCTGCCTGGCCGACGACATGGGCCTGGGCAAGACGATCACGCTCATCGCCCTGCATCTGCACCGCTCAGGCACCGGCCCCACGCTCGTGGTGTGCCCGGCCTCGCTGCTGGGCAACTGGGAGCGGGAGATCGCCAGGTTCGCGCCCGGCGTGCCCGTGCGCCGCTTCCACGGCTCGAGCCGCACGCTGGCCGAGGAGGGGTTCGTGCTGACCACGTACGGCACCATGCGCATGGACGCGGCCCGCCTGGCCGCGCACCCCTGGGGCCTGCTGGTGGCCGACGAGGCCCAGCACGTCAAGAACCCCGCCTCCGGCACCGCCAAGGCGCTGCGGGAGATCCCCGCCGCCGCCCGCGTCGCGCTGACCGGCACCCCCGTGGAGAACAACCTGTCGGAGCTGTGGGCCATCCTCGACTGGACCACGCCGGGGCTGCTGGGCCCGCTGGCCAGGTTCAGGGCACGCTGGGCGAAACCCGTCGAATCCGGCGACAGCGCGGCGGCCGAACGCCTGTCGCGGCTGGTCGGGCCGTTCCTGCTGCGCCGCCGCAAGAGCGACCCCGGCATCGCGCCCGAGCTGCCGCCCAAGACCGAGACCGACCGTCCCGTCGCGCTCACCACCGAGCAGGCCGGCCTGTACGAGGCCGTCGTACGCGAGATCATGGCCCAGATCGCCGACGCCCGCGGCATGGCCAGGCGCGGCCTCATCGTCAAGCTCCTGACCGGGCTCAAGCAGATCTGCAACCACCCCGCCCAGTACCTGCACGAGAGCGAGCCGCGCCTGACCGGCCGCTCGGGCAAGCTGGAACTGCTGGACGAGCTCGTCGACACCATCGTCGCCGAGGACGGCGCGGTGCTGGTCTTCACCCAGTACGTCACCATGGCCCGTCTCCTGGAACGGCACCTGACCTCCAGGGGCGTGAGCACCCAGCTCCTGCACGGCGGCACCCCGGTCGCCCGCCGCGAGGAGATGGTCGCGCGCTTCCAGGACGGCCGGGCACCGGTGTTCCTGCTGTCGCTCAAGGCCGCCGGCACCGGCCTGAACCTCACCCGCGCCGACCACGTCATCCACTACGACCGCTGGTGGAACCCGGCCGTCGAGGACCAGGCCACCGACCGCGCCTACCGCATCGGCCAGACCCGGCCCGTCCAGGTGCACCGCCTGATCACCGAGGGCACGATCGAGGACCGCATCGCCGAGATGCTCGCCGCCAAACGCGCGCTCGCCGAAGCCGTGCTCGCCTCCGGAGAGGCCGCCCTCACCGAGCTGACCGACGCCGAACTCGCTGCTCTCGTGGAGCTGAGATGACCGCCGCACGTGGATTTCCCGCCTTCCCCCCGCAGCGCGCCGGGGCCCGCTTCGCCACCTCCTGGTGGGGGCGCGCCTGGGTCAAGGCCGTGGAGGACACCTCGCTCGACCACGTCCTGCTGCGCAAGGGCCGCGCGTACGCCAAGACGGGCCAGATCGGGCCCATCACCGTCAGCCCCGGGCGCATCGCCGCCGTCACCGAGAGCGAGTACGACACCGTCGTACGCGTCGAGCAGCTCACCGACGCCGCCTGGGAACGCTTCCTCGACCAGGTCGCCGCCAAGAGCGGCCACATCGCCGCCCTGCTCGACGGTGACATGCCGCACGACCTGGTCGAAGCGGCCGAGGACGCCGCCGTGCCGCTGCTGCCCGCCGTCGGCGACCTGGAGCCGGAGTGCTCCTGCCCCGACTGGGGTCACCCCTGCAAGCACGCCGCCGCGCTGTGCTACCAGGCGTCGTGGCTGCTGGACGCGGACCCGTTCGTGCTGCTGCTGATGCGCGGGCGCGGCGAGCGGGAGCTGGTCGAGGCGCTCCAGCGCCGCGGCACTCCCGGCGACGACACACCGGCCGCGCAGGAGGCTGAGGGCGTGGCGGCGGGCGAGGCGTTCGCGGCGGGCGTGCCACCGCTGCCCGAGCCCCCGCCGCTCGAGGTCGCCTTCGCCGCGCCCGCCCTGGACCCGCCCGCGGACCGGACGCCGGGCGTGGACGTGGCCGCCCTGCGGGTGCTGGCCGCCTCGGCCGCCTCCCGGGCACGCGAGCTGCTGCTGCACGGGCGTCTGCCGGAGCTCACCGAGTACCAGGACCGGGTACGCCTGGCCGCCGACCACGACCTCGACCTCGGACTCGAGGCGGCCGTGCAGGCATGGAGGTACGGCGGCACGCACGGCCTGGACGTGCTCGAGCGCCCCTGGACGCCGCCCCGCCCGGACCTGGCCAGAGCGCAGGCCCTGCTGGAGGCCGGATGGGAGGGCGAGCACCCGCCGCAGGTGGAGGCGTGGCGCAACCGCTGGACCCTCGGCCCCCTGCAACTGCGTTACGGCCGGGACGGCCGCTGGTACCCCTTCACCCTGCGCGACGGCGCGTGGTGGCCCGCCGGACCGCCCGAGCGCGACCCTTCGGCGCTCGTCACCGGATAGACCGGGCTAGGACGCCACCGAGATGACGTGGCGGATGGAGGTGTGGTCGCCGACCAGGCCGAGCATGCAGTGGGCCAGGTCGGCGCGGGTGGTGCTCATGCCGCCCCTGATGTTGAGGTCGCGGGCCGTGCGGTAGCGGGCGCTGCGCCCGCCGTCGGTCAGGCGCGAGGGCCGGACGATCGTCCAGTCCAGATCGCTGGCGCGCAGCAGCCGCTCGGCCGCGGCCAGGTCGGCGTAGTTGTGGCGAAAAATGCGCTGCACGATGAGCGGCTTGAGCACGTACCGCGTGAACGGGCCGTCGCCCGCGTCGGTGACCAGGCCGCTGGCGCTGACCATCAGCAGCCGCCGGGCCCCCACCCGCGTCATGGCCTTGATCAGGGAGGCGGTGCTGTCGAACAGCACCGTGGTGGGGCCGCGGTGGCGCGCGCCCATAGCCGTCAGCACCGCGTCGCGGCCCTTGACCGCCGAGACGATGGCGTCGGGGTTCATCACGTCGGCCTCGACGACGTCCAGGCGGTCGCGCAGCTCGGCGGGCAACCTGGACGCGTCCCGCACGACGGCGGTGACCTCGTGGCCGAGGTCGAGTGCTTGGCGCAGGAGCTGCTGTCCCGTGCCGCCGGTCGCGCCGAAGACCGCGAGTCTCATCGGTGTCGCCCTCCTCGGTTGGTGAATACTCACTCACCCTAACGGGCAGGACCGCCACCCGCGCAGGCGGGTGGCGCTCAACCCCCTGACCAGCGGCAATACGCTGCAGTCCGTACGGCGGGCGCATCGCACCCGCGCAAAGATCTTCTTCCTCCTGCCCTAACGTGGCGCGGCATGCGTGAAGCAGCGCCGTACGCTCGGGACTGAGCCGGGCACCCCAGCACGGTGAGTCTCGGGGTGCTCGGCGCCTGCCCAGGAGGAGGCCGGCGTCGGCGGCCGGCACCCGCATGGAAGCGGGCAATCCGATCTATCTCACCGCCGGCCGGCTCTGACCGGAACGATCTGGCAGCCCTCCGCGGCCTCATCGAGCAGGGGAAGATCACCCCGGTCATCGATCGGACGTACCCGTTGGCGGAGCGATCGGAGATCTAGGGCGCGGACCCCTGGCTTCAGCCATGGGGGTAAGCCCTTCTGTCGAATCTTTGAGCGGTAGATAGATCAACTCCGTATATTGATCCGTGTGGCTGTGACCTTGCGCACGAAC
>NZ_JBEFAK010000054.1:0-61462 GCF_040137845.1 Nonomuraea sp. B19D2 | reverse complement strand
CCCCCCGCCCCGCCCGCCACGTCATATTTCCGCGGCCGACAACCGTTCACCGGGATCGGCGCTGACCCCAGCGGTGCAGGGTCAGCGGCTGGTGGAGTGCGGGCCGAGGTCGCGTACGGTCTGGGCGAGGGCGCGGACCAGGTCGTTCTCCGTGTCCGACCGCCACACCAGCGCGTACGGCAGCGCCGGCATGTCGCGGACCGGTAGGTAAACGATGTCCGGTCGCACCGCGTAGCGCGCCATGTGCTCGGGGAAGAGCGTCACGACCTCGCCCATGCTGATCCGGGTGAAGACCTCGTCGGTGTTGCGCACGAGCGGGCCGCGCTCGATGGCGCGGCCTCTGCGAGTGTGGGACGGGACGAAGCCGTCCCACCAGTAGTCCGGTCTGACCTCGACATCGATGTGCTGGAAATCGCTCACCACCTCCAGCGAGACCGACGTGCGCCCGGCCAGCTCGTGCCCGGCGGCCACCGCCAGCACCCGCGACTCGGCGAACAGCATCGGACCGACGGTGAGATCGGGCTCCTCGACGGGTAGCCAGGCGACCAGGACATCGATCTCACCGCGGCGCAGGCCACCGAAGAGGTCGTCGAAGGGCGGGTGGCTGATGCGCAGTTCCCAGGCGGGGTGGCGGGCGCGGAAGGTGTCCCAGTAGGGGCGCAGGTCATGGATGTTGATCGGCAGCATGCCGACGCGGAGCACGGCGGTGATGCCCCGGGCGGCCATGCGGGCGCGTTCGAGGCTGTCGCGCAGACCGGCATAGACGGGCCTCAGGTCATCGCGCAGTTGCCAGCCGAGCGGGGTGAGCTGGATACGGCGGCGGTTGGAGCGGTCGAACAGCGTGCCGCCCAGGCGGCGCTCCTGCTCGGCGATGGCCTGGCTGACCCGCGCCTGCGAGACGTGCAGGCGCTCCGCGGCCCGGCCGAAGTGCAGCTCCTCGGCAAGCACCAGAAAGATCTCGATGTCCCGTAGCTCCACTTACCTCCCTTTCTTCCGAGATAACCCACATGTTATCGACTGGCACACGAAGTCGGCGTTGATCCAGATCCTGGCTCGGGGCAGCCTGGAAACCGTCCGGGAACCGGCCGAATCCACGCGCCTCATATCAACCCCTGGGCAACTCACCCCTTTCTGAAGGAGCATTCTCGTGCAAGCGCGCATGACCAACCCCGCCTTCGTCCTGCCCGACGGAATGAAGGGCATCGGTGCCATCTTCAAAGCCGCCAACCAGGGCGGCATCTCCCACGAGCTGCAGGAGATCGTCGGCCTGCGTGCCAGCCAGATCAACGGCTGCAGCGCCTGCGTGCACGCCCACACCCAGGCCCTGGTCAAGGCGGGGGAGAGCGTGGAGCGGATCGCGGCCGTGGCCGCCTGTCGGGAGGCGCCGTTCTTCACCGACGCCGAACGGGCCGCGCTCGAGCTGACCGAGGCGGTCACCCGGCTGGCCGACCGCTCGACCGAGGCGGTCAGCGACGAGCTGTGGGACCAGGTCGCCGACCACTACGACGAGAAGCAGATCTCCGCGCTGCTTCTGGTGATCGGCGTGACCAACCTGTTCAACCGGCTCAACGCCGCTATCAAGGAGCCCGCCGGCACCAGCTGGGGCTGATCAACGCATGGGCGAGCTGGACGTGACGGCGATGTACGGCATGCACGAGGCGCTGCGCTGGGAGGTGACCCGCCTGGCCCGCCTCACCGTCCAGGTCGGTCACGATCCCCGCCGCGTCCTGCGCTGGCGGCTGTTCAAACAGTCGCTCCGATGCCACTTCGCCGCCGAGGACGAGGCGCTGTGGCCGCCGCTGCGCCGGGCCATGGCCCACCGGCCGGAGGCCCTGACGCTGTTGGAGGCGGTCGAGGCCGAGCACGCCGCCCTCGACGAGCTCATCGACGCCATCGACGAGGCGCCGACTCACGCCGACGCCAGGCCCGGTGGGCTCGGCGACCTCACTGACTCGCTGGTCACGGGCCTGACCGGGCACCTCAGACATGAGGAGGCCGCCGTCCTCCCGCTGATCCGCCAGGCGCTCACCCCACCCCAGTGGGCGTACTTCACCCACCTCCACATCCGCAGGAGCACACCACCATGACCACCATCGCGCTGATCACCGGCGCCACCAGGGGAATCGGCCTGGCAGCCGCCCGGCTGCTGACCGGGCGAGGCGTGACCGCGATCATCGGCGTACGTGACGAGGCCGCCGCCGGCCGACTCGGCCTGCCGTACGTGCACCTCGACGTCACCGACCCGGCAAGCGTCCGTGCGGCGGCCGCGCGGATCGAGCAGGAGTACGACAAGCTCGACATCCTGGTCAACAACGCCGGCATCACCTTCCCCGACGGCCTGCCCAGCCAGACCTCGCTGGAGCAGGCCAGGCAGGTTTACGAGACCAACGTGTTCGGCGTCATCGAAGTCACCAACGCGATGTTGCCGCTGCTGCGCCGCTCCTCGGCGGGGCGCATCGTCAACGTCTCC
This sequence comes from Nonomuraea sp. B19D2, assembly GCF_040137845.1. NCBI lineage: Bacteria > Bacillati > Actinomycetota > Actinomycetes > Streptosporangiales > Streptosporangiaceae > Nonomuraea > Nonomuraea sp. B19D2. The sequence goes on along the minus strand of NZ_JBEFAK010000054.1, from coordinate 58,992 downwards.
AGCGAGCGCGGCTCCATGGGCCGCGCCCTGGACCAGGCGCATCCGCTGTGGCCGATGATCAACGTGGCCTACTCCTCCTCCAAGGCGGCCCTGAACATGATCACGGTGTCGTACGCCAAGGAGCTGTGGGACACCCCGATCAAGGTCAACGCGGTCGACCCGGGCTGGGTCAAGACCGACATAAACCGCGGCGCCGGCCTCAAAACCCCTGAGGAGGGCGCCGCGCCGATCGTGGCCATGACGCTGCTCGGCCCCGACGGCCCGACCGCCGCCTTCGTCCAGGACGAAGGCCCCCTCCCCTTCTGATATGGAGCAGACAATGCGTGATGTTGTGAAAGGACGCGTCGTACTTCCCGGCGACGACGGCTTCGACGAAGCCGCCCGCCCGTGGGCGGTGGGCGTGGCCCAGCAGGTGGCTGCGGTCGTCGAGGCCGCGGACCCGGCCGACGTGGCTGCGGTTGTGCGCCATGCCCGCGATAACGGATCGACCGTCACCGCCCAGCCGTCCGGGCATGGGGCCTCCGGCGACGTCGACGGAGTGATCCTGCTGCGCACCGGCCGCCTCGCGGCCATCGACGTCGACCCGGTCGCAAGGGCCGTCCGGGTGGGCGCCGGGGCACGGTGGGGGCAGGTGCTGGCCGAGACCGGCAAGCACGGCCTGGCCGCGCCGGCCGGCAGCAGCCCGGCGGTGACCGTGACCGGCTTCGTCGCCGGCGGCGGCATCTCCTGGTTCGGCCGCAGGTACGGCTGGGCCGCCGACTCGGTGCGCGCCTTCGAGATCGTCAACGCCGACGGCGAGCAGGTCCGCGTCACCGCCGAGTCCGACGCTGAGCTGTTCTGGGCGCTGCGGGGCGGCGGTGGCGACTACGGGATCATCACCTCGATCGAGCTTGATCTGTTCGAGCTGCCGAACCTGTACGGCGGGCGCATCCTGTGGCCTGCCGAGCGCACCGGCGAGGTGTTCGAGGCGTTCCGTGCCATCACCGCAGGCGCGCCGCGGGAGCTGTCGTTGTGGCTCAACCGGATGGCCCCGCCGTCGCCCTCCCCGGCGATGGTCGGCCTGGACGTGACCTTCCTCGGAGAGGCGGGCGAGGCCGAGGCGTTGCTGGCGCCGCTGGAGGAGATCGGCGGCAGCCTGTCCGACAGCCGCGGCCCGATGGACATCGCCGACCTGGGCGCCATCGCGGCCGAGCCGGTCGATCCCAGTCCGATGCTGGCCCGCACCGAGTTGCTCAATGGCCTGCCGGTGGACGTGCTGGCTGACGCCGAGCTCGCGCCGTTGCTGAACCTGCAGGTGCGGCACCTGGGCGGGGCGCTGGCCGAGGAACGCCCTGGGGGTGGCGCGGGTGGTGTGCTGGCCGAGCCGTACATGCTCTACCTGCTCGGGCTGCGGCTGCCGCACCTGGCCGGGGCGGTGCAGGGCAGGCAGGCGGCGCTGGTGGCGGAGCTGGGCGAGGCGGTCAGCGGGCGCAAGCCGTACACGTTCCTGGCCCCCGGCGAGAACGCCGCCCAGGCATTCCACGAGGAGGCACTGGCCCGCCTGCGGCAGATCAAGCGCGAACGCGACCCCCACGGCCTCGTGCGCGCCAACTTCCCCGTCCGACCATGAGTCTGGCGAGCCTCGGGCTGACCGGCGAGCAGGAACGCCTTTACCGGTATCTGCTGCGTCACCCGCATCCCGACCCGGACAGCATCGACCTGGTCATGCCCGAGGCTCGCCGCGTGCTCGCCGAGCTCGAAACGCTCGGCCTGATCGACGGGTCGATGACCGCGCTCGCCCCGGCCGCCGCCATCGACCTGCTGGTACGGCGGCGCGTAGAACAGGCCCAGCGCCACCTCGCCCAGCTGACTCTGGCGTGGGACCTGCTCACCGAGCTGACCGAGGAGTACCGCAGCGGCCGTCCCGTCCATCTGGTCGAGCACATCCCGGACGGGCCGGCCGTCGTCAAGCGCATCTTCGGGCTCCTGGCCGCCGAGGCCGGCGACCTCGCACATCTGAGAGAGCAAGCGTTCTACGACGGAGCCGGTGACCTGCTGGCTCCTTTCGAGCGCCTCCTGCTGCGCGGGCTGCGCAGCCGTACCCTGTTCCCCGTCCAGGCGCTGGAAGATCCCGCCCAGGAGCCGTACGCCCGCAAGTGGCACGCCCTGGGCGACCTGCACCGGGTCACCCCCGAGCCGATCCGGCACCTGGCGATCGTCAACCGGTCGGTCGCCTTCGTCCAGGCCGACCCCGCAGGCCCGGAGGCGGGCGCGCTGCAGATCCGCCAGCCCGGTCTGGTGGCCATGCTCGCCGACGTCTTCGACGGCATGTGGGAACGCGCCCGCGACCTGGACGACCTGCCCCTGTCCCCGATCGAGCAGCAAGTGCTGCATGCGCTGACCCGCCACGACACCGACGAGGCCGCGGCCCGCGCGCTCCACATCTCGGTCCGTAAGTTCCGCGCCCACGTCGCCGACCTGATGGCCCGCCTCGGCGCCGCCACCCGGTTCCAGGCCGCGCTCCAGGCCAAGCAGCGCGGCTGGCTGTGAGACCCGGTGCAGGCTCCTGCACCCGGTCATGCAACCTCTCCGTCTCCCACGTCTGCGACCGACGCGGACATGCTGGGCGGCATAGATCGATTCGACGTCATCGACACCTGCACCCGCATGGCCTGGCACATCGAGGGCCTTCGTACGCCGGGCTGGCGGACATGGCGGTGTCGAAGTAGAAGCCGGAGAAGTCGTCCAGGATCTGCTGCAGGTCCCGACCGGTCTCGGCCAGGACGGCCAGGGCCAGGCGGTGGGCCGCGTACGGGACGAAGCCGCCGGCGTGCCGCAGGATGAACGACGCCCTCATCCAGCCCTACTCCGGCCACGCCGGCCGCACCTCACCGGAGATCTACTCCAAGATCGTACTCGGACCCGCCCAGCAAACTGGCGGCTGGTGGGGCCAGCCTTACCGACAGGCCTACAGGGGCAGCCGGGCGAGCTCCGTCCGGGTCGAGATGCCCAGCTTCGGGAATGCGCGGTAGAGGTGGTGCCCGACCGTCTTGGGGCTGAGGAACAGCTGGGCGGCGATCTCCTTGTTCGTCGCGCCGGTCGCGGCCAGCCGTACGACCTGCAGCTCTTGAGGTGTGAGCTGAGCGAGCAGGTCAGGAGCGGCCGGCGCGGAGCTCTCGCCGGCCGCCCTCAGCTCGGCGCGGGTGTGATCGGCCCACGGGGTCGCGCCGAGACGCTCGAACCGCGCCAGCGCCTCGCGCAGGTGCCCGCGCGCCTCGCTCTTGCGCCGCTCGCGACGCAGCCACTCGCCGTACAGCAGTTCGGTGCGAGCCCGCTGGAACGGCCGCGCCTCGCCTTCCAGCTCCAGTGCCTGCTCGTAGATCGCTCCGTCGCCGGTCAGCAGCGCGCGGCACCGCAGCACGAGCCCGTCCTCCCACGGGAGGCGTACGGTTGCCGCCCACCGCTCCAGCCGGGCCAGCGGCTCACGGGCGCGCTCCGGGCGGCCCAGCCGTACCGCCGCCTCCACCTGGTCGGGTGCGAAGTGTACGGCGGGCCCCACATGCACGATCGGCCCGCGGGTGGCTGCTTCCAAACGGTCCAGCACCGCCTCGTAACGGCCCCGCCCGAGGTCGAGCAGCGCCAGGGCCCACTCGCACCAGGCGGCCATGAGCGCGTTGGCGTGCGCGGGGAAGCGGCGAAGGTTGCGTTCGGCGAGCTCTCTGCAGCGTTCGTCGTCGCCGCTGACGGCGGCCAGGTACGCCAGGAGAGCCTCGGCGTGTGCCACTCGGCTGGGCTGGCCGGTGTCCTCGGCGATCCGCAGCGCCTCGGCGGCCGACCCGGCCGCGTCGCGATACCGAGACAGGTTGATCTCCGCGGTCGCCAGTGTGCAGAGTACGGCGGGAAGCCGGCCGATCGTTCCGCCGCTACGGCACGCCTCCGCCAGCCCCGCCATGATGTCCCGCGTGTCGTCGAAGTCGCCGGTCAGCAGGGCCTGGAGCGCCACGTTGAGCTGGAGCGCGGGCGGCCCTGACCGGCCATGGGCGACGTGCTCGCGCAGCAGCGCCACATTCTCGGCCGCTTCGTCCGAATACAGTTTCAGCGCACCGCCGATGGAGTCGACCAGTTTCTGCCTGAGCGGATCGGGCGGCAGTTCGCACAGCAACCGGTAGGTCTCCGCGACACGTCCCGGATCACCGGCCGACCAGGAGGCCCGCGCCGCGTCGGTCAGCATCGCGGCGGCCGCGGCGGCATCGAGCGGCGCGACCTGTTTGGCCGCCGACACCAGGACCTCGTGCACCGTACGCAAGGAGCCGTGCTCGAACTCCACGCGGCCCCGCACGGCGGCGATCCGGGCCAGCTCGCGCGGGTCCCCGGTGAGCCTGAGCGCCTGTCCGGCCAGATGCCGGGCACGGTCGGGCTGCCCCGCGTCCACCGCGGTCTCGGCCGCCGTCACCAGCCGCCGCACCCGCGCCCCGTCCTCGGGCGTGAGCCGCGCCGCCCGCTCCAGCGCCGCCACGGCGGCGGCGTGACCGGAGCGCTTCCTCGCCCGTACGGCTGCCGCCTCCAACTCCGCGGCGACCTCCTCGTCCGGACCCGTCGTCGCCGCCGCCCGGTGCCAAGCGGCGCGGTCGGGATCGTCGGCCAGCGCGCCCGCGAGCGCGGCGTGCGCGGCCAGGCGCTCGGTGAACGGCGAGCCCCGGTAAGCGGCCGCCCGGATCAGCGGATGCCGGATGACGACCGACTGATCCGAGACCGTGACCAGCCCTTCACTCTCGGCCGCCACCAGCGCCTCGGCCGCCACCCCGAGCTCCGCCATGCCGCGCAGCGTCGCCGCCAGCGCGCCGCACTCCTCTGCCGCCGCGACGAGCAACGCCGTACGGGTCGGCGCGGGCAGCTTGCCGATGCGCCGCTGATAGGCGTCCTGCAGCCGGGTGGGCAGCGGCAGCGGCCCCAGGTCGTCCATCTCGGCCCGCGGCAGCTCGCACAGGGCCAGCGGGTTGCCGTCCGCCTGCGCGAGCACGCGATCCCTTACGTGGCCAGGAAGATCGGGAGCGTACTCGGCCAGCAGCTCACGCGAGGCCACCGGATCCAACCGCTTGAGCACCAGCTCGGGCACACCGGGGAGCACGAACCCCTCCCGCGCCGCGAACAGCAGGAGCACCCCCTCCGACGCCAGGCGCCGGGCCACGAACGCCAACGCCTCGGCCGACGGGCGGTCAAGCCACTGGGCATCGTCCACCAGGCACAGCACCGGCCCTTGCGCGGCCACCTCGGCCAGCAGCGACAGCGTGGCCAGCCCCACCAGGAACCGGTTGTCGCCACCCGGCGCGGTCAACCCGAACGCCGCACGCAACGCCTCAGACTGCACCGCGGGCAGCGCGGGCAGACACCGCATCGCGCCCGACAGCAACATCTGCAGCGCCGCGAACGGCAACTCCGCTTCGCTCTCCACGCCGGTGCAGGTCAAAACCTGGAAACCCGGGGTGGCGCCGGCCCATCGCAGCAGCGCGGACTTCCCCCCGCCCGGCTCGCCCAAGACGATCGCGGCCCCACCCCGCCCTGCCGCGGCATCGGCAAGCAACCGCCCGAGCTCCGCCGTCTCCCGGTCCCGCCCGTACAACATCAGGTCCTCCACGGTCACTAGGGATGCCGGAGAATCGTGCCATCGTGCAGCGGGACCACGACCCCCGCCCCCAGCACCCGCGCTTCTCCGTACAAGATACACTGTATTGCGTACGGCATTAGAAGGGTGCGTGATGCAGAAGCTGCCCACGGTCGTCGCACGGATGTGGGGGCGGGAACCCGTGTCCCGCCGCGGCCCCCGTCCCGGACTGACCCTCGACCGGATCACCGATGCCGCGATCGAGATCGCGGACGCCGAAGGCCTGGCGGGCGTGCGGATGAGCAGCGTGGCCGCCCGGCTGGGCGTGTCCACGATGTCGCTGTACGGCTACGTCGCCAGCAAGGACGAACTGCTCACCGCGATGGTGGATGCCGCGGCCCCGGATCCGCCCGAGCCCGGCACGCTCCCGTGGCGGGAATACCTGTCCGTCTGGACCCGCGCCAACCGCGACTTCCTGGCGTGCCACCTCTGGCTGCTGGAAGTCTCGCCCCTCACCCCGCCCACCGGACCGCGCACCCTGCGCTGGCTGGACCGGGCGCTGACCGTGCTGACCGGCGCCGGGCTGACAGCGGCGGAGGCCATCAACATCACCTCCACCCTGTCCGCCTACGCCGCCAGCTCCGCCACGCTCCTGTCCGCCATGAGCGGCACGGTCGACGAAACGGGACCGGAAGGGCTGGCCGGCTACACCGCGCTGCTCACCCAGCTCGTCGACGCCGGCACTTACCCGGGGCTGGCGGCGGCGCTGGAGTCCGGGGCGTTCGGCGCCGCGCCGGACTGGGTCGAGGACGCCGATTTCACCTTCGGCCTCACCCTGCTCCTCGACGGCATCGAGGCACTCATCACCCGACGCAGGAAAGGCTGAATGATGATCGAGGTCAAGCGCGCCGCCGACCTGGGCGAGAGTCACCGCAGGGCGATCACCAGGATCTTCGTGGACGGCTTCGGGCCCGATCTGTCGTACTTCTCCAAGGACCCGGACAAGCTCACCGACGCCCTGGCGCACATGCTGGTGCTCGACCTGTTCTACGTCGGCCTGGTCCACGGGGAGTCAGCCGGCATCGTCGCGTGCACGGACGGGCGGCAGCGGGCGGTCCGGCACGACGTGCGAGAGCTCCGCAGGCGCCTGGGCCTGGTCAAGGGGACGATCGCCCACCTCTCCTTCAGCCGCGAGTTCGAAAAGCCCCTGCCGTACGCCAGGGAGAGGATGGCCTCGCTGGAGTTCGTCGCGACCGGGCCGGCGTTCAGGGGGCAGGGGGTGGCTTCGGCCATCATCCAGCACCTGCTCGCCCTGCCGCAGTACGACGAGTACGTGCTGGACACCATCGCCGACATCAACACCCCGGCGCTGCGCCTGTACGAAAAGCTCGGCTTCACCGAGTTCAAGCGGACCAAGGTGCACCACGCGAAGATCACCGGGATCGGCGCCTACGTCGGCATGCGCCTGGTTCAGAGGGGGCTGAGGTCGCGCACGGTCTGAGCTCGTGTGACCGTCCGGCCAGCAGGATCAGGTTGGCGTCGGGGAACGGCGGCTCACCCAGGAGGGAAGCCGCTCATCGTCGCGGTTGGTCACTGTCCGGATCCTCTCGAAGGCAGATAAGCGTCTGCTGGCCGGTCGCGATGAGGTTCCGCCGGGCGCCGGCGACGCCGAAGACTTCGAGCCGGCACACCGTGAGCGTCCGCCCTGCCTTGACGACCGTACCGACGGCCTCGAGGTGATCACCTACGGCAGGTGCGAGGAGATTGATCTTGTACTCCACGGTCAGCACGTCCGCCTCGTCCGGGAACAGGGTGAGTGCCGCACAGCCGCCCGCGCTGTCGGCGATGGCGCTGGTGGCTCCCGCGTGGATGTAGCCGTGCTGCTGGGTGACCTCCGGCCTGCTGGGAAGAACGATCTGAACGTGTCCCGGTCTGATCTCCGACAGGTGCTTCCATGTGTCTCCTTGTATCGGCTCCTGGTGGAATCCGCACCTATCCGACCAACTGCTCCGCCAGCAGCAGCACACCGATCACGACCATCGCGGCGCCGGAGAAGCGGGTCACCGCCTGTGCCGCCGTGGGCCGTGCCCGCAGCACCCGGCGCGCTGCCGCGCCCACTCCTGTGTAGACCACGGCGCAGCTGGCCACGTGGACCAGCCCCAGCGCCACGATCTGCACGGCCAGTGGCCAGCCCGCGTCCGGGTCGGTGAACTGCGGCAGCAGCGCCAGGAACAGCAGGAAGACCTTCGGGTTGAGCCCGCTGATCCCTGCCCCTTTCACCACCTGCCGCACCCACGAGTCGGCGGCCTGCTCCGCACCGGCCTGCGGGCCCGGGGGGCGAGCCAGCGTGCCGATCCCGAGCCAGACCAGATATGCCGCGCCCGCCACGGTCAGCGCGGTCATCACCAGCGGCGAGCGGGCCACAAGGCCGGCCACTCCGGCCGCCACCACCACGGTGGCCGCCAGATGCCCGGCCAGCAGCCCGCCCACCGCCGGCAGCACCGTCCGATGCCGCAGCCCCGCCGAGATCGCGTACGCCCAGTCCGCTCCCGGTGTCACCACCAACATCAACGACACCGCCCAGAACGCGGCGACGGTACCGACGGGCATGACCCTGCTCCTCCTTGCACTCGTCCGAGGATCCGGGAAGGCAGTTTATGTGCGTGTAGCCGAAAGGTGCTTCTGAGATTTCCCCTGGCACGCCTGGAATGGGGGAGAATCTTCCTCATGGACGACGTAGACCGCAAAATCCTTGCCGAACTCCAGCAAGACGGGCGGCTCACCATCACCGAACTCGCCGAACGCGTCCGTCTCAGCGTCTCGCCCTGCCACCGCCGCCTGCGCGCCTTGGAACACTCCGGCGCGATCAGCGGCTACCGGGCCCATCTCGACGCCCACGCCTTGGGCCTGACGTTCGAGGCCCTCGTCTTCGTCACCATGCGTGCCGCGGACCGCGACACCGTCGACGCCTTCGAACAGGCGGTCGCCGCCGTCCCCAACGTCCTGCAGGCCCAACGGCTCTTCGGCGACCCCGACTACCTGCTGCGCGTCATCACCCGCGACCTGCCCGCCTTCCAGCAGCTCTACGACGACCGTCTGTCCACCCTCCCCGGCGTGCAGCGCCTCAGCTCCACCCTCGTCATGAAGAGCGTCGTCGACAACCGGCCCCTGCCCCTGTGAACCACCCCGCCTCGGCAAAAATCTTCCGAGCGAGAGCGCTCCCGCACAAGATAATCCCCCAAACAATCAGGACAAGGCGGGAGAGTTAGGAACACTTTTGGGCGAAATACGCATAGGCTTCCCTCCCGTTACGGCGAACGGAGGAAGGACCGATCCCGCTCTGCGCTTCGTGGCCGCCGCCAGACTGCCGGAGCAATCAAGGAGAGCCATGGAAGACGACATGAACCCGCGCGCGAGCGAGCTGGAGGTCGTGGCGTGAGGATTTCGCAGCGTGCGCGGGCTGTCGCCCCGTTCTTCGCCATGGAGTTCGGCAAGCACGCCGCGATGCTGGAGTCCCAGGGGCACCATGTCATCAAGCTCAGCATCGGTGAGCCGGACTTCGGCGCGCCCCCGGCCGTCCTGAACGCGCTGCGCGAGGTCATGGACGGAAGGCCGATGCCGTACACGGCGGCACTCGGGCTGCCCGAGTTGAGGCAGGCGATCGCGCGGTTCTATCGGAACGAGCACGGCGTCGAGGTCGACCCTTCCCGGGTCATCGTGACCGCGGGAGCCTCGGCCGCCCTGGTGCTGGCCACCGCCGCCCTCGTCAACCCGGGCGACGAGGTGCTCATCGGCGACCCGTCATATCCCTGCAACCGGCAGATCGTCGAAAGCTTCGGCGCCCGCGTCACGCTCATCCCCGCCACCGCCGAGACGCGCTTTCAACTGGACGCGGCCTCGGTGAAGCAGAGCTGGACGGACAGGACTCGCGGGATCATGATCGCCACCCCGTCGAACCCGACCGGCACCTCGGCCCCGGCCGACGAACTCGCGGCGATCAGCGAACTCGCACGCGAGCGGGACGCATGGCGCATCGTCGACGAGATCTACCTCAACCTGAGCGACCACGACGACCAGGGCCGGCCACCCCGCAGCGTGCTGTCGTTCGACCCCGACGCCATCGTCATCAACAGCTTCTCCAAGTACTTCGGCATGACCGGCTGGAGACTCGGCTGGTGCGTCGTTCCGGAGATCCTCGTTCCCGCGATGGAGCGCCTGGCCCAGAACTACTTCCTCTGCGCGTCCGCCCCCGCGCAGCATGCCGCTCTGGCCTGCTTCTCCGCTGAGTCCCTCGCGGTCTGTGAGGCACGCCGCGCCGAGCTGGCCGAGCGGCGCGCACTCGTCCTTGAGGGACTTGCCCGGATCGGACTGCCGGTCCCCGTCCCGCCCGACGGCGCGTTCTACGTGTACTTCGACGTCAGCCGCACAGGGCTCACCTCCTGGCAGTTCTGCGAGCGAGCGCTGCAAGAGGCACACGTCGCGCTCACCCCAGGCAGAGACTTCGGCGTCCACACCGCCGAGACACACGTCCGACTCTCGTACGCGGCGTCAACGGACGAACTTCGCGAAGGGATCGACCGGCTTGAAAGGTTCATGGCCACCCTTCGATGAACTCCGCCGCTGCGGCCTGGTGCCGGCTCACGTGATGGTGCCAGCAGCACGGGCAGAGTGGCGCCGCGTACCTGGCCGCCGTCCAAGCCGACTCGCTCGGCCGGCTGCAGGGCGAGCCGCAGCAGCCTGTGTGCGGTCAAGGTGTTGACCGCGATGCACCGCGCGGTGGAACTGGTGCATGCCGAGGCGGCACCACGGGCACGCGATATCAGGTGGCCGGTGCGTCGGGGATGCGGGTGGTGCGGCCATGGCCTCGGTGTGGGCAGCCGTCCACTTGAGGTGTCGGCGGAGTAGGGGCGCGTGGATCAGGTCGCCCGCAGTCGGTAACTCAGCGCGATCGAGACTCGATCAGATCGTGGAGCTGCTGAGTCACGGGATCGTGCGGGCGAGCGACGAAGGCTATGTGCAGCCAGCCGTCGGCGTCGGCTTGGAGGAGATCGTCGCGGATGGACGGGTCGGCACCGCGCTCCAGGAGCAGGCGGACCACGTGGAGACGACCGCCCGGGATTGCCCAGTGCAGGCCGGTCCGCCCGAGGTAGGGCGCGACGTCGGGATGGACGCCGCGGTCGAGGAACCAGCGCACGACCTCGATCCGGCCGTGCTGGCAGGCATGGACGAACGCCTCTCCCACGATCTCCTCCGGATCATCGGTCGGCGGCAGCCGAGACGGGAAGCCTGCGCCGGTGTCGGCGAGGTTGGGGCGCGCCGGCGCGGCGTCCGGCCGGAGGCTGCCGTCCGCGTCGAAACAGGCCCGCACCAGATCGAGCCAGCCGCAGGCGGCATATGTCCAGAGCGCCTGCGGGACGATTGCGTGCGTGGCGAGCAGGTCGACGACCTCCGTGTTGCCGTGGTAGATGGCGTTCTCCATCGGGGTGCTGCCCCATTTCCGGGTGCCGGGGTCGGCGCCGGCGTCGAGCAGCAGGCGCACGTATTCGACCCGATTGGCGCGGGCAGCCCAGGTGAGCGGGAGTTCCAGGTCGGTGGCCTTGCCGAGCAGGACATCGACTGCGGCGCGTGGCACGCCGAGCTCCTTCTCGAGCCGGACACCGGGGATCGTCTCGGGGCCCGCGAGCATGTGCAGCAGGGTGTCGGCCTGCTCGGCGGTCAGCCCGGCCAGCCGATCGGTGTCGCCGGCCAGCAGGGCTTCGGCCTCGCGGTGCAGCCGCCGCCGCTTCTCCCGGCGCTCGTCGAGATCGCGCCGGGATTTCTCGGTGAACGACCAGAGCTCCTGCCAGGTCGGGAAGCCGAGCTCCCGCGCGATGATCAGACGCGCGTCGCGAAGCTCGGCGGTCGCGGCGGAGGTCACGGTGGCGTGCCGGGGCACGTAGGCCCGCAACCGTTGCAGCGCGCCGGGATCGTCGCGGCGCAACTCGACGAGGAGGGCGTCGGCCATCGAGACGTAGATGCCCGGCCCGATCCCCAAGAGGCGGGAGACCGGCCGTTCTTCGGTGGTGCTGCGGCTTTCGACGTGGGCGCGAAACTCGGCCCACGTCCGGAATCCGTGTTCCTGAGCGAGCACGAACTGGGCATCGCTGAGCAGGAACCGCCCTGCGGCTCGATCGCTCAGCACGTCGGCAACCCGGGCTTCGGCCGCCGCATCGCCCGCCGCGTACGCGTGATGCAGGTGCTTGGCCTGCTTGCGGTAGTACTCCAGGTTCGGATGGGCCGGCAGCTCGAAATGACGATCGGACATCGCAACCTCCTTCGTCGCCGAGGTCCGCTTGCCCGGCCGGAAAGAGGTTGGTCTTGTCCAGTGCGCTTGACGTGCTGCTCGAGGTGGGAAAATCCCTGCCCGCGGACTGGCAGCGCCCTCGCACGCTTCTTTCAGAATAGGGATCGGCTCGGTGTGGAGGCAACCGTCGGCGTCACGGAAGACCCACTTGCCGATGTTGCCGTGCTGCTCCAAATCCACCGGCCGCAGCCCGCGCCATGCGATCCGGTCCACCTCGCGCACCGGATCGTCCACCCAGATCATGGCGTAGGGCGGCCCGCACCGCGCCGCCGCCGTCGGTCCACAGGGTGACGTCGGGGGCGAGGACCTCCATTTCAGTTGTCGTCGGCCGGGGTGAACGCTGCCGCGTGGTCGCGGACGAAGTCGGCGATGTCGCGCGGAGGGCGGCCGAGAAGGCCGGCGGCCGTATCGGTGGTGAAGTCCCCCCAGCCGGAGACATACGCCTGCGCGTACTCCTCGAGCATGTCGACGATCCATTGCGGAACGCCGTAGCCGAGCAGTGTCTTGCGCTTGGCGTCGTCGCTGACCGGCAGGTACGCGACGGACCTGCCGAGAGCGAGACTCAATTGGCCGGCGACCTCGTCGAACGTCAGCGAACGCGGGCCGGTGAGAGTGTACGTCTGGCCGTGGTGGCGATCCGGGTCGTCGAGGAACATCCGGGCAGCGCACTCGGCGATGTCGCGTACGTCGATCATGCCGAGCCGCGCCGAGCCCATGTTCAGCGAGAACGTACCGGTGGCGGAGATGTCGCCCGACTCGTTCAGCAGGTTCTGCATGAACCAGTGTGGACGCAGGATCGTCCAGCGCATGCCGCACCGTTCGGTCTCCCGGTCGGACAGTGCGTGCAGCCTGCCACTGCGGTTCGGCGCGTCGTGTGCCGCGCCGACGACGGACAGGCGCACGATGCGCTCCACGCCGGCCTGGCGTGCGGCCCACACGGCGTTCATGTTGTTCTCCGCCGCGCGCGGGCCGTTCGGGTTGAGCAGCCACACGTCGTGCACGCCCTCGAAGGCGGGCGGCAGCGACCGGGCGTCATCGAGGTCACCGACGAACACCTCGGCGCCGTGCTGGCGCGGGCCGTCCGCTTTGGACTCTTCGCGGACGAGCGCACGAAGGTCCACATCGGTCCCTTGCAGCGCATTCATCAGTGCGGTGGACACGGTTCCGGTGGCTCCGGTGATCAGTACGGTGCGCGACATGCTCATTCTCCTTTGGTGGTGACGGGGACACGGACGAGGTTGCGGACGACGCCGGGATTCAGCTGCGCGGCGCCGATGGCGGTGAGCGCGAGCACGAACCCGACACCCTGCCACTGCGTCAGGGATTCGCCGAGGAACAGCCAGCCCAGGATCGTGGCGACGATGGGGGAGAGCAGGGCGAGGAACGACACGGCGACCACGGGCAGCTTGCCGATGCCCTGGAACCAGACCAGGTAGGAAAGCAGGGCGCCGACAACGGACAGCCACGTGTAGCCGCCGATCGCACGAAGATCCAGTCCGGGCGGAAGTCCCTCGAACGCGAGCGCGAGCGGGACGAGCACGAGACCGCCCGCGGTGAGCTGCCAGCCGGCGATGGTCGCTGCGCCGGCGCCCTCCGGACGTCCCCAGCGTTTGGTCAGGACGATCCCGCCGGCCATCACGCTGGCAGCTGCGATGCCGGCCAGGATGCCGAGCAGGTCGAAGGTGAGCCGGCCGCGCAGGACGATCAAGCCGACGCCCACCACGCCGGCCAGGCCCCAGCCCAGCCGCCAGCGTGTGGGCCTCTCGTTGAGCAGCAGGAACGCCAGGCCGACGACGATCAACGGCTGGACGGCGGTGAGGGTCGCCGCGATGCCACCCGGCAAGCGGTAGGCGGCGACGAACAGCAGCGCGAACAGTGCGCCGATGTTGAGGGTGCCGAGCAGCAACGAGCGCCACAGCCATTTGCCGTGCGGCACCTTGCGCGTGATGGCGAGCAGGATCAGCCCCGCCGGCAGCGCGCGGATCACGCCGGACACCAACGGGTAACCGGACGGGAGGAACTCGGTGGTGACCAGGTACGTGGTGCCCCAGCTGGCCGGCGCGAGCGCGGTGAGCGCGGTGCGCGACAGTGTGTCCATGAAAACCTCTCAACGTTGAAATGTTCAACGCTGCAGACGGTACGACAAGTGGTACCTTAACGTCAAACAGTTCAACGCTGAGGAGTTCTCATGGTGCGAGATGCCGTCGACCTCATCGTGGAGCAGTGGGCCCACGCCCGCCCGGACCTCGATGCGTCCCCCATGGGGGTTCTCGGCCGTCTCTCCCGGGTGACCCGGATCGCCGAGCGCGAGCTCAAAGCGCTCTTCAGCGAGTTCGGGCTGGAAAGAGGCGAGTTCGACGTCCTCGCCACCCTCCGGCGCGCCGGCTCACCCGACGGCATGACCGCAGGCATGCTGGCCCACCACTCGATGGTGACCTCGGGCGCCGTCACCAACCGGCTCGACCGGCTCGTCGCCAAGGGCTACGTCACGCGCGACGTCGACCCCGCCAACCGGCGTACCGTCGTCGTCGCCCTCACGCCCGCCGGCCGCGAGCTCATCGACCGCGCCGTCGCGGCCCACGTCGAAAACGAACGACGCATCCTCGCCGGGCTCGACCAGCACCAGCAGGACGACCTCGCGGCAACCCTGCGCACTCTGCTGCTCAGCCTCGGCGACGAGGCGAGCGACGACAGCGCAGCTGACGACGCCTGAGCCTCCGGAGTCCTTTGCCGTCCCCGAGCGGCGATGATCACCAACAGCACCGGCGTCGCGACCTTCTGCCCGGGCGGAATCCAAGACCGACGAGGCGTTGATCGAACGGGCCAAGGCCGGTGAGGCGCGGCAGCTGCTCCTGGAGGTGATCTTGCCGGTGCTCGCCGACCCGGCCATCCCGGACGAGCAGATCGGCGGGCTGCTGCGCAACACGATCGGGATGAGCAAGCTGCGTGAGGTCGTCTCCGAAGGCTATTCGCTGGCCGTGCGGCAGCTGCGGGCGGCCGGCCGGGACGTCGCCGACGAGTTGCCGGCCCATATCTCCCCGGCGCGCAGCGAGAATGTCAACTTCTTCGGCGTCATCACGGTGGACGTGGAGGGGCCAGCCGGCGCGCCGGCTGGACGTCTCTGCGGTCACCAGGGGTGGCATTCACCACGACATCACCCCGGCGATTTGTCGCCTGCCTCGAAAAGTTCGAGGCAGGCGCGCGAGGCGATTGGACTGTGGATGGCCCAGCCACCTCAAAGTGGGTCAGGTGTAGACGCGCACGTCTGCGACGCTCCACCAGTTGACCGGGGCTGCGGCGGTCAGGGCGATCCGAATGTGACGGATGGGCGTACCGCTGAGCTCCACAGTGGCGAACTGTCCGCTGCCCTGCCTGGAGGCGACGACGGTGCGCCAGCTGACACCGTCCGGGCTGGTGGTGACCGTGTAGCCGCGAGGATGGTCGCCGGTGGAGGAGCCGGTGTCGAAGACGACTTCCCGCGCCGGAACGGGCTTGCCGAAGTCCACCTGGAGATACTGGCCCGCGGCTTGTCCGGTGCCGTTGGAGTAGCGGGTGCTGGCGTCGCCGTCGACGGCGTTGGCCGCCACGTCGCCGGTGCAACATGGTGCGGCCGGGCCGCTAGGGTCGGCAGTGGCGCGCCAGCCGGCTGGGGCGATCTGCCGGAGGTCGCCGGTGCCGGGCACGTGCCCCCGCCAGGTGAAGGTGGCCAGGGCGCCGCCGGGCAGGGTGTGGGTGAACGCCTGGTCGCCTTGGCCGACCGCGAAGGTCTGCGGGTTGTCGTTCTGGTTGTGCGCGACCAGCACTGTCGTGCCGTCCGGGTTGCGGAAGGCCACGGTCATGATCTGGCCGTTCCACCCGGTGGTGCCGAAGGAGGTGCTGGCGATGCGCACCGCCCCGGGCTGCACGAAGCGAGCCAGGTGGCCCAGGGTGTAGTACTCGGCGTTGCGGGTCACGGTGTCGCCGGGGCCCACGGTGATGACACCGGTGCAGGTGGCGCAGCCGCCGACGTGTGGACCGCCGGAGGGGTCGAGCGCGAGGTTCCAGTTGATGACGGTCTTGGCCCAGTTGCGGGTGGAGCCGATGATCAGGTTGCGGGCGTGCCACTTGAGCGTGTCGGAGAAGGTGTTCGCCGGGTCGGTGGACTGGCTGCCCGAGCACTCGGTGAAGTAGATGTCCTTGTTCGGGAACTGCTCGTGGAGCGCTGTCATGGCGCTGGGGTCGCCGTAGTAGCAGTGGTAGGCGACCCCGGATACCCAGCGGGCGGCCGGGGAGGACAGCACGTTCTGCGGGTAGCGGTTGATGTCCTCGCTCTGGTCGGCCGGGGTGGTGGCCACGTCGTTGGGGTGCATGGCCCAGTTGTGGTCGTAGGCCAAGATCTTGGTGCGCAGGCCGGCCGCGCTCAGCAGAGGTCCGAGCTCCTCGATGACCTTCTCCTGCTGCCGGGACGGCATGTCCATGCCTGGGTAGCCATCAGGGTTGCGGTTCTGCGGCTCGTTCATCACCGTGATGGCGTCGACGGCTACCCCGTTGGCCTGGTAGGCCTGGATGAACTTCAGCAGGTAGAGGGCATAGGAGCGGTAGATGCGCGGGTCGTCGATCAGTTGTCCGCCGATCAGCGATCCGTTGGTCTTCATCCAGGCCGGCGGGCTCCAGGGCGTGGCCATGATCCGCAGCCGCGGATTGAGGGCCTTGGCCTGCCGCAGCAGGGGCAGGATCTGCGCCTGGTCATGCTTGATCGAAAAGTGCTCCTGCCGGTAATCGGTCTTGCCGGCGGGCAGGTCGTTGTAGGTGTATGCCGCCTTGGCCACGAAGTCGGAGCCGCCGATCGGCTGCCGCAGGTAGTTCAGGCCATCGCCTGTGGCGGGGTCGAACAGCGATCGCATCGCGGCAGCACGTGCCGTCGGCGACAACCGGTAGAGCACCGCGGCGGAGGAGTCCGTGATGGACGCGCCGAAGCCCTCCATCCGCTGGAAGGTCAGCGTAGGGTCGACCACCACTGTCGGGGCGGTCGTCGGTGCGTCACTGAACGCGACTGTTCCCGCATTGCTGAGCCGGTGTGAGCCATCAGGCGTGGAGACCCAGACGCGCGCCGTCACCGGCGCGGCATAGGTGTTCACCGCCCATGCTCCCGGTATGCCCGATGCGCTGAGGGTCGCGGCGAGGCCGGCTGCGACCAGACCTCTTCGAAACCGAACCGACATGTATGTGGCCATGCGACCTCCCATAGAACTACGGCCGGTGAACGACCGTCCGAGCAGCCGAGCCGGCAGTCGGCTCGGACGTGGTGCTGGCTCGCCACCGGTGATGGCGGGCGTCTCCGGTAAGGGCTCAGCCCTTCAGACCGGTCAGAGCGATGCCTTCCAGGATCTTGCGTTGGAAGATCAGGAAGACGACGATCACTGGCATGACGGCCACGACCGCCCCGGCCATGACGAGCTGGGGTTGCCCAACGCGACCGGATACCAATGCCTGCAGCGCCAGCGGCAGGGTGTACTTCTCCTGGTCCGACAGGATGACCAGCGGCCAGAGCAGGTCGTTCCAGTGGTAGATGAAGCTGGTGATGGTGACCACGGCCAGTGCGGGACGAGCCAGTGGAAGGGCGAGGGACCAGAAGATCTTGATCCGCGAAGCGCCGTCGAGCATCGCGGCTTCTTCGACTTCCCGCGGGATGGTCATGAAGAACTGGCGCAGGAGGAAGATGTCGAAGGCCGAGATGACGTTCGGCACGATGATGCCGGTGAGGCTGTCGCTCATGCCCAGTTCCTGGGTGATGAACACCTTGGGAATCAGGAGAGCGACGCCGGGAACCATCATGGTCGCCAGCAGAACCATGAACAGGGCGTTGCGGCCGGGAAACTCGATGCGGGCGAAGGCATAGGCCGCGAGGGCGTCCAGGAGCAACTTGGCCGGGACCAGGATCACGACCACGATGACGCTGTTGAGGAAGGCGGTGGCGAAACCGCCGATGCCCAGCACCTGCAGGTAGTTGTCGAGCGTGGGGGCCCAGACACCGGTGCGGGCGTCTGTGGGGAGCAGGGTGGGCGTCGGGGTGAACACGTCTTGGGGCTGTTTGAACGAGGTAGCGATCATCCAGACGAACGGCGCGAGCGCGACGACGACCCCGGCGAACAGCACCGCATAGGCCACCAGCCTCAGCGCCGTGGGGGCGACTCCTCGGCTACGGCGCCGGCTTGCCGGTGGGGCGACTCTCCCGGACTTCGGAACGCGGCCCTTCGCCAGTGCGGTGTCGACTGACTGCATGCGGGATCACTCCTCGTACTGGCGTGGGAGGACGCGGAACTGCACCGCGGTGATCAAGAGGATGAAGGCGAACAGCAGGAAGGACATGGCGCTGGCCGCGCCCATCCCCCCGTTGCGGAACCCGGCGAGGTACAGGTGCAGCACATAGGTCAACCCGGCGCCCTCCGGGCCGATGTTGCTGCTGAACAATACGTAGACGATGCCGAAGACCTGGAGCGCGGCGATGATCCCGGTGACGGTGAGGAAGAAGGTCGTGGGCCGCAGCAGCGGAAGGGTGATGCTCCACAGTCTCTGGCCGGCATTGGCGCCGTCGACCTCTGCGGCCTCGTAATAGCTCCGGGGAATGCCCTTCAACCCGGCCAGGAAGATCAGCATCGCGCTGCCGGACTGCCAGGCGGCGATCAAAGCCAGAGCCGGCACCACCGTGCCGGGTGTGCCCAGCCAGTCCGGGCCATTGATCCCGAAGAACCCAAGGGCGGCATTGATCAGGCCGAACTGCGGGTCGTAGAGCCACTTCCAGATGGCGCCGACGGCTGCCTCAGCGGTGATCACGGGCAGGTAGAACGCGAGGCGGAAGAACGGCTGACCGCGGCGGATACCGTCGATCAGGTACGCCTGGACGAAACCGGTCAGCAGCGAGGCCGGGACTGCGAGCAGGCCGTAAACGAGGGTGACACGCACTGACTTCCAGAAGTCGGGATACAAATCCCCGTTGAAGAGCACTTCCTGGTAGTTGGCGAAGCCCACCCAGCGTGCCGGCGAGATCATGTCCCACTCCGTGAAGCTGAAGTACAGCGCCGCCGCAGCCGGCAGGAGCATGAACAACAGCGTGTGGAGCATCGCCGGTGTGATGAACATGTAGGCGGTGAGCGCATCCTTCCCGCGTCGGGCACCCTGCCGGCTGCCCGGCGCGGTCACGCCGGAGCTGCGGGTTCCCATTACCAGCCCAGCAGCTTGCGCGCACGCTCGGCGGCGGTGTTCAGCGCCGTGGCCGGTGGAGCGCCGCCGTCGACGGCCTCCTCGATCGCCTTGGCCAGGTAATCGTCGTTGATCTGGATCCAGTCCTTCACCGCCGGCCGCGCCTGTGCGCTCTCAAGCTGATCGAGCACCACCTTGAACTGTGGATCGCCGGCCAGTGTGGACTTCTTCGCCGCCTTCACGTTCGTGGGGAAGTTGCCGGTGATGTCGGCGAACGCCGCGTTGTGGGATTCGCCGCACAGAAACTGGAGCCACTTGAATGCGGCGTCCTTCTGATCCGAGGTGGAGAACACCACGCCGTTGTCACCGCCGATGTTGCTGGCCTCCTTGGCCTTGCGCGGCATCGGCGCCACGTCGAACTTCAGCTGCGGGAACTGCTCGCGGATGCCCAGGATGTCCCACGGACCGGAGAACATCATCGCGGCGAGGCCCTTCTGGAACGGAAGCTCGCTGTTCGTGATCTTCCGCGGCGCGGATTGGAGCAGCCGCCGCCACAGTCCCAGCGCCTCTTGCGCCGGCGGCTCGGCGAACGTGACCTTCTTGTTCTTCTCGTCGAGCATGGTGCCGCCGGCAGAGGCGACGAACCCCGGGAACACCCAGGCGCCGAACCCGTCGCCCTTCGGCACCGCCACCCCGGCGATGTTGGGTTTCGCCTGGTGCACCCGTTCCGCCGTGGCGACCAGGTCGTCCCAGGTCTGCGGAGGCGTGTCAACCAGCTCCTTGTTGTAGAACAGCACCACGGTGGTCTGCTGCAAGGGGACTCCGTACAACTTGCCGTTCACCTTGTTGGTGTTCAGCGCGCCTTCGTAGAAGTCGCCCTCGTTGACAGTGCCCGCCGGCACTTCCGCGATCTGCCCGGAACCGGCGTAGCGGGCCATCTGCGGCTGGTCCAGGTAGCCGGCGTCAGGGCCCTTCTTGCCCGCAAGCGCGGAGGCCAGCTTGGTGTTGTAGTCATCCTTGGGCACCTCGACCAGTTTGATGTCGATGGCCGGATTGGCGGCCTCAAACTCCTTGACCAGCTGCTGGACCTTGGCGGCCTGTTCCGGTGTGGGCTGGTAGTACCAGAAGTCGACGGTGGTGCCTGCAGACACTGCGGAGGATCCACAGGCGGCCAGGCTTGCGACCAGGCCCACGGCGGCCACCCCGGCCAGGCTCTTGCGATGCAGTGTCATGACTCCTCCTTGGAGCAGACGCGCGGAAAGGGAACGCGAGGAGGTAGGGGGATGGGGCATTTCGGCGGGCAATGCCCGCCGAGGTGGTCATCCGCCTTGTCGGCGGCGACCGTGCGCGTGGCTCGGCTCCGGGAGGAGTGTTTTCTCGCTAGGGTTTCCCCGTCGCGGAGGTCGAGCCCCGAATGACGAGAGTGGTCGGAATGGTCCGCGAGAGGGTCGGCGACGGCGATCCGCCCACGTGGTCCAGGAGCAGGCGGGCCGCGGCCTCGCCCATCTCCCGCAGCGGTTGACGAACCGTGGTCAGCGCCGGGTCCGTGTACGAAGCGATGTCAACGTCATCGAACCCCACGACGGCGACATCATCAGGAACGCGAAGGCCTGCCTCGCGCAGCGCGACGAGCGCCCCCGCCGCCGACAGATCGTTGTGCGCGAAGATGGCGTCGAACCTCGCGCCGCCCGCAAGCGCCTGTCGCACGGCGTCCCGGCCGCCGTCAAAGGTGAAATCGCCAGGAACGACGTGACTGTCGCCGATCGTGACTCCGGCTTCGGAGTAAGCATCCAGAAAACCGGCCAGCCGCTCTTCGGTGCAGCCGTAGTCCTCGGGACCGGTCACGACCAGAGGCCGACGTCGGCCGATGTCGAGCAGGTGTGCGGCCGCCTGCTCACCCCCTGCCCGGTTCGTGGTGTCGACGTGGGGGAAGACCGGCCGGTGGCCGTGATCATCGACCATCACCACAGGCAGGCCCGCCGCGTGCAACTCCGTGATGTATCCCAACGTCCCCGGAGGCACTATCACCAGCAGGCCGTCGAAGGACTTGGCCGCTACGTGAATCCCCAGTTTCCGCAGTGACTCCTCACCGCGGTCGAACGTGAGGAGTCGAAGACCGAAACCCTCGTTCTCCAGGACGTCGACGACTCCCTGGATGACGGTGCCGATCCAAGGCCAGGTCAGCGACGGGACGATCATGCCGATCAGTTGCGTGCGGCCACGGGCAAGCCCGACCGCGCCGGCGCTCGGCACGTATCCGAGTTCAGAGATCGCCCGGCGAACCCTCTGGACGGTGTCCTCGCTGAGTTCGCCCTTGTCGTTGAGCACCCGCGAAACGGTCGTCTTGCTGACACCCGCTCGCGCGGCCACGTCGCCGATGGTGACCGGCATCTCACCTCCTCATATCTCGGCTCCCGGTCCGGAACCACTCGACACGCCATGTCGAGAACCGGTTCCGGAACCGATACCGCAACCGGTGACGAAATCGGTTCCGGAACCGGTTGCGGGACTGTTTCGCGAAGTTAACCATGGTACTGTCGGGGCGGTCAACAGCACGGCGATCGATCTGGCGCCATCACACGTGATCTAAAGGAGGCAGCGTTGCGGCAGTCTGCGGTGTACCTGGATGCGGACGCGCCCATGGAGACGAGGGCCGAGGATCTCCTGGCCCGGATGACGCTGCCGGAGAAGGTCGGCCAGATGTTGCAGCTCGACGCCCGTCAGGATCTGACGGACGCGGTGTCGGCCAAGCTCGCCGGGTCGATCCTCCACGCGTCGCCTTCACGGATGCTCGAGGCCGTCGAACTGGCTCGCCGTACGCGGCTGGGCATCCCGCTGCTGACAGCCGATGACTGCATCCATGGTCACTCGTTCTGGCCGGGTGCGACGATCTTCCCGACCCAGCTGGCCATGGCCTGCACGTGGGACGCCGCACTGCTCGAACACGTGGCCCGTGCCGCCGCGACGGAGATCGCCTCGACCGGCATCCACTGGACGCTCTCGCCCGTGCTGTGCATCGCCCGAGACCTGCGATGGGGGCGCGTCAACGAGACATTCGGCGAGGACCCCTTCCTGATCGGCGAGCTCGGCGCCGCCATGGTGCGCGGCTACCAGGGCGACGGCCTGGGCGACCCGACGGCGGTGCTGGCCGGCGCCAAGCACTTCGCCGGCTACTCCGAGACACAAGGCGGACGGGACGCCAGCGAAGCGGACCTGAGCCCACGCAAGCTACGGTCGTGGTTCTTGCCGCCTTTCCAACGCGCGGTCGAGGCCGGGTGTCGGACGCTCATGCTCGGCTACCAGGCGATCGACGGCGTGCCGATCACCGCCCACCGATGGCTGCTCAACGATGTACTCAAGGAGGAATGGGGCTTCACTGGGACGTTGGTGACCGACTGGGACAACGTCGGCCGGATGGTGTGGGAACAGAAGGTTTGCGCCAACGACGTCGAGGCGGCAGCGGTCGCCATCCGCTCCGGCAATGACTTCGTGATGAACACACCGGCGTTCTTCGACGCCGCGCAGGAGGCGGTCTCCCGCGGCCTGGTGGACGAGAAGGAGATCGACAACGCCGTACGGCGGATCCTGCGGCTCAAGTTCGAGCTGGGACTCTTCGAGAATCCCCGCACCCCCGATCGCGAGCGGCAGGCGGCCGTCATCGGCTGCCGCGCGCATGCCGACCTCAACCTCCAAACGGCCCGGCGTTCCCTCGTCCTGCTGCGCAACGACGGCGTCCTGCCCCTCGACGGCGGACTGACCCGGGACGGACAGGACCGCGCGTCCGGGCGGGGCGCCCCTCGCAGCGTCGCGGTCATCGGCCCCAACGCCGACGACGCGCAAGCGATGCTGGGCGACTGGGCCGGCGCGTCAGGGCAGGTCGACTGGATGCCCGAGGGACATCCGCGCGAGACGGTGGAGACCGTACTCGACGGCTTCCGCGCCCTCGTCCCGCCCGACTGGTCGATCACGCATGCGCGCGGCTGCGACATTGAGGTTCTCCTCCCGGATCCCGCCGGGCCTCTGCTCCGCGACGGCCAACCACGGCCAGCGATCTTCAGCCCCGCGCCGGTCGACCAGGAACTCCTGGAACAGGCAGTCGCGACTGCTCAGGCCGCCGACTACGCGGTGGTGGTGGTCGGCGACACGATCGCGCTCACCGGCGAGACATGCTCGACCGCCACCCTCGACCTCCAGGGCGGCCAGATCGCTCTGCTCGACGCGGTCGCCGCCACCGGCACACCCATGATCGTGGTGCTGGTCCAGTCCAAGCCGAGCACGCTGCCGGACTCCGCGCTGAACGCGGCGGCTCTCATCGAGGCGTTCAACCCCGGGATGCGCGGCGGCCGCGCCATCGCCGAGCTGGTGCTCGGACTCGTCGAGCCCAGCGGCCGGCTGCCGATCTCCTTCGCCCGGCACGTCGGGCAGCAACCGGTCTTCTACAACCAGGTCCGGGGCCAGCACGGCGACCGATACGCGGACCTCACGCAGGACCCCCTCTTCGCGTTCGGCGACGGCCTGAGCTACACCACGGTGACCTACTCCGATCTCACCGTGTGTGATCAGGAAGTCCCCGCCGGTGGCAGCGTGGAAGCGAAGCTACGCCTCACCAACACCGGCAGCCGCCCGGCCCTTGAGACCGTGCAGGCCTACGTCAGCGACCTCACCACAAGCGTCACCTGGGCCGAGCAGGAGCTGAAGGCCTTCACACAGGTCGAGATCCCAGCAGGCCAGACCATCGACGTCGGCATCCACATCCCCGCGTCCCGGTGCTCTCTGGTGACGGCCGACGGCCACAGAGTCGTCGAGCCCGGCGAGTTCGAGCTCCGCGTGGGCTCCAGCTCACGACGGGCACATCAGCTCACCACGCAGTTCCGCATACGCCGCTGACAATCAACCGGCCTCCGTACCACGGCGGCCCGCTCCTCGCAGTTCCGCCCATACGCCCGGCTCTGTGACACAGAACGCAGATTATCTGTCACACTGGCGGTCGTCGGATCGTCTCCGCCCAGCTCGGCCTCCGCCGCGCCGTCGGCGACTCGGCAACATTATGTGTCACATCACCGCCAAGGAGGGTGGCACCGTGTCCGTCGTGGCGTTCCCCGGCCGGTGCGACCCCGCCGGCACGACCACCGCCGCAGCGGTCGAGCGCTTCCTGGAGTCCCGCACCGCGGCGACCACCCGCGCCGTAGCCGAACTCCGGCTTGTCGTCGCTCATGGTCCACACCGTAAGCGGACCGAACCCTCAGTCATAGAGCGGTGCATCGTCGCAGGTCAGCGAAATCCGACCAAAATTCCCCCGGTACTACAGCCACCCCTGGTCGGTGGTGCGGTCCAGGCCGTCGATGGGGAACGGGCCGGGGACGGTGAGCGGGCCGTCGGGGAGTCCGGCTTCAAGCGCCTTACGGATCTTGGCGCCGGTCGGTATTGCGCATGGGGCGGCGGCCGAGCCAGGCTGGGCCAGCCGTCCGGGCGGGGCGGGACGCTGTAGTGCGGCGTGGACGACTCGGCAGGTGATGAGGGTGGCTGGGCGGGGGCATGTCGTCCATGGTGCGTCCTGATGGGGGCGCAAAGCGGGATCATAAGCAGCATGACCCGACCCGACCACCATGGCGTTCCCGAACCGGGCCGGGCACACCAAGGCCTCCGCGAAACCCTGGACGGTTCACTCAGAGTTGCAAGGGGACGCCACAGCTAATTCTGCAGGTCGGACTGCAAACTGACCCAGCTGGCGTGGAGAAAGGCGATTTCCCCCATGCAGTCGAACTGGACAGGTCCGGGCAGGCTGCAGGTGCTGCGCCTCAAGTCGGCGACGTTCTTGTCGAGTTGGCCGATGAGGTAGGTGAGCGAGCGCCGGTCCGGCCGCGACTTCACCTTTTTCCGCAACGACGCCAGAGCGCGCCTGGTGGCGGCCAGATCGCGTCGACAAGTCTTGGCGACCGGGTCGTCCATGCAGCTCGCAAACAGGTAGACCGAGCCTGCGCTGGACTGCTGTCGGCTCGGGGTGGGCAACGCGCTTGTCGACGAGCTCGCTGTCGGATGTGCGCTGGTAGGTGGGGCGCTGTTCGACAGGGAAGGTGGGGATGCGCTGCCAGGTGGGCTGCCGCAGGAGACGAGCGTCAAGGCTGCGAGCGCCGTCATGGCCAGTCTTGTGGCTCGAGCAGGTCCCAAGGGCCGTAGGACGGAGGGTCGCAACTCCATGATTGGGGTCCTCTTCGAAGGTGATATGTGCCGGGCCCATGTATAGGCGACCGAAGTCTAGGACGCGCGTTACGGGAGGGGTCCCAATAGCGGCTGTCACCGGAACAGCGTCCGGCGAGAGGCTGCAAACTGTGGGTGACGTACGGGAAGGTGATGATCGGCAGTTGAGCGACTCGTCAGGCAATCACCTGTTCCGGCTGCTGCCCGGTCGAGGCAGTCGCGCAGTTACACGTGGTCGGCCAGGGCTTCCTCGCCCTCGTCGACGAACCCAACGTTGGCACCCGTGTAGGCGAACGACGACGCCCGGATGATCCCGGCGGGGTCGGCGCCGACGTCCGCGGCCGCGCCGGCTGCCATCAGGATCTGCATGTCGGCGGCGCCCAGGGCGGGGACGGAGAACGTCTCATACAGCTGCTCGGCCTCCTCCTCGGTGACGGCGTTGGCGAAGGCGTAGCGGAACTGCTAGTAGGTGAGGGGCACGGCGCGGTGGATGTTGGCCGGATTGGTGAGCACAGGGGCGGCGGCGCGCAGCGAGGAGAACGGCAGCGGCAGCACGCCCTGGAAGGGCGCCGGGTCGATGGCCACGCCGGCGCAGGCCAGGCCGCGTCCGGCGAGGATCTGGGTGAGCAGGCCGCCGAAGGAATGGCCGACGATCAGCGGTCGGCGTGCCAGCTTGGCGATGAGCTGCTCGTAGTGGTCGGCGACCTGGCCGACGGTCTTGTGGGCGAAGACCTCGGGGTGGGCCTTGGCCTCGGCCACCGTGTCGGGGGCGTCGGGCCAGCCTGGGGTGACCGGGGCGAACCCGGCCTCGGCGAAGACCTGTGCCCAGCGGTCCCAGCTGGACGGCAGCAGCCACAGGCCGTGGACGAAGACGACGGGGATGCGGCCGGAGGCGTTGGCTTGGTTGATGGCGGCCTCGGCGGCGTGGGTGCCGCGCAGGGCGTTGAGCATCACGAAGTCGTGGATGATGCCCTGGTAGCGCACGGCCACCACCGGCACGCCGGCCTCGCGCAGCTTGTCGGCGTACGCTTTGCTCTCGTCTCGCAGGACGTCGGCCTCGGCGGTGATGATGAGCGCCGGGGGCAGGCCACGCAGGTCCTCGGTGGTGGCGCGCAGCGGTGAGGCGATGATCTCGGCCCTCTCCTGCTCGGAGGTGGTGTACTGGTCCCAGAACCACTGCATGCCGTCGCGGCGGAGGAAGTAGCCGGTGGCGAACTGCCGATACGAGCCGGTGTCGAAGCTCGCGTCGGTCACCGGGTAGAACAGCACCTGAGCGGTCAGCGGGATCTCACCCTTGACCGTCAAGGTGAGCGCGGCGGCCATGTTGCCGCCCACCGAGTCGCCTGCCATGGCCATCCGCGAGGCGTCCAGGCCATGCTCGGCGCCGTACTCGACAACCCACCGGGCTGCGGCGTGGTTCTGCTGGATGGCGACCGGGTAGCGGGCCTCGGGCGAGAGGCTGCAGTGACGAACACCACCGCGGCCTTGGGGCCGAGTGCCAGCTCGCGGGCCAAGCTCTTCTGCCGGCGGCGGCCCGTCCTCCCCGAAAGGAGGGCGGGCCGCGGGGCCCTGATCAGCCGAAGCGCAGCGGTAGCGCGTCCGGGCCCTGGATCCCGATGGGGCCTTGCCAGGTGATCGGGCCCACAACGGAGGGCGGGGCCAGCCGCGCGGCGAGAATGGGGAGCGCCTCACCGATCTCGACGCGGGCGAGAGCCGAGCCCAGGCAGTGGTGCGGGCCCGCGCCGAACTGCAGCGGGGGATTGTCCCTGACGGCCGTGATGTCGAATTGATCGGCGTTCTTGTACGCACGCGGGTCGCGCTGGGCGACGTTCACGCACATCACGAGGAACGTGCCGCGCGCGATGCGCAGCCCCTCGTAGTCGAAGTCCTCGGCGGCGAACCGGTAGATGGTGCCCGCCGAGGGAAGCCAGCGCATCACCTCTTCGACGGCCTGGGCCGCCAGCTCCGGCCGCTGCCCCAGCAGGGTCCACTGGTCGGGATGCTCGGAGAAGGCGACCATGGCGTTGGCGAGCTGGTACCGGGTGTTGTCCTGGGCGCCGAACACGAGCGTGACCAGGAGGTTGCGCAGCTCGTCCTTGCTGACGCGGCCGTCGTCGGCGTGGTGGGCCGCGACCAGGGCGGAGCTGAGGTCGTCGGTGGGCCTGGCCGACTTCTCCTCGATGAGGAAGTCGGCGTAGTCGTTCAGGCCGCGTACGGCGGCTTCCACCCTGGCGACGACATCGCCCCCGGCCGCGAGGCTGAAGACCAGGCCGATGTCCCTGGTCCAGGTACCGAAGACGTCGTAGTCCTCGGGCGGCACGCCGAGCAACCGGCACATGACCGCCAGCGGCAGCCGGGCGCCGAAGTCCTCGACGAACTCGCACGCCTTGGCCGACGCCAGGCCCTCGGTCAGGTGCTCGACCTGCGCCCGGATGAACGGCCGCAGGCTCTCCACCGTGCGCGCGGTGAACGCCTTGCTCATCAGGCGGCGCAGGCGGCGGTGATCTTCTCCGTCGTGGTTGACGATCATCGGGACGAACCACTCATAAATCGGACCGTCGAAGATCCCGTTCGTCTCCAGGTACCGCTTGCCGTTGTGGTCCAGCCTCCGGTCGCGTAAGAGGGTGTTGGCCTGCTCATATCGCAGCACGAGCAGGCCCATGGGGCTGGTCGCGTACCAGCTTTCCGCTTGGGCCGCGAAGACCTCGGGCGCGCCGAAGTCGAAGGCCGGATCCAGGACATCGAGGAATGGCACGTTCTGGTGAGTGGGTTCCTGGCCCACGGATGTCGACATGTCATCCTCCTGTGTGAGATGCGCGTACCGTCCACACTCTCCCGGCATCGCAGCGAGGAAAAGTAACGCGCTACGCATTCTTTTGAGTTATGGCCATCCGTCCGGTGAACAGCCACGACTCGCCGCCGAGGGGGGTGCGGGACGCGCTCAACGGCACGTAGACCGCTCGGGCCACGGCTGGGGTCTTCCTAACGGGGGTCTCCGCAGTATCCGCCGAACATCCAACACATTTGATTGACCAGCACATATAACAGTCCGATGAAGGTCAATCACACACGGTTTCATACGCCTTAGCGTGGTCCCTGCAGTCGGAGTTGCCTCGGGGTCGGACTGGGTGGGTGAGGCGCGTTGGCGACCCGAGTGTTCACCGACGAAGAGATCGCGCGCCTGCGATCGTTCCCGGAGATCAGCCGCGAGGAGCTGATCAGGTTCTTCCACGTTGACAGCGGCGGACGTGGAGTTCATCGCCCCCGGCCGGGGAAGGGGACCTGCCGATCGCCTTGGGCTTGCGGTCCAGCTGTGCACTCTGCCCTGGCTGGGTTTTGTCCCAGCCGATGTGGGTGCGGTGCCCCCTGCTGCGGTGGCGCGCTTGTCGGAGCGGTTGCGCATCTTGGTGGGTGAGTTGGGCCGCTACGGGGCCCGGGAGCAGACGCGTTCCACTCATCTTCAGCAGGTGGCCCGGTACCTGGGCTGGCGGAGCGTGGGCGAGCTGGAGCGCAAGGAGCTGGAGGAGTTCCTGCTGGCCCGGGCGATGGAGCACGACTCGCCCAGCTTGTTGTTCCGGCTGGCGTGCGAGCATCTGATCTCCTCACGGGTGATCCGGCCGGGTGTGGTGACGCTGCTGGAACGGGTGGCGGCGGCCCGCGCGGCGGCTCGAGGATTGGGCAGGCCGCCCACGGAGCACGGCTGCCTGCCCAATCCTGCCTGCCTGAATCGGCCGAAGCCGACAGCGGGTGCGGTCAGAGGCCGACGTCGGTCAGCCACTGCCCAGCGGTGCGGGGGGTGACGCCGAGCAGCTTCTGGGCAGAGTTCTCGGCCGCGATCGACCGGTCCGGGAGCCCGCTCATGGCCGCGTAGGCCCCGGCCACGTCGGCGGCGGGGCCCTCGCCGATCAGGGGCGCGACGGAGGTGCGGAACTGCTCGGGGGTGATCTGCTCGAAGACCACGTTCTTGCCGAAGTGGACGCCGAACGCCTCGGCCAGGTCCGGCCCCGTGATCGCCGGGTACTGGCCGACCGCGACAACGCCGGTGACGTCCGGACGCTCGAACAAGGCGACCGCGACGTCGGCGATGTCCAGGTGGGACGCCCAGGAGACGGGGAAGTCCGCCCGGATCGGGTAGGGCAGCGCGCCCCGTTCGCGGACCGTGTCGATGACGTACGGCATGAGCAGGTTCTCCAGGTACAGCTCGGGCGCGATCACCGCGTGGGACACCTCGCTGCCGGCCAGGCCCCTGACCAGCGCCGAGACCGCGTCGCCGCCGGTGGGGTCGATCGCGAAACCGCTGGTGGAGAACACCACGCGGGCCGGGCGGGCCTCGCGGACGGCGGCGACGATGTTGCGCGCGTAGGTCTGGCGGTCCTCCTCGGAGACCACCGGCAGGTGGACGAACACCCCGTCGGCACTCCGGTACGCCTCGGTCAGCTCCTCGGGGGAGGAGTAGCCGGCGGCCACCACGCGCGCGCCGTCCACGACGGCGTCCGGGTTGCGGGTCAGAGCGGTCACGGACTTGCCCGCGGCGGCGAGAGCGGCGACGACGGGGGCACCCTGGGCGCCGGTGGCGCCGTGAATCACGTAGGTCATGACATTATTAGTGCATACGATGCACCTGTTACATCAACTGCACTAATGGGATACGGTCAGAAATGTGACTGATCCCTGTCTTCCTGAGTGCGGTGTCGCCCGGTTCCTCACCCTGCTCAACGGCCCGTGGGCCACCCTGATCGTGCGCGAACTGCTGCGCGGTCCTCATCGCTTCACCGAGCTGCGCGAGGCCCTGCCCGGTATCAGCCCGCACACCCTGACCAGCCGGCTGCGCCAGTTCGAGCGGCACGGCATCGTGACGCGCACCACCTACGCGGAGATCCCGCCGCGCGTCGAGTACGCGCTCACCCCGCTCGGCGAGGGGCTGCGCGACGTTCTGGAGGCCATGGGGACCTGGGCCATGGCGGTACCGGATCCCGGGCCCGACGTCACCGTCTGACGTACGCCCCCGCCCAGCGGTGGGACGCGGTCAGGCCGAGGACGCCAGCCTCTGCCGCAGGGCGTCGTTGTCGTCGTGATGGACGACCTCGTCGAACCGCAGCCGCAGCCCATGCTTGGCCAGCAGGTCGGCGACGATCACGTCGAGCTGTTGGCGGTGTTGCTTGGTGCGGGCCTGGAGGTAGGCCTCGCGGACCTGTTCGGGCTCGCCGGCGAGGACCTGGTCCATGCGCTCGCGGATGTACCGCTTGAGGTTGATGTGCTCCATGAACACCTCGGTGACGCCCACGTCGGCGAACCGGCTGAAGAGGTGGTCCAGGAGTTCGGGCTGGGTGGCGAAGTGGGGCAGGAGTGGGCCGACGAAGGCGTAGGTGGGGATGCCGGCGTCGTTGAGTTCGGCGAGGGTTTTCAGGCGGCGGGAGGCGAGCGGGGCGCGTACCTCCAGCCAGCGGCTGACCTTGTTGTCGGTGGTGGTGATGGTCATGCCGACCTCGGCACGCGGCAGGCTGGTGAGCAGGTCGATGTCGCGGGTGACAACGGGTGACTTTGTGAGGATGCGGACCAAGGCCCGGGTAGGCGACGGCGTCGAGCTCGTGCAGGATGCCGCGGGTGAGGCGGTACTTCGTCTCGTGGCCCTGGTAGGGGTCGGTGACCGAGCTGAGCAGGATCGTGCCCTGGCGCTTGTGCTCCGGCATCTTCGCCAGCTCCTTGCGGGCGAGCTCGACCGCGTTCTTCTTCACGTACAGGTAGTCGCCCCACTCCTTGACGGATCGGCCGAACTGCCGCCCGGCGAAGCTGGCGAAGCAGTAGGCACAGCCCAGCACGCAGCCGGTGTAGGGGTTGATGACGTAGTCGTTCGACGGGGTCTTCGACTTCTGGATCAGGGTCTTCGCCTCGATCTCGACCGGCTCCATGACCGACTTCCTTCCGACTGTCCAACCGTCCCGCGTTCAGGACGGCGGAAATCCGGTGCTGTCCACGGGCCGGCGGGCGCCACCGAACCCATCACCTGGAACAATAATCTCAGGAATTTGCTTCCATGGAATGTAAGTGGTTTGCTGGGGCAGCGGCTGATTCAGGGCGTCTGATCACCGCCACTGTTGAGCCGACCTGCGGAGCCTCCTGCCGGAGGGCCGTCGTCACGGCCTGGATTCAGCCTGCCCGGAGAGACGCCTGTGTCCCGCTATGGGGCGTAAGGAGTGAGCGTCATGACCGTCCCCGCCTTCAACTCGGTCGCCTGGTTCGAGTTCGGCGCCGACCAGCCAGAGAAGGTCAAGGAGCTCTACAGCGAGTTGTTCGACTGGAAGTACCTCCTCAACACCAACACCCCGGGCGTGACCTACCACTCGGTGATGACGCCAGGCGCCCAGCAGCCCACGGGCGGTGTCTGGGAGTCGGAAGGCGCCTTCCCCCACTACGCGATCTTCTACGTCCTGGTCCAGGACGTCGCCGCGGCCGTCAAGCGAGGACAGGAGTTGGGCGCCAAGGTCCTCATGGAGCCGGTCTCCGACTCCGCGGGCTTCACCTTCGCCCGGCTGGAGGACACGGCCGGCAACCACTTCGGTGTC
Source organism: Nonomuraea sp. B19D2 (assembly GCF_040137845.1). NCBI lineage: Bacteria > Bacillati > Actinomycetota > Actinomycetes > Streptosporangiales > Streptosporangiaceae > Nonomuraea > Nonomuraea sp. B19D2. The sequence continues at coordinate 27,128 of NZ_JBEFAK010000054.1, read as the reverse complement.
TTCTCCGTGCCCGCTCAGTAACCCGCACGCCGGGCCACCCCGCCACACGGCCCTCGGCCTGCGGTCGGCCCCGTAGCGGGCCCGCGGCCCGCCACCTCTCCGCCCTGCCTCCCACGGCAGCACACCGCAGGGCCACGTAGTCTGTCCCTTCGACCTCGGAGGTCTCCGATGTCCGGCGCCAGCGCCACCCGCGAGAAGATCCCCGTCCGCGTCTACGGCGGCCCGACCACGCTGATCGAGTACGGCGGTCTCAGGTTCGTCACCGACCCGACCTTCGATCCGCCGGGCGAGTACCCCATGCCCCTTCCCGGCGACCACAAGCTCGTCAAGACCACCCCCTGTCCCGTCACCGCCGCCGACCTCGGCCCCGTCGACGCCGTCCTGCTCTCCCACGACGAGCACGACGACAACCTCGACAACGCCGGCCGCGCCTTCCTGCCCGAGGTGCCGGTCGTCTTCACCACGGTCAGCGGTGCCGGCCGCCTGGGCGGCAACGCCCACGGCCTCGCCTTCTGGCAGAGCGCCGAGCTCAAGCGGCCGGACGGCGGCACCGTCACCGTTACCGGTCTGCCCGCCCGGCACGGCCCCGAGGGATGCGAGCCGATCTCCGGTGACGTCGTCGGCTTCATGCTGACCTCCGACGACCTGCCCTCGGTCTACGTCAGCGGCGACAACGCCGCCCTGGAGCACGTCAAGGAGATCGCCGAAAAGTTCGCCCCGGTGGACACCGCGATCCTCTTCCTCGGCGGCGCCCGCATGGCCTTCGCCTTCGAAGGCGCCCTGCTCACCCTCGACAGCGCCCTGGGCGCCGAGGCCGCCAGAATCCTCGGCGCGCGCCGGGTCGTCCCCGCCCACTACGACAGCTGGGCCCACTTCACGGAAGGCCGCAACGAGATCGAGGCCGCCTTCACCGAGGCCGGCCTGGCCGACCACCTGGACCTCGCCCGACAAACGAACGGAGACAGCAGCATGACCAGCACGAACATCGACATCGCCCGCACCTACTTCCAAGCCGTGCAAAACGGCGACATGGCCACCCTCAGCAACCTCCTCGACCCCGGCATCGTCTGGCACCAGCCCGGCACCAACCAGTTCTCCGGCCACCACAAGGGCCAGGACGCCGTCTTCGGCATGCTCGGCCAGATGATGGAAACCAGCCAGGGCACCTTCGCCATCGACAAGATCCACACGCTCATGGACAACGGCGACCTCGTCGCCGCCCACATCCACTTCACCGGCCGCCGCGGCGACACAACCATGGCCATGGACGGCGTGGACCTCCTGCGCATCCAGAACGGCAAGATCACCGAGATGTGGCTCTTCTCCGGCGACCAGACCGCCGAAGACGCCTTCTGGGGCCGCTGAGAACCCCGTGTGCCCGAGGCCGTCCGGCCTCGGGCACACGCGCCGATCCCTACGAGCGAAAGGCATCGCATGCGGAAGATGACCGACGAGCAGTGGCGGGCGTTCGTCACGCACGGCACCCGCACCGGCAAGCTGTCGACCGTCCGCGCCGACGGCAGCCCTTACGTAACCCCGGTCTGGTTCCTCCTCGACGGCGACGACATCGTGCTCACCACTGAGAAGGACGGCGTCAAGGGCCGCAACCTCGCCCGCGACGGACGCTTCGCCCTCTGCGTCGACGACGACCGGCCCCCATACGCGTTCGTCCTCCTCCAGGGGCGCGCCGAGACCTGCGACGACCCCGAGGAGATGCTGCGCTGGGGCGGCCTCCTCGGCGCCCGCTACATGGGCGAAGACCGCACCCAGGAGTACGCCGCCCGCAACGGCGGACCCGGCAACCTCCTCGTCCGCGGCCACATCGACAAGGTCACCGCGTTCAACGGCATCGCCGACTGAAAGACCATCAGCCCACGGCCGCGTCGGAGCCGTTGTTGCTCACGACACCGATCGACCGGGCTGCTTCGGCGCCCGCATCACCGGCACCGGGATCCGCCCCGCCTTCCGCTGCGCGTCCAGGGCACGTCCGGCCCTCCGCAGCGTGCTGAGAACCGCGGTCACCTCGCGTACAGACTGTTCGGGGATCACCGACCCGATCCGCAGCTCCAGCTCATCCTCGAAGACCGTCAGCGCTCCCTCCACCAGCATCCGCCCCTCAGACGTCAGCTCGACGATCGAGGAACGCCGGTCCTTCGGATTGGCGCGCCGCTCACACAAGCCCGCCGCCTCGAGGCGGTCGACCACCTTGCTCGTGCCGCCCACCGTGATCGAGAACTCCTCAGCGATGTCCTGGATCCGCGGCCCGGGTCGCCGCAGCAGCAGATGCAAGACCTCGAACGACGTCAGAGGCAGGTCATACTCCGCCTGCAACCGGCCCTCGATGCCGTTCCACAGCTCGATCTCCAGGCTGACGAGTTCCCGGTACATCTGCTTCAAATCAGCCATCACATCTTCCGAAGAATTATCTTCCATGGATGATTAATGTACGTCATTGCGGCCGTCGACCGGGCGCACCCGACAGTCGCCTCTGCTACCACAGGGCCGACTCCCCAACGTTTCTGGACAGAGGTTTCTGGACGGTGTTACCGCTGGGCGCTAAGGTGTCCAGAAAAGTAGACGTTTCTGGACACCGCCGGGAGGGTGGCTGATGACCGTCTGGGCGTACGCACGAGTCTCGACACTTGACCAGAACCCGCAGCTCCAGCTCGACGCCCTGGCGGCCAGCGGCTACGACGAGCTGGTCCTGGAAAAGGAATCGGGCAAGCGCGGTGTCGCGCGACCGGCCTGGGAGGCGCTCTTGGCCCTGCCCAAGGCGGGCGACACGCTGAAGTTCTGGAAGTCCGACCGGTGGGGCCGTTCAGCGGGGCACGTGCTGACCACGGTCAACGAACTGCGCGACCGGGGCATCACCGTGGTGTCGCTGACCGAGAACTTTGATCTGGGCACCAAGGAGGGCCGGTTCATGTTCGCGGTCCTGGCCGCAGCCGCGGAATACGAGCTGGAGCTGCGAGCCGAGCGCCAGGCCGAGGGCATCGCCGCCGCCAAGCGCCGCGAAGCCACCGGTGCCATGCTGCCCGGCAAGAAGAAGACCGGTCGGCCGCGCGTCATCGGCCCCGCCGAGCTGGCCACACTACGCCGCCTGGTCGACGACGGCATCTCGGTCACCGAAGCCGCCCGCACTCTCAAAATCGGCCGCTCCACCGCCTATGCGGCACTCGTCGGACGCTGACCAGCAGCTATCCCACCGCATCCGGCTGCTGCCCTTTCGGCGCCCTAGCAAGATCATTCTTATCGATAACGGCTGTCCGCCGGTTCCTCAACCCCGGGGACGATGCGGGACTCGCTGTTCATCCTGGATGCCCTGCACCGCCTGGACGCCGTCGAGCAGCCCGACATCGTCACCACCGACACCGCCTCCTACAGCGACATCGTGTTCGGCCTGTTCGCGATCTGCGACTACCAGTTCGCCCCCGGATCGCCGACATCGGCGACGCCCAGATGTGGCGGCTGGACCTGGTCGACGTCGGCTTGAGCGGCCAGCCGGTCGCCAAGGCCGACAACGGCTACCGGCATCTCAACGATCTAGGCCTGCGCAAGATCAACGTTCGGGTCATCGGGCACCACTGGGCCGACATGCTGCATGTCGCCGGGTCGCTGGTAACCAACCAGGCGCGCGCCTACGACCTGCTGCGGATGCTGTCGGCCGACGGTCGCCTAACGGGGCTGGGGGCGGCGTTCGCGCACTACGGCCGCATCTTCAAGTCGATGCACCTGCTGCACGTGGCGCACCTGGAGGACTACCGGCGGATGATGGGCGCCCAGCTCAACATCGGCGAGGGCCGCAACGGCCTGGCCCGCCGCGTCTTCTTCGGCAACCTCGGCCAGCTGCGCCAGGACTATGCCAAGGGCATGGAAGACCAGCTCGGCGCGCTAGGCCTCGGCCTCAACGCGATCATCTATTGGAACAGCCTCTACATCGACGCCGCCGTGAAAGCCCTGCAGGCAGACGGGCAACTGTCGATCGGCCCGGAGATCCGGGCACGGCTGACCCCGTTGATCTGGGAGCACATCAACTTCCACGGCAGCTACCCGTTCACCCGGCCGGAGACGCCGGGGAACCTGCGGCCGCTGCGCGATGTTACGGCCGAAGACGACGAACAGGACTGACCACGATAGGGTCCGGCGCCCTCACGCGGACGGTGGCGCTGCTGGGGTCGGCCGTTCAGCGGTTGTCGTTGTCGTCGCGGGCCTCGTTCTTGTCCGCGGCTGATTGGGCCCGGCGGTCGAAGTCGTCTTCGGCGGTGTCGCTGTCGGGGTTCTTGGCCGCGGCGGACTGAATCCGGGCGGCAGCGTTTCCCTCGCAGGTCCGGGCATGTTGCCTACCTACTATTCGTTCATATAGTGTGCTATATGAACGAATAGCATCACGAGAGTGAGGTGCCCTACGTGGGTGAGCAGGTGCCAGAGGCGGTTGACCTGACGGCGCGTGCGCGGATGCGTGAGGCGGCGATGCGGTTGTTCGCCGAGAAGGGCTACGCGGCGACGTCGGTGGCCGACATCGCCAAGGCGGCCGGTGTCTCCGGAGGCCTGATCAGGCATCACTTCGGCTCAAAAGCAGGGTTGCGCCGGGCCTGCGACCAGGCAGTGGTCGCGGAGTTGGCCCAGATCAAGGAGCAGAACCTCGCCCGGATGGCGAAGGGGCTGGAGCCGATTCTGGATCGGCGCCGCGCCGAGCTCGGCCGCTACCTGGGACGGTCAGTGCTGGACGGGTCAGAGTTCGGCGCACAGACGTTCCGCAACGGCGTGGACATGCTCGAGGCGTATTTCCGCGCCAACCCGGTGGCCGGTGTGCAGGATGTGCGCGGGTTCGCGGCCACGGTGCACGCGTTCACCATCGGCACGGAAGCGATGTACGAGGTGATCGCGGCCGCTCTCGACGCCGACCCCAACGACCTGGCGACGTTGTATCGCATCCACCGCGTGTCCGCACAGGTCTATTCCAGCCCGATAGCCGTACCCGGTATCGCGGAGGTACGGCCGGGCGTACCAGCCGACCAGGAAGGCACCGCGGGATGAGCGGCCATGTCCTTGACTTCGACGACATCGACAACACGGCGCTGCCACTGGTGGGCGGCAAGGGCGCGAACCTCGGCGAGTTGTCCAGGATCGAGGGGATCGAGGTCCCAGGCGGCTTTTGCGTCACGACCAAGGCATACCGAGCGGCGACCGCCCGGATCGAGGGTCTGGCCGAGTCGCTGGCCCAGCTGGGCCGGCTCGAGGCTGACGATCGTGCCACGCTCAACGCTCTCGCCGCGCGCATTCGGGCTCTGATCGACAGCGCCCCGATCCCAGAAGACATCCAAGCGGCGGTCAAGGCTCGGCTCGCCGAGCGCGGGGAGTGCGTGCCGTACGCGGTCCGCTCCAGCGCCACGGCCGAGGATCTGCCCTACGCGTCGTTCGCCGGGCAGCAGGAAACCTATCTGAATGTCGTGGGCGCGGACGCGGTCCTGCGCCACATCAGCCGGTGCTGGGCGTCGTTGTTCACCGAACGTGCGGTGGTCTACCGCATGCAAAACGGCTTCGACCACCAGAAGGTGTACCTGTCCGTTGTCGTAGAGGAAATGGTGTTCCCCGAGGCGTCGGGCATCATGTTCACCGCAGATCCGGTCAACTCCGACCGCACGACCGTGTCGATCGAGGCCAGCTTCGGCTTGGGGGAGGCACTCGTGTCGGGTCTGGTCGACGCCGATCTGTACAAGGTCCGGTCCGGTGAGATCGCCAGCAAGAAGATCTCGACCAAGCAAGTCGCGATCTACGCTCGTCCCGAGGGCGGCACCCGCCAGGTGGAGCTAGACACCGAGCAGCAGCACGCCCAGACCCTGACCGACCAACAGATCCTGCGACTGGAGCAGACCGGCCGCGTCATCGAAGCGCACTTCGGTCGTCCACAAGACATCGAGTGGTGTCTTGCCGGCGGAAAGGTCTACATCCTGCAGTCGCGTGCGATCACGATGCTGTTTCCGATTCCGCAGTCGGACGACAGCCAAAAGGACGGCAAGAACCACGTCTACATGTCGATGAGCCACCAACAGCAGATGACCGACGTGATGCGGCCCCTGGGCATCTCGATGTTCCAGATGGGGATTCGCAAGCTCGCCAGCCAGCCGATCGTGGGAGCCGGTGGCAGGATCTACATGGACGTGTCCCGTGACCTGTCCTCCTCCTATGCGGCCAAGATCTTCGTCTACAAAGGGCTGGGGTCCGCCGACCTGCTGATCCAGAAGGCACTGGCGAGCATCCTGGACCGCAAGGACTATGTGCGGACGTTGCCTCGCGGCATGTCATTCGGCATCACCGGGGGCTCGCTCGGTCAGATCTTGTCCGGGCTGCTGCAGGCCCTGTCGGTCTACCGTCGCAACGATCCCGGCCTGGTCGACCAGGTGATCGAGGCCAACACCAAGGAAGCCGCCAAGGTCGCGAAGGCGATCACGGGCAGGACCGGTGCCGACCTCTTCGACTTCATCGTGCGTGACATGGACATCGAATACCGCCAGGTCGTGCTGGACAACTACGGCATCGGCTTCATCATGCTGTACGCACAGCACTGGCTGAACAAGACCGTGAAGAACATGCCCGGCGAGGAGTACGCCACAGACGTGCTGGCCCAGTCGCTGTCCAACAACGTGACCGCACAGATGGGACTCGAGCTGCTCGACGTCGCCGACGCCGTCCGCAAGCATCCCGCCGTCCTGACCTACTTCGAACACGCCAACGACACAACGTTCTTCGACGATCTCAACGCGATCGACGGCGGTGCCGACGCGGCCACCGCGATCTACGACTACCTCGACAAGAACGGCATGCGCTGCCCAGGCGAAATCGACATCACCAAAACCCGCTGGGCCGAACAACCCACCATGCTGATCCCGCTCATCCTCAACAACATCAACAACTTCCCGCCCGCCTCACACGCCCGCCTCTTCCAGGAGAAACTCCAGCAAGCCGACGCCACGGCCGAACGGATCATCCGCCGACTCGAACACTCAAAAGGCCGGCGCAAGGCCAAGCAGGCCCGCAAGATGATCAGCCTCTACCGCAACTTCATCGGCTTCCGCGAGTACCCCAAGTACGCCCTCATGCAACGGCACCTGGTCTACAAGCACGCCCTGCAGCGCGAAGCCATGCGTTTGGCCAGCCTGGGCGTCATCCACGACCCCAGCGACGCCGACTACCTCAGCTTCGAGGAGTTCCGGCAGGCCGCCCACACCCACCAGGCCGACCAAGCTCTGATCGACCAGCGCAGACGCGACGACACCCTCTTTCAGCGGCTGACCCCACCCCGCGTCATCACCTCGACCGGCGAGGTCGTCACCGGCAGCTACGACACCGCTGACCTGCCCGACGGCGCCCTGATCGGCGTACCCGTCTCCTCGGGCATCGTCGAAGGCCGCGCCCGCGTCATCCACAACCTCCAAGCGGCACAGACCGAAGCAGGCGACATCCTCGTCACCACGTTCACCGACCCGAGCTGGACCCCGCTCTTCGTGACCATCGCCGGCCTGGTATCCGAGGTCGGCGGCATGATGACCCACGGCGCCATCGTGGCCCGCGAGTACGGCCTGCCCGCCGTCGTCAGCGTCGAGAACGCCACCCAGCTGATCCGTGACGGCCAACGTATCCGGATCAACGGCACCGCCGGCTACGTCGAGCTCCTCGACTGAACGGACACCCGGCCAACGTGACCAGATCCTACTTCGAACTGCTGATCCTGCTGCTGAACCTCGCCAGCGCCGACGCACTCGCCGTGATCGCCGGAGTCCTCCACAAGGCCATGCTGACCCTCGACGAGCGCACATTCCGGAACTTCCTCAAGCCGCTGCACAAAGGCGCGCAACGCTCGCCCTACCTGATCACCACCGCCACGCTGCACGTCGTCCTGTTCATCCCGTACTTCATCATCCACGGCTTCGACAACCTCTGGTTCACCGCCGGAGCGATCGTCTCCGTCGCCGCGTCAACGTTCATCAGCAAACCAGTCATCCTGCCGACCTACCAGATGATCTACGACAAGCTCGACCCCGACGACACAGCCGCGATCCGCACATGGCGCGACATCCTCGGCAGACGAAACAAGTTCCGCGCCGCCATCCAGTTCGTCTCCGTCGCCCTGATGACCATCGGCCTCTACGGCATCAGCTAGCCGCCGATCCCCGGCCGGCGGTGCTGGCCTACGTTGTTCTCCCGGGCGCGAGCGGTGAGGCGATCTTGACGGACTGGCTCACCCGGACCCTGCGGCTGCTGGTCGAGCGTGGAACAGATCGCGCTCAGCCACGAGCAGGTGCCCAGTACGGATTCCCCGGCGGCACCGGGTAAGGCCGGCGATCCGCGCTGGCCCGCGTTCGTCGCCCGCCATGGCCTGGACCCCGCATCCCCGGCGCAGTGGGAGGCCGAAGCGCTTGATCCCGCCGAGCTGCGCGGCCTAATCACGGCCACGATCACCTACTGGATCGACGAGCAGGCATGGCAGCGCTCCATCGACGCCGAAGCTGTATGCGCTGCTGGACGACAAGGTCGCCGACGCCGAGATCCGCGCCGCCCGGCGACGGCGCGAGCGGGCAGCACGCTGACCGCCAGCACGCAACCGGGACCATGCGGCAGGACGAACAGGAGACGAGATCCGAGTTCGAAACCGCCCCCATGCAGGCAGGCATCACAAGATTGGCATGTCTGTCCGGACCGCCAGCACATGCGGTAGTAACTGATCGACAGCCGTTCCCGCCACCGCGCAAGGAGTCACGTGACCAAAGGCAGCACCACGCCGGCCGAAGGGAACGCCAGCCCTCTGCCGCCCCTGTCACCCACACGGCCTGACGGCTGGCCCGACTGGCTCGGACGCCGCCCCATCCCCGCAACGCCAGGAGATCCAACGCATCGGGCGCGGCCACCGATGGACCATCACCGAGGACACTCACTAAGCCACAAGACAGAAGCGACAGCGACGCTCAGCGCACCCGTGCTGACCTGGGCAAAGTCCTTAGCGTTGTTCTCTGAGGAAATAGTCCCTGTACCCGGTCACCCCGTCCTCGTGATGGCCTGACCACGGGTACGAGAGGAGAGGCACGCTTCCGCTCGCGGGCCACAGCCGTGGAGCCGACCTCCTTCGTTCTTGGCGACTCCCACACCCAGTCCCTGAAACGGTCCCGGAAACCAAGTGGAGTTGCCCCGGTTCGGTAGACACATCAGGGCTTGCGACTACGCGGCAGCATAGTCGAGGTCTTGGGCGTTCTTGAGCGTGTGTCGACGTTCGTATTCGGCCGGGCTGAGCTGGCCGTTGGCGGAATGGCGGCGGCGTGGGTTGTAGAACCCTTCGATGTAGCTGAACAGGGCTCGTTCGGCCTCTGACCTGGTGCGGAAGGTGCGCCGGTCGATCAGCTCACACTCCAGCGAGGCGAAGAAGCTCTCAGTGATCGCGTTGTCGAAGCATGTCCCGGTGCGGCCCGTGGACGGGCGGACACCCGCCTGTTCACAGCGCTGGCCGAAGGCGATTGAGGTGTATTGGCTGCCCTTGTCGCTGTGATGAATCACCCCGGCCTCAGGGTGGCGCTGGTGCAGTGCCATCGCCAGGGCGTCGGTCACCAGTTCGGTGCGCATGTGTTCGGCCATCGCCCAGCCGACGATTCGGCGGGAGAACACGTCCAGCACCACTGCCAGGTAGACGAAGCCCTGCCAGGTGGGCACGTAGGTGATATCGGCGGTCCAGACCCGGTTCGGCTCGGCTGCGATGAACTGTCGTTTGACCAGATCGGAGGCGGCCGCAGCGCGCCCGTCCGCGATCGTGGTGCGGCAGCCTCTGCGCCTGCTCACCCCGGCCAGCCCAGCCCGGCGCATAAGCCGGGCCACCCGCTTGCGACCGACCCGGACCCCGTCGAGTTCACGCAGGTCGGCATGAATACGCGGCGCACCATAGATCTCGTCCGAGGACCGGTGATGCTCGCGGATCCGCTCCGTCAACTCGGCGTCGCGGCGGGCTCGAGCCGATGGGCCGCGCCGCTGGCGAACCGCCCAGGCGTAGTAGCCCTGGCGCGACACACCCAGCACCCGGGCCAGTAGGGAGACCTCGTGGTGGTCCTTCTCCGCATGAATCAGCCGGAACTTCATCTCGGCAGATCCGTCTCCCGCGCGAAGAAAACCGCGGCCTTGCGCAAGATCTCTTTCTCCTCACGCAGGATCTTGTTCTCGCGCCGCAGCCGGGCCAGCTCCTCCTTCTCGGCGCTGGTCAGGCCGTCTTGGCGGCGGCCGTCATCGAGGTCAGCCTGGCGCACCCAGGTACGGATCGATTGCGCGGACGGCTGGAACTCCTTGGCCAGCTCCTCCGGCGTCCGTCCCGCGCGCACCAGCTCCACCATCTGCCGGCGAAACTCCGGCGGATAGTTGTTCGGCACTGCAGACTCCTTCTTCCGGGGACCAGGGTTCCCCAGAGATCAGGTGTCCACCAAACCGGGCCAACTCCAAAGAGCACAACCAAGATCATTAATCCGGGTGTCAGTTTCCGAAGTCGCGTGCACGGATGTGCGGAGTGGTCTGCACGCCCGCAGCGGGCGTTCAGACTTTCCGTGGTGATGGCCGCTTGCCGCACCGCCGCCGGGCGAGACCAAGCCGCGGGTGGGCTCATCTCAGGTGATCTCGGCCAACTACCGCGGGCGATTCACGCCGCCTACAACGGAGCGCTCCTCACCTGGGGCCTGGCTGGCGATGGCAGTCCAGCCGAGCAAGTCCGCGACCAGCTGACGCTACTCCTCGGCCCATACCTCCAGCCCACGCGCCCAGGTCAGCCGGCCCCGTCATTATGACGAGCACCACTCCCGGCACCAGCCAGCCGAAGGCGGCCGGCCAGCGACCACACCGCAACGCCACAGCGACCCGGGCCCTGCACGTGCTGTGGGCGGCCAGCGCGTTAGGCGGGCTCGCGCAGTCCCTCGCCGGCACAGCCGGGTCCCTGCTCGTCGGCGAGATCGCCGGCGGTCAGCCGGCCGAGCGGGCGTAACAGACGGTCGACCGCCGCGCGCCCGGCTTCGAGCGCAGCCTTGAGCGGTTCGCCGTCGCGGGTGAGGCGACCGATGCGGGGGGTGCCGGGTCCGGGGCGTACGGACAGGACCGCCAGATCCGCCGGGGCCTGGCCGCCGACGGGCAGGCGGGACACCGGCGGAGCCGGCTGGTCGTACCGCGTGAGCACCGTGTCGTCGTGCAGCAAGCGGTGCGCGCGCGTGAGGTAACTCCGGTGCAGCGCCTTGGGATACCCCCGCAGAACGGTCGCGGCGATCAGTCGGGCTCCGTAGGACGGCCGCGCCCCGCGGTGGCGGGTGACCGTCCCGGGCGCGGCGGGACGTGACCGCAGGACCAGGACGTGGCTGGCGCCCTGCGCCAGGGCGGTGCGGTACGGGATGGACTCGGCGAGTCCCGCGTCGTAGTAGAACCGCCCGGCCAGCTCGACCGGCGGACCGGCGAGGAACGGCAGCGCAGCACTGGCCCGCAGCGCCAGCCGCAGTTCGACGGGACCGGTCAGATACGGGCGAAGATCGGTGGACCGCCCGGTGTGGACGTCGGTGGCCAGCGGGTGATACTCGACGGGATTGGCCAGGACGGCGTCGAAGTCCATCCGGACCACCTCGCAGTACAGGTGCTCGACCAGGTTGCGCACGTCGACCATCGGCAGGCCGCGCAGGAGGTTGGACGGACGGATCATCGCCTTGGCGTAGCCGGGTTCGGCCCAGCCGGTCAGGTGCTCGGGAGTGCCGCTGAGCAGCCAGGCCCCGGTGATGGCCCCTGCCGACGCTCCGTAGACCGCGTCGAAGGCGTGCGCCACCCCGCTCTCGTGCAGGGCCAGGGCCATGCCGGCGGAGATCGTGCCACGCATGCCGCCGCCCTCGATGGCCAGGGCCACCCGGTGGCCGTCCTGCCGCTGCCCGGGGCGGCTGCCGCGGCTGACCCGGTCGGCCAGGACGCGCAGCACCTCATGCCCGCCGGTCACGGTGTCTTGGTCTCTTCGGACAGGTAGGCCCGGGCCTTGGCCCAGATGCCGCGGTCGGACTGGGTGGTCATCCACGTGGTGGACCTGAGCCGGCCCCGCCCGCGGTAGCGCCGCACGATGGCGACGTGCTCCGGCCAGCCGACGAACCGGCGCAGGGCCTGCTCGTCCAGCCAGATCGACACCGAGCCGCACCTGCCGCGCAGCGGCTCCGTCCAGAGCCACATGCCGACCGCGCCGGGAAGTTCGGGCCAGGCCCGGCGCAGGGCGAGCCCGGCCCGGTAGACGCCGGGCAGGTCGCGCAGCCGGTCGGCTTGGAAGTCGGTGATGCTGACCAGCACCGACCCGGTGGTGCCGGCCGCCTCTCCAGGTGTCCAGCGGCTCGTCAGCATGGTGCCGCCCACGACGGGTCGCGGCCCAGCAGGCCGAGCAGCCGCTGGAAGTCAGGGGCGTCGTCGGGCACCGGAACCCTGGTGTCGAACGCGGCGCCTGGACCGCGGCTCTTCGGCGTGTCCGGCCACCGGGAGGCCATCGCCAGCGCGGACGCGACCAGCTCGGGGTCGGGCCGGTAGAAGGTGTCGATGCTCGTGGCGACGTCCCATCCGTGCACGAGGCAGTCGACCAGGTGCATGCTGATCGCGACCCGCCCGGGGAAGACGCCGAACTCGCCGATCTCGACCTGGCGGTCGTAGAAGTCAGGGGCAGCGAACGCCTTCGTGACCGCGGCCGCGGAGTCGTGGAAGGCGCCGAACGGGTCGTCGCCGTCCCGGACGGACCGCTGCGCCGGCGGGTCCGCGGCGGCGGCAAAGCCGTGGTTCTCGCCCACCATGTGCCGCAGCAGGTCGCCCAGGTTCCATTCCGTGCACGGCGTGGGCCGGTCGAGGTCCACGGCGGTGACCTGGGCGATCGCTCCTCCGGCGAGGTCCAGCGCGCGCCGATGCAGGTCCCGGAGGTCCACGGCTGGGAGTCCAGTCATCATCCACCCTTTCTAAGTACGAACGTTCGTGCCGAGAATAGGAGCGTGCTGAGTCAAAGGTCAAGCGGCTATCGTGAACCGAACGTTCGTGCAGGGAGGGTGGAGATGCCGGGAAGGCCGCGGGACGAACGGACACGCAGCGTGATCCTGCGCAGGGCGGCGGACATCGCCTCGCGGGACGGGCTGGAAGGGCTGTCGATCGGTCGGCTGGCGACGGACCTCGGCGTGAGCAAGAGCGGCCTGTTCGGTTACTTCGGCTCCAAGGAAGAGCTGCAGCTCGCCACGATCCGCGCCGCGACGGCCGTGTACGTCGAGGAGGTCGTCCAACCCGCGCTGACCGTGCCGCCGGGCCTGGGCAGGGTGCGCCGGCTGTGCGAGAACTGGCTGAGCTACTCGCAGCGGCGGGTCTTCCCGGGCGGCTGCTTCTTCTTCGCCGTCAACGCGGAGTTCGACGCCCGCCCGGGCCGGGTGCGGGACGCCGCCGCCGCGGCGAGCCTCGACTGGACCCGCTTCGTGGCGCGCGCCGTCGACGACGCCCGCCAGCTCGGCGAGCTCGCCGGCGACACGGATCCCGACCAGCTCGCGTTCGAGCTCATCGCGTTCATGGAGACGGCCAACGCCGTCTCCATGCTGCACGACGACCCGAACGCCTACGAGCGGGCCAGAACCGCCATCCGCCGGCGCCTCGACACCGCGAGCACGAACCGGTGAGGCCCGCGGGGCGGGTGCGGGCCGCCGTCGCGCGGCGCGGTCGCCCACGCCTGCCGCATGCATAGCGTGAGCGCGTGCCCGCCGAGCCCCGGCTGAAACCCCGCAGGACCTCATGCAGCACGACCTTCACCTACTGCACCTGTACCGGGCTTGGCGCCGCACTCCCACCGCCCGATCAGAATGGACACAAAGCGGGAGCCTGGTCAGCGACCAGCGCCACGGCGTCCCGGGCGCACCCGAGACCGACATGATCTCAGCGACATCCACCAACGGACCGTTCTGTTGGCCGATGCCTCCTACGCCCTGGTGATGTTGCTCGGCACGGACAACTACTACAGCAACTCCGATCAGGAAGCACTGCAGCGCCTGACCGAGGCGATGAACGCGCACAGCTATTCTGCGACAGCCCCCATAGATCCTGAACATCCTTGGGTTCAGCCCGAAGGCCCTTCAGTTCGCATGAACTCTGGGAGATCTCGGGTCCGTGTAACCAGCCCCAAAGCAGCCTTCTGCAATCACGCTCACGGATTGTGTTTCCAGGGGCCGTTCGAGCTTGTTTCATAAGCGAGGACGCATGAAACGCGATCAATGGCCGCACGCGTCCAGGGCGGACGCCGTTTCATAGGTCGGTGCAAACAGGGAGACGTTTGAAACGCTCCTATGAAACGCTTCCAGGGTGCGCAACGACGACTACCTCCACGTGGAGGCCCACGCCTGCCCGATGACATCGCTGACCCCGCTGGCGCCATTACTGAGGAGAACGGCGCCGACGGCCGTGAAGCGATCACTCTTACGCTGGTCGGGTAGCCGGGAGGGATCTCACCTCCCGGCTCCCACAGATCCGTACGTAAACCTCTCGGTTTATACGGCTCTTGTCACCCTGGTCACCAGACGGCGGGCATGGTGGTGATCCAGCGCCAGTGCGCGTACAGCCTCGGGTACTGCTTGGTGACCCTCAGCCACGCCTGGTGGGCCTTCTTCCTCGCCCGCAACCGTTTGTACTTCGAGCGGACCCAGCGCATCAGATAGGCGTTGATGCGCGTCAGGAGCCGATACAGCTTCGACCGGTAAAACCGACCGTAGTACCGCATCCAACCCGCCACGATCGGATTGATCGCCTTGGCGAGTTCTTGCTCAGTGAGATTGACCCGCTGGTGCAGCCGCCATCCACGGACGACGGCACCGAGCCTTTTGAGGGCGTCATTGCTGATCGCAGGCAGGAAGCTGAGAAACCGCCTCCCGTACTTGTCCTGCGCCTGCCTCGGCTGGAACGTGAACCCCAGGAACGTGAACGCGACATGTTCGTACGAGCCACGCCGTGATTGGTCCTTGCAGTACACGATCCGGGTCTTGTCGGGATGCAGTCGCAGCCCAACGTCCTCCATCCTGTTCCCAAGCGCTGCCAGAACCCTGCGGGCCTGATCCTCGCTGACGCAGTGCACCACCGCGTCGTCGGCATAACGCTCGAACTCGACCTCCGGATAGTGCCGCATCAGCCAGGTATCGAACGCGTAATGCATGAACAGGTTCGCCAGAACAGGTGAGACCGCCGACCCCTGGGGAGTCCCTCGGTCCCTCAACTGCACAGTGCCGTCGGGCAGTTGCAGCGGGGCTTGAAGCCATCGCTGGACATACAACTTCACCCATACGGCGTCGGTGTGAGTCTCCACGGCCTTGACGACGAGGTCCCACCGGACGCTGTCGAAGAACTTCTGGATGTCGAGGTCGATCACCCAATCCCGCTTCCAACAACGCTGCCGGCAGCGCTCCACCGCGTCCAGGGCCGATTTCCCGGGCCGGTAGCCGTAGGAGTCCTCATGGAAAACAGGATCCACGCGAATTCCCAGATGCCTGGCTACCACGGTCTGGGCAACCCGGTCGGCGACCGTGGGAATACCGAGCATTCTCATGCCGCCACCGTGCTGTTTCGGAATCTCCACCGCACGCACCGGAGGGGGAAAGTATGTCCCCGATGACATCCGATTCCAGATCTTGTACAGGTTTCCCTGAAGATCAGCCTCGAAGTCGTCGATGGACTGCCCGTCCACCCCCGGCGCACCCCTATTCGCCTTCACCTCACACCAGGACTCCCAGACCTCCCGCTTCGAGATATCGAACGGCTTGCCTTGCGCTTTCAGCTCGTCCACCCAGTTCCTCCCGGATATCCCGGTTGACCGACCGAACAACAGCCACGGATGACCCGGCCCCTTTGCTCCGCCCTCATTACAGGGGCATCGCCGCTACTACGAGCCGGTCCGCCGACGTGCCCCGCGACGGTACTCAAGGCCCTACAGGGCGCACCTGACTCGGGCACTCCCTCTCGCCACCCAGGAGGGTGATCAGTGTCGGGGCACGCCTTCTCACGTTCCACGCGGGAGCAGCAGACCGGACTCGCGTCGCCTCCATGCCGGGCACCGCCTGGCCAATAAACGGGCGCCCGCCAGACTTATCCCGGATCCGCTTCCACGCCCCAGTTTCGATGCCATCTGTAGATTTTCGACACGTCAGCAGCGATTCGCTTGCGCTCGCCTTTCCGGTCCCCACCTGACGCCTCGCAGGCGCCTTTTCCTCGATCGCTCACCACGACGGTCTTCAGCCAACGCAGCACGAGGCGGTTTGGAATCTCCCCCCGCAGGGCGACTCCGAAGGGCCATGACCTTCATCTCCCACGCAGCATTGCAATCAGAGATGTCTGCCTACATAACACTCCTCCTGCATTCGTGACACACGGAAGCGATCTTCTCGACCCCCATTGTTCTCCTGGCCAGCCCTACTCGTGAACACCCCACGGCAAAACCATCGGCGGCGCCGCCGTCACCGACGATGCCATGCTCTCCATCGCCCTGCACCTGCGCCAGCAGAACCTCAGCCTGCGCGACATCGCCGCCCGGCTCGTCATCACCAAGGGCAAGAAGAAAGGCCGACACCCCTCCCCGGCCACCGTCCTTCGCATGCTGCGCGAACACGACGAAGCCGCCGCAACCCCGGCGTCGACCATGGGCTGAGCGACCCGTTCTCGCCTCCTGCCATACCTGCCGCGATACGGGTCTATCCCTGTCGTTTCTGCTGGTCAGGTAAATGTGTTGGATGTTCGGCGGATACTACGGGGACCCCTAACGGTGGTCGGCGCCGTAATCGAGGACATTGGCACACGGCCGCAGAACGCGCTGCTTTGTGACGCGGAATACCCAATACCTGTCACATCCACCCTGGGAGGTCCTCTAGACGCGGTGCAGGTCAAGACGTTGGCGAACCGATGACCAGCACGGCCGAGATCTCTCCTGCCGCGCTCGCGGCCGGATGGTGAACCCCAGGACCGTGAACGACATGTGCTCGAGCGAGCCGCGCCGTCTGTCGTCCCGCGCGCGAGCGGGGGATCAAGCCCTGATCGCGGTGCCCTGAGCGGAGACGAGGCGCCAGGCGCCGTGGTCGTCGGCGGCGTAAACGTGGGTGTAGCGGCTTCCGGCGCTGAACGTGGCGCCGTCGGGGTTGGTGAAGTTCATGCCGGTACGCCCGACGACGATGCCCACTGTGCCGATGACCCGGACGATCGCCTCGTCCGGGAACGAGTGGATCTGCGGGAACCGGAGGGAGCCAGAGGCCACCAGGTCGAGCAGGATCCTCCTGTCGGCGACGGCCCCGTCCTCGACCCCGACCAGGACGAAGTCGTCCGCCAGCAGTTTCTCCAGAACGGCGAGATCGCTTGCCACCAGGGCATCGAAGAAGCTCTGGTCGTGCTTGAGGAGGGTGACCCGGTCCAAACTGCTCATGTTGCGACGGTAAACGTTGACGTCAGCGACAAGGTCAAGCCTGTGGGTTGGCGGGCACGTGCCTCCTCGCACGACGAGAGTCAGTTGGGGGGACGAAGATGCTGAGGGGCAGGCCGTCGGCCACCGGACGGAAGGAGCTCTTCACCGGGTGAATTCCGCGATGACCGGCAAGAGGCGCAGACCAAGTAACGGCGAAGGGGAAGTCCCCTGGTCGCGGCAGGTGTGCGTGCGAGGGTCACGGCTCGAACATCGAGGGATGAGGCCGGCGCGATAACGATCACTGGGCCGTTTCCGCAGGTCGGAACTGGCAGGGACGGGAGTCGAGGAGCCGGGAGTAGCAGCACGCAATGCGGCTGGAGGTCATTTCCGGCCGGGTCAGCGCCAGTTCAGGCACCGACCTCGAGCACGGCGAGGTCGCGCACCGCATAACGGTGATGCTCGGCCTCTTCCTCCAGCACCACCTTGAGGCAGTGGCGCACGACGTACTCCTGGTCGGGATACGGGTCCGCCGGCTTGCGGCCGCATACCCGATCGAGCTTGGCCTCGGTGAGCCCGTCGACGACACGCCGCATCGTGGCCATGCGGGCGAGCCGCGGCGCGAGCACCTCGTCGAGCGTCGGGGTGGCTTCGAGGGCGAGACCAAGCTTCGCCGTCGCGTCGGGCGGCATCCCGCCGCCGGGGAAGCCCAACGGGTGGTACGGCGCTTCCTCCTCCAGCACGGCATTGCCGAGCCAGGCATCGCCGGCGAACAGCAGGTGCCGTTGGGTCTCGACCAACGACCACTCGCCGTTGACCTGCTCGTGCAACTTGGCCTCGGGCAACAGCCTGGCGCGGTCGAGCGTCGCCGCCCACAGCGTCTCGATGGCATCCCAAGCAGCCCGGTAGTCGTCGGGGGACGCGGCGTCACGCGCCAGCACCCGCGTGGGGTGCTGCCGGTCGAGCTCGGCCTCGACGTAGGCGGTCACGTCGACGTCGTTGACGACGACACGCTCGAAGTCGCCACCGAGGTAGACGTCGCTCCCATAGCAGTCGACGATCTTCAGACCGCTGACCTCGCAATCGCGGATCTCCAGACCGGCAAGGTCGCACAGGTGGATGCGGGCACCACGGAGGCCTCCCTGTAGTCCCGGGGAAATTTCCAACGGATTTGTCTGACCTGCACTTATGTGGGCCTGTTCCGTTTGTTGATCACTTCCGCTACGGTTCGTACGGTCCCGACCCGGGTTGCGGTGTGGAGGTGGTCGATGTCGACCCGGATGTTCTCCGAGGACCAGTTGGAGCGGCTGCGCTCGTACCCCGACATCGGCCGTGACGATCTGATCCGGTACTTCACTCTGACACCCGCCGACGTCGCCTTCATCGATCCAGGCCGTGGCCGGGGTGCCAGTGATCGCCTTGGGCTTGCTGTCCAGCTCGCCACGTTGCCCTGGCTGGGGTTCGTGCCGGATGAAGTGACGGCGGCGCCGCCGGTGGCGGTGGCCCGGCTGGCCGAGCGGCTGGCCATAGATGCTGCTGTCCTCGCCGACTACGGGCACCGGGAGCAGACCCGCAGTGATCATCTGCGGCTGGTGGCTGGATATCTGGGCTGGAAGAGCGCCCCGGCCGGCAGTACGGCGATGAAGGACCTGGAGCAGTTCCTGCTGGACCGGGCGATGGAGCACGACTCGCCGACGTTGCTGTTCAACCTGGCCACCGAGTACCTGATGGCGGCCAAGATGATCCGGCCGGGCGTGACGACACTGGCCAGGATGGTGGCCACCGCCCGGACCAGCGCGACCGCGCTGACATGGGAGAAGGTGGCGCACCTGCTGACTGATCAGTTACGCGCGGATCTGGATCGGCTGCTGGTCTACGACGCGGGGCTGAAGATGACCCGGCTGGCGTGGCTGATCAAGGCGGCCACCGACGCCAGCGCGACGTCGGTGAAGACCGCCATCGACAAGCTGCTCTACCTGCGCAACATGGACGCCCACACCCTGGATGTGTCGGTGCTGGCGGCCGAGCGGCGCCGGTTTCTAGCCTCGGTGGGCCGCCGCTCGACCAACCAGGCGCTGGAGCGCCGGGAGGAGCAACGCCGCTATCCGATCTTGCTGACGGTGGTCACGCAGTCCGCGGTCGACCAGGTCGACGAGGTGGTGATGCTGTTCGACCAGGCCGTGTCCGCGCGGGAGTCGCGGGCCAAGTCCAAGACGGATGAGGCGCTGATCGAACGGGCCAAGGCGGGTGAGGCCCGTCAGCTGCTGCTGGATGTGATCTTGCCGGTTCTCGCCGATCCGTCCATCCCGGATGAGCAGATCGGCGGGCTGCTGCGCAACCAGATCGGGATGAGCAAGCTGCGCGAGGTCGTCTCCGAAGGCTGGAAGAAGCTGCCCCGCGATCATGGGCGGCTGTCGGCGCTGCACGCCTCCTACACCTACCTGCGTCAGTTCACCCCGCTGGTGCTGGCGGCGATCGACTTCCAGGGCGGGACCGGCACCGCGGAGTTGATGGAGGCGGTGGCCATCTTGAAGCGGCTGAACGAGAGCGGGGGCCGTAAGGTGCCCGAGGGCGCGCCGACCTCGTTCGTACCGACTCGCTACGCCGAGTATCTGGCCAAGGCGCGAAAAGACGGCGACGAGACGGCCTACCGTCACTATTGGGAGCTGTGCGTCGTGCTGGCGCTGCGCGACGGGCTGCGCTCGGGGGATGTGTTCGTGCCGGGCTCGCGCCGCTACGCCGACCCGGCCACCTACCTGTACACGCCCGAGCAGTGGGCGCCGCGGCGGGCCGATTTCTGCAAGCTGGTCCGCAAGCCGGCGGATGCGGCTGAGGCGATGGAACAGGGCAAGGAGGAGTTGCACGCCGCGCTGGCCCAGCTCGACCAGACGCTGGCCGAAGCGCTGCCGGACGACGCCGGCGCGGTCCGGCTGGATGAGGACGACAAGCTGGTGATCCCGCCGCTGTCGGCCGAGGATGTGCCGGGCGAGGCCGAGGAGCTGAGGGCGGAGCTGGCCGGGATGCTGCCGTTCGCGCCGATCGCCTCTCTGCTGATCGAGTTGGACGTGCGCACGAACTTTCTGGACTGCTTCACCCACGCCGGGGGCCGCAAGCAGGCCCGCTCGGTCGATCTCAAGCGCAACATCCTCAGCGTTTTGATCGCCAACGCCACAAATCTGGGGTTGTCCAGGATGAGCGAGGCCTGCGGCATTCCGTATGACGTGCTGCGCTGGACGCAGGAGTGGTACGTGCGGGAGGAGACGCTGCGTGAGGCCAACACGTGCCTGGTCAACCACCATCACGGGCTGGAGCTGTCGAAGGTGTTCGGCGGCGGCACCATGTCGAGCTCGGACGGGCAGAGGTTCCCGGTTCGGGGCAAGAGCACGACCGCCCGGGACATGACCATTTACGGCGGTCAGGTGCTGTCGTCCTACACGCACGTGTCCGACCAGCACTCCACCTTCGGAACCAAGATCATCGTCCCGAACGCGCGCGAAGCGCACTTCGTGCTGGACGACTTCCTGGGCAACGCCACCGATCTGCCCCTGTTCGAGCACGCGACCGATACTCATGGCGTCACGTTGATCAACTTTGCCCTGTTCGACCTGGTGGGCAAGCTGCTGTCCCCGCGCATCCGTGACCTCGGCAAGATCACCATGATCCGGGATGACACCCCCACCGAGGTTGTCAAGCGCTACCCGCACGCCGGGCCGCTGCTGGGGGCGCGCTGGAATGAAGACCTCATCGCCGAGTGCTGGCCTGACCTGCTGCGCATGGCCGGGTCGCTGAAGTACGGCCAGGCGACCGCCTCGCTGGTGGTGGGCAAGTGGTCGGCCGCCTCCCGGCAGAACACCCTGGCGGCGGCGTTGAAGGAGTGGGGCCTGCTGCGCCGTACGCTGCATGCGGCGAAGTATCTGTCGGACCCGGCCTATCGCAGGAAGATCGCCCGCCAGTTGAACAAGGGGGAGAGCCTGCACGCGCTGCGTCGCGACCTGCACTACGCGCACCAGGGTGCCGTCACCAAGCCCGCCCTGGCCGATCAGACGGATCAGGCGTGGTGTTTGACCGTTTTGACCAATGCTGTCATCACGTGGACCACGGAGTACTACTCGCTGGCGGTGCGGCAGCTACGCGCTGCCGGCCGGGAGGTGCCTGACGAGCTGCTGGCGCACATCTCCCCGGCGCACAGCGAGAACGTCAACTTCTTCGGCGTGATCACCGTGGATGTGGAGGCGGAGCTGGCCAAGCTGGACACCAGCGGCTGGCGGCCGCTGCGGCCCGCGCAACTACGTGAGCTGGGGCTGACGCCCTGACCGGTTCTGCGCCGCGTTCCCTGCAGGGAGATGGCGTAGGCGGTTGATCGCAGAGGTGGCCCGCGCCGGGCGCGGGCCACCCCTTGGTGCTTACCGCCCGGTCTGGGTGAGCGCGGGCCGCCTCGTCGGAGGGCATCCCCAGGCTCTCCAGGTAGTACAGCGCGTACGCGGAGATGAGCGATACCGGCGCTTGCTTCGCTCCAGGCTGGTCAGGTCAGACCCGCGTCGTGGGCAAGGATCGCGATCTGGGTGCGGTTGTCCATGCCGAGCTTGGTGAGGATGCTGGAGACGTGCGCCTTCACGGTCGTGATGCCCATGGCCAGGTCCGCGGCGATGTCGGCGTTGGTCTGGCCGCGCGCGATCGCCAGGGCTACCTCGTGCTCGCGAGGGGTGAGGGCGGCCAGCGCGGCACGTGCCCGCTCATAGGCGCCGACCTGCGCGACGGTGCGCTCCATCAACCGCCGGGTGATGCGCGGGGACAGGATCGGATCGCCCGCGGCGACCCGGGTGACCGCCTCCACGATCCGCGGCGGCGGGGTGTCCTTCAGGAGGAACCCGGCAGCGCCCGCGCGCAGGGCGTGCAGGACGTTCTCGTCGGTGTCGAACGTGGTCAGCACGATCACCTCAGGCGGGCGGGCACGGGCGCGCAGCCGGCGGGTGGCGGTGATGCCGTCCACACGCGGCATCCGCAGGTCCATCAGGACGACGTCGGGGGCGTGGGAGTCGGTGGCGGTGATCGCCTCCTGGCCGTCGGCCGCCTCGCCGACGACCGTGATGCCGGCAGCGCCGTCCAGCATCATGAACAGCCCTGCGCGGACCAGGGCATCGTCGTCGACCAGTAACACGCGGATCACGCGGGCCATGGTAGCCGGGCCTGGAGCCGGAACTCTCCATCAGCGTTGTGGTGATCCAGTTGCCCGCCAGCCAGCCGCACCCGCTCGGTGAGCCCGACCAGGCCGAGGCCGCTGCCGGGCGCGAGTGGGGCGGTGCCCGCCGGGGCCAGCGGGTTGCGGATGTCGATCAGCAGCGGCGTGCCGGGAGCGCCGCGCAGCAGCACGTCCACCGGCCGGCCGGGGGCGTGTTTGCGGGCGTTGGTGAGCCCCTCCTGGACGACGCGGTAGGCGGTCCGGGACGCGGCCTGCGGCACGGTGCCGTCGTCAGTGACCTCTTCGCGGAGCCGCACCTCCTGGCCGGCCTCCCGTGCGTCGGCGATCAGGCCGGGCAGGTCGGCCAGCACCAGCTGGGGTTCCAGCTCGTCCAGCTGGTCGTCCTGTTCACGCAGCAGGCTGATCACCTGGCGGAGCTCCTCCAGCGCCTGGTGGACCCCGGTGCGGATCACCCCGGCGGCCCGGGCGAGCTGCTCGGGGGAGGAGTCCGGGCGGTATTCCAGTGCCCCGGCGTGGGTGGCCACCAGGGACAGGCGGTGGGCCAGCACGTCGTGCATCTCCCCGGCGAGCCGGCGGCGTTCGGCCATGCGGGCCTCGGCAACCCGCCTGCCCTGCTCGGCCTCGGCGCGGTCGGCACGCTCGTGCAGGGAGAAGAGCAGGGCGCGGCGGGAGCGGGCCAGCGCGCCCCAGCCGAGCAGCGCGCCGTAGGAGGCGCAGATCAGCAGTAACCACCATTGCTGGGAGATGCCGGAGTTCGGCCGCCACAGCCCCTGGACCACGTGGGCCGCGACGCCCCCGGCCGCCACCGCCGCCGCGACGGGGAAGCGCCTGCGCTGGGCCACCTGCAGCGCCCCCATCGTCGCCGCCGCAGTGGCCACGGGAGAAAGGGTGGCCAGGAGGGTGGCGGCCAGTGCCCCCGAGGCCGGCCACCACAGCTGGGCGAGCGCCGCGACCAGGCTCACCGCCGCGACGACGACGTCCAGCCCCCACATGGGCCCGTCGGCCAGGCTCCACAGCGTAAGGGCGCTCAGGCCGCCTATCCCGAGGACCACGCTGGCCACCGCGATCGGGTGCGAGGGTCGGATCTTGCTCACCGGGTCAGGGTAAACGCCGGTTCGCAGGCGCCATCACCTACCAAAGTAGGACCCGTACCCCACCAGGGGAGAACACAGAGCGACCACGCGCCCGATGTGGCGGATCGGGCGACCGGGCGAAGCTGACCGGCATGAACACCTCAGCCAAGCGAATCCTCCTCACCGTCGTCGGCGCCCCCGCGGCCGCCCTGGCCGTCTGGGCCCTGGCCGTGCCGGTCGCCGGAACCACTCTGACCGTGCGCATGGGCGCCGGGACGCAGCAGATCGAACCGGGATTGGTCCTAGTGGTGAGCCTGGTGGTCGGGCTGGCGGGCTGGGCGCTGCTGGCCGTCCTGGAGCGGTTCGCGTCCCGGCCCGGCCGGATCTAGACGATCATCGCCCTGGCCGTGTGCGCGCTGTCGCTCCTCGGCCCACTCGGCAGCGCGGTCGGCGCCGCCGCGACGCTTGTGCTGATCCTGCTACACCTGGTCGTCGGTGCCGTCATCGTCCTGGGGCTGGCGCGACGATGAACCTGCCCTACAGATCCCTGATCACTTTGGCCCTCATCGCGATCAAGCTTGGCTAACAGGCCTTGCGCTGGTGGGCCTTCCGCGGCCGGGCCGAGGTCCCCGGCTCCTTCTGGCCACACCTGGGCGGTCACGCCCCGGTGTCAAATTCGATCTTCGGAGGTTCTGTGCCCTTCGGGTATCTGTTCACTGTGGCGCTCGTCGCGATCGGCACGCTGTTCGCGCTACGACCGCTGCCGTTCTCACGCCCGCTCGGCCGCCCGAGCTACTACTTCGGCCTGGCCGCCAACGAACTGCCGTTCGCGGCCTTCTTCTGGATGCTGCTGCTTCCGACAGCGCTGGCGTTCGCCGACGGTGACATCGACTCGGCGGGCGGCTGGGCGGTCGTCGCCTTGGCCGCCGTGACCGCGATCGGGCTCGCGGTCATCGCCTACCGCGCGCTGGGCGAGCGGGCCAGGATCGAGCGCGCGATGGACCTCGGGCTGGGCGCGGGGTGGCGCGCCGCCATCGACGCCGACCTCAGAGTTGGGCTGCGGCGCCGTCCCCCGTGGGCCCGCATCCTGCTCCTGCCCATCTTCCGGCGCCGCCTGGACGTCCGGCGCGTGGCCAACCTCCCCTACAGCGACACGGGCCGCCGCAACCTGCTCGACCTCTACCACCACCGCTCGCGCCCCGCCGGCGGGCCCGTGATGGTCCACCTGCACGGCGGCGGCTACTCCGGCGGCCACAAGAACAGCCAGTCACTTCCTCTCCTCTACCACCTCGCCGGCCAGGGATGGGTGTGCATCAGCGCCAACTACCGGCTACGGCCGCAGGCCCAGCATCCGGACCACCTGATCGACCTCAAGAAGATCATCGCCTGGGTACGCACGCACGCCTACGAGTACGGCGCCGACCCTTCGACACTGTTCGTCGCGGGCAGTTCGGCGGGCGGGCACATGGCGGCACTGGCCGCGCTCACCCAGAACGACCCCGCCTTCCAACCGGGCTTCGAGGACGCCGACACCTCCGTGACCGGCGCCATCTACCTGAACGGCTGGTACGGCACCTACTTCGGCCTGGGCCCCGAGTCCTCGCCGCTGGCCCACAACAGACCAGACGCACCGCCGTTTTTCGTGGCCCACGGCGATCTGGACCCGCTGGTGCCTGCAGCCGATGCCCGGCACTTCGCCGACCGGCTACGCCACACCTCGGCCAACCCCGTCGTCTACGCCGAGCTGCGCGGCGGGAACCACGCCTTCGACCTGTACCACTCGGTCCGCTTCGAGGCCGTCATCGATGCGGTCGAGGGCTTCACCGCCTGGGTGAGATCACGGGAAGGAAGAGCCCTAGCCGGCTAACCGGCACATCCGCTCATGGCACTTCCATCGGATGCTCGTCGTCCGCCGTGATCCCGGCGACTCATCCGCTCATGTACGGGATAACTATCTATTATCACGTACATGAGCGATCACGGCGGCACGGCGACCAGGGCAACCCTCTGCCGGGGCGGTGCGCGACTCCGGCACGTTATCCGGTACATCGCCCAGGCCGGCGCAGCGACCGCCGCCCAGCGGCCGGCATGAGCGCCGTGCCGAAGGTCACCGCCCTTCGCGGTGAAGGCGTCAGCCTCGCCGCGGCCGCCGACGCCTTCCTGGCCACGCCGCGCACCGCCAACCCGAACACCCACCGCGCCTACGCCTCGGCCATCGACCGCGTCACCGCGCTGCTCGGCCGCGATCGTCCGCTCGCCGAGATCACCGGCGACGAGATCGGCGCCGCGCTGGCCGAGCTTTGGGGGGCGAGCGCGCCGGCGACCTGGAACCGCAACCGCGCCGCCATCACCTCCTGGCTCGCCTGGTGCCAGACCAAAAGGCACTGGGCCGCGCCGTCGGTCCCGGCCGACGCCGAACGCCGCAAGGAGAGCGCCGACGAGACCCGCACGGTCGCCAAGACCACCATCCACCGGCTGCTGTCCCGCCGCGACATCCCGCTGCGGGAGAAGACGCTGTGGCGGATGCTGTACGAGACCGCGGCCAGAGCCGCCGAAATCCTCGCTCTGAACGTCGAGGACTTGGACCTGGAGCACCGCCGCGCCCCCGTCCGGTCCAAGGGCGGCGCCACCGAGTGGGTGTATTGGGACAGTGGCACCGCCCACCTGCTGCCCCGGCTACTGCGTCTACCGGACGGCAGCACGCGCACGCACGGTCCACTGTTCCTGTCCGAGCGGCGCCCGGTTCCCGCTCGCCGTCCGGCGGCCGGCGACATCTGCCCGCACACCGGGCGCGCCCGCCTCGGCTACGACCGCGCCCGCGTCCTGCTGGACAAGTACGCCGGGCTCGACCTGCACCAGCTGCGCCACAGCGCCGCCACCCACCTCGGCGAGGCCGAGGTGCCGCTGCAGCTCATCATGGGCAAGACCCGGCACAAGAACCCCCGCACCGCCATGCGCTACGTCAAACCCGGTGCCGAAGCCATCGCCAAGGTCACCGAGGTCCTGGCGCCCCGCCGCCGTACCCATTGATCAACTGAGTGGCGGCTCGCCGGAGCTATAGGAGTTCCGGGCCGTCACTGAACGGCAAGCGACCAGTGGTGCCATCGTCGCCTGCGCGAGCAGATCAAGCAGCCCCAGCGAGAACGTGGATTGCCGATCTCGGAGATGGCGACATCAGTGCAGGTCAGGCAAATCCGTTGGAAATTTCCCCGAGACTACAGGGAGGCCACGGAACTGGTCGCTCTGGGCGTACTCAGCAGCCATTGAGGCAGTATTCCGCACCCGTCCCGCCCGTGCCACGTTTGGCAACTGGACCGTCCCGGGAATCTTGGAGGCTACGATTCCTGCGAACTTGCGAATGACGTAGCAGATTCCTGCGCCTTATAGAAGGCGCCTTCATACTCCTTCGGTGGAATATTACCGCAGAACGAGTGGA